>JAHEHE010000028.1 GCA_024644725.1 Flavobacteriaceae bacterium | reverse complement strand
ATTTTTTAAAGATCTCTACTCATATGGCTTTTCAAGAACGGCCTGTTTATGTTGTAGTTTCTACTCTACTGTTTCTTGGTCGAGTTTTGATAACGGATAATTCGAGCAGAAAGTATCTGAGTTGTCGATTTCTGAATTATTTCGCAACATTTTTTTAAAATGAGAATTATGCCAAGCCAAAATTTTCGAAGTGACATTTCTTTGCCAGACTACCTGTGAAATGGGCCTTAGTCTCGATAAAAATGTATCTTTAGGGAATTCGAACCCCCTAAGAAATTTGCATGAGAATAGGTATTATCATTGGTAGAATCGGAGGTGTGGATGGCGTAGCCCTGGAGACCGAGAAATGGATTGACATATTGAAAAAGCTCGGTCATGAGGTGTTTATCATGTCCGGAGAATTTGAGTCCTGGAAAATGGATCGCAAGCATCATACCTTGTTTCCGGCCCTGTCCTTTTTTTCCGCGGAGGCGGAATGGGAGCAGCGCAAGGCTTTCTTCGAGCCGGATGAAGGTCCGAACCCTTTACTGGAGCACATCGAGAGATGGTCGGACATGATTGAGAAAAGGCTCCTTCGCTGGGTCAAGGCAAAAAAGATTGAAGTGATTCTGTCGGAAAACGCCTCGGCTCTTCCCTGTCAGCTGTCGATGGGGGTGGCGATCAAAAAACTCATCAAACGGACGGCCTTGCCCATAGTGAGCCACGATCACGACTTTCATTGGGAGCGCGGTGAGCGTTACATGTCGGTTCACCCGGAGGTAAATCAATACGTGGATGAGAACTTTCCGCTATTGCTTCCCGATGTGAGGCACGCTGTGATCAATACTTTTGGGGTGGAAACGTTCAAAAATCGCTTTGGCAGAAAAGCACTTTTGGTGCCCAACGTCATGGATTTCAACCGACCCTATGGGATTCCGACCCCGGAGAATGAATTCTTTCTGAGGGATGTCGGCGTCAGGGAAGGTGAGATTGCCCTGCTGCAGGTGACCCGCATTGTGCGCCGAAAAGGAATTGAAACTGCGATTTCGCTGATCGACAAGCTCAACGACGACAAGTTGAAACTGGTCATTACGGGCAACAACCATGATGACGAGAACAAGGAATACTTCAACGAATTGATCGATCAGATCCACGATCTGAATCTTTCGAGGCAGGTGATTTTTGCATCCCATAAGGTGCTGGATCACAAAGACCTGTCGGATGTTTACGCGCATGGTCGGGCCTGCACCTATTTCAGTACGTATGAAGGTTTTGGAAACGCTTTTGTCGAGTGCGTCCTGGCAAAAAAGCCGATTTTTGTGAACAACTACAAGCCGGTTTACATGCAGGACATCGGCAACAAGGGCTTTGAAACCGTCATGATCGAAGACAGCCACTTGACCGATGATAAAGTAAAGCAAATGGCTGAGATCATATACGACCCGGTGCGCTGTCGAGAAATTGGCGAATACAATTTTGAGGTGGGCAAGAAGCATTTTTCCTACGAGGTGCTCGAAGAGAAACTTAACACGCTTTTTACGTTTTAATGAACAGATAAATGATTGAAAAAGGAAGACTGAAGATCAAAGATGTATTAGAAGAATTAAACAAAGAAGAAATAAACACTTGGTTTGACCTGGGCCTCTTCCTGGACCGGTTCAAAGAAAGAAAATTCAAACCGGCATTTGAGGGGGATGCCAAAGATTTTGACCGGTACCTCGAAAAAGGAGGACTTGCCTTTATCACTTTTTATTACACCATAGACGGGATAACGGTTGAAACGGAAAAATATGCCAAGACTTTCAAGAACATCTATCCGGAGATTCCGATCCATTTCATAGCCGGGGAAATCAAAGAGGAAGCCGATGAGTTGATCCCTGAAGGATCCTTCAAAAAGGTGATCCCTGAGATGGAGGCCTTTGATGCCTGGCCGCTTTACGAGGACTTTTTCAAGATCAAAATGGAACGCGGCAGTGTCGAATACAATGAGCTGATCGGCAAGTTCTGGAACGAAGTTCTCTTTCTCGTTGAGGCCCTGGGCAACTACATCGAAGAAAACGACATTGCTCTTCTGTACCTGATCAACGTCTGTTCAAATCCCGGGAATGTCTCGCTGGCCCTGGCGACGGTATTGATCTCTGAGTATCTCGGGCTTCCGGTGATCAACAACAACCACGATTTTTATTGGGAAGGAGGCAGCCGCGAGGTCGAGATCAAAAAGAAAGGCCTCAAAAGGGGACCGAGAGATTTCTTTTTCCACAATTCCCACGTGGGAGAGTTCTTTTCATTGATTGAGATGGTCTACCCCTGGGAGAGTCGTTCCTGGATGAATATGAACATCAACCGGATCCAGCAGAACCACCTGATCAATGTCAACGGTCACAATCCGGCGAACGTGGCTCTGATCGGAACGGCAGTCGACATGAAATCGCACCGAATGAGCAAGCGGGACATCATCAAGGCCTTCATGCAGGTGTCGAGCATTTTCGCCAATAAAAAAGACACGATTACCGTACATACGGCGGCGCGTCACACCAAGAGCGAGCGCTCTCTGAAGCCCATACTGTTGGGATACAAAACGGTCAAGAAATTTGATTTTGTCAACAACAACATTGTATTTCTGCAGCCAACAAGGGTGATCAGCCGAAAATCCATTGAACTCAATTTCAAATTGATCAAGCGGCTGTTTTCTTATGAGTCTTTTTATGAGAAATTCATAACGAACCCGCAATTGAAGCTGTCTCTGATCGTTTCCGGGCCGATCCCGCATGGTCAGCAGGATTATTACCACGACCTGAAGCGGGATTTCAACAAGTTCCTCGAAAAGCTGCCTAAAGAATTCAGGACCCGTGTTCTTCTCGGGTTCCTGTTCAGCGAGTTCGACAAGAATGAATTCAAGAAAAAGTACAAAAAGCCTCTGGACATCGAGCAGTTGTATGACGTGGCTTCTTTGATCCTGCTGCCCAGTCAGACCGAAGGTCGGGGTCTTCCGATCATTGAAGCGGCAGCCTGTGGCACCCCAATTTTTTGCAGGCAATACGAACCCCGGGAGGTCTATGACGAGGTCATCGGGCGTCACCTGGACGAAGAGCATCGTCTGAAGGTTTTGGAGTTCAAAGGCTCCAAGGTTCCGAAGCGATTGGCTCAGAGCATATGCGATCACGTGTTCTATCCCCAGAACCGGATGATCGATGTAACGCACAACCGAAACGTGATCCAGGAGCGTTTCAGCCTGGAGTCGCTGGAGAAGAACATCCGCTATGTCCTGGAGCGACTGCATTTGCAGCTGGCTGCCAACACGTCAGAAGTCTCCCCTCGACTCGACCACCTGCTGAAATCCTACAACAAGTTGGTCAACTTCACCAATGAGGATCTCGATGCGATTCTCAATCGAAAAACCCGTCACTATCTGCCAGGGTATGGTCGCCTCGCTTTTATGCTCTATCTGAAATCGTTGATAGACCCAAGTTTTTTCAGGGTTGAGGAGCAATTGACCCGGGGTATGGTCATGCGTTATGCGCGGATGATGGAAAACGACATTCCGGATATGGTCAACAAGGATCTGGAACTCATTCATGAATATTACAATGCCATCGATGATATTTTCAGGTATGTGGACGGGGAGATCTCAATACGACACGACCACGCACTGGCTTACAGGCACAGGAATAAAGTATCCTTTGCCTACCAGGCTTTCACCTACCAGGAGTTGACAGGGCTGGTCAATATGATCTACAATGATGTGTTTAAACCAAAGAACCTGGGTGACCTGACCCTGGCACCGCAGTTCTTTGCTGACTGGGAGCTCGCTTTGTTCCAATTGACCAACAGTAATTTCCTGGGGATCGACAACCGAAAGATGCTGACGCGCAGATTGAAGGAAAATGTGCCCAAGGGGTATTTTCCGGGACGCTACATCAAGCATGAGCTGGAGTATTTTGTGTTGCAACCGATCCGCGCCCAGCTTAAGCTGTCCATTCAGGAAGAGCTTACAGCAGAGATTCTCGAAAAAAGAGGGAAGCATTTGGAGAAGGTCTATATTTTCATCCATGAGCCCCGGATCACAAAATGGTTTTCCAGCGCGAATATTCAGGAGTACCTGGAGAGCGGACAGGAGCCTGAGTTAGGTCTGTTATACAGGAGCGGTGTGGTTCAGATCGTGGAAACACGACAATGGTCAGAAGGAGTTCATTTCCCTCAAATGGGGGCTAAGGCCGTTAAAATACTGCGTGAGATCAAAGAGGCCAAAGGATTTCTAGTAACCAACGGGGAATATGCTGCAATGATGACCGACATCATTGAGATCGACCATTTCCACATCGGAAAGGTCGGGCATCAGTTGACTGCCAAGATCATGGGCATACCCAAAGACAGTGGTTTCATTCAGTTTGTACCGGCAGGTGTACGTACGACACTTGCTTATCCTACCCCCGTTCAGACGGCCAAAGATTTTGAAAGAGCCTTGAAAAGCGAACTTTTCAAAGACCTCCGGGAGAAGATTGGGGAAGAAGAGTTGTTTCGAAGGATAACAGAGGACGCAACCGATAAAGGGACCCCCGTGGTAAAGGTTCTGAAGCAGATCAAGGACGAGTTGAAAGAGGGGGAGGAAGTTGTACGCGTGAAGTCGTCATTCGCCTCAGGCGTTTACGAAGACGGATTGCCCTGGAGTGGGGTGTCAGCCCTGGTAGATACGCGGGAATTCAATTGGAAGTTCGCGGCTCACATTGCCAAAAAGAAACCCAAGAATGTACCGGCCCTGGTCAAGGAATATCGAAAAAAGAGCAAAAACCCACATAAAATTGAACTGGCCTGGAACGGAGGTTATATTCTCAATCCCGAACTGGTGGGCAAGCTCGGATTGCCCGAGACCTACATCGGTTCACCCCTGGGTTTATTGATCATGGACGGCAAGGTTTTTTGCCCACCTCTTTTCAACAAGCCGGCTTTCATCATATACAAGAACGGCGAAGTGGACATCAGAAAAGTCAACAGTCGCTCCGGATTCCTTGTAAAAGCAGAATCCGATGCCCTTGAGTTTTCTTCAGCGAACTACAATCGGCACAGCACCACTGAGGCTAGTTTTTACGACCTGTCTTTTCAAGAGGAAAGCATCCCCGGAGATGGGAACGTCATCGTGCGGGTAGCCGGAAATAAGGTTAAACAAGTCATTCCTACAAAATCAGGGGAGCAAGTTCCGTTGATTCCCGTGGGAGTGACTCTCTCGGTGCCTAAAAAGTTGTTTGTGCCCCAAATGTTTGAAGAAGACAAGTCACTTGCAATTCAAATGCTGGAGCCTGTTGAAAAGCCTTACCGCTGGGAAGAAATATCCTATGCCATAGAAGCGGGCCCAATGCTCATCGACCAAGGAAAGCAGATTCTGAACATGGAGGAGGAGGGCTGGAAAACCGCGAATTCCATCCGTACACAGGCGGCCCGTCTTGATTTTACTGACATGCGCGGGCCCAAGATCGCTGTGGGAATCACAAAAGAAGGGAAGCTCATGGTCCTTATGGTGAATGGAAGAATCCGTGAGTCGGTGGGCGCCACCCATTTCGATATGGCCGACATTCTTTTGAAGTTCGGCATGCACAAGGCCATGGGCTTCGATCCGGGAGGAAGCAGCACCCTGGTCGTCGATGGTAAGGTCATGAACATCTCACCCTACAACAAGAACTACGAAAAAGACATCTATTCGCTGCCTCCTGAGCCCCGGTTCGTTGCCAACGCCATCATGGGCTGGATCGAGTAGGAGGTTTTCTCTCGATCCACCAGGCCCAGAGAACGATGAGCCACATGAGGTTGGCAGACCAGGCAACTGCCATGGTATCGGGTGGGGGAGGTCCAAAAAGGTTCATCAAATGGACAATCAACAGAAAAGCCATCAACAACAAGAATGCTATTTTCCGTTTGAAGCAAGGGGACTTATAATACAGAAAGGCGCCCAAACCAAAGATCAGTAACTCAAGAATGATCTCGACAACTGGATAGTTCCAAAGACCAAACCCCACTTTTATGTCTGTAAAAGGGGAGAGAGGCAAATCAGGTCGATGCGTGATCAAATCCAGTATCCAATGACTGAATACCAGTGCCCCAAGTAGCATTGATCCATTCTTGTTTTTTGTGAACAGGAAATAACCCAAGCCTAGCGCCAAACTCCACACAATTGCCATAAGAAGGCTATGAGAATAAGGATAATACTCGAAATCCAGGTGGGTCAGCCTTGTATTTCCTGGATCAATAGACATGGTTTCTATACCCAGGAGGATAAAAACGGGCCAGAGCAAATCCAGCAATTGAACAGCTATAAACATCATAGCCAGGGAAGGCTGGTCTTCATTTTTTTTGGCTAAAAGGCCAACAGCGAAATGTCCAACAAACATGATTTAATTTTTATAAATTATACTCTCTATATCTACAATGCGCTACTCCGCATGGTATTTCGCAACAAAGCGCCTGAGTATTTCCTTGGGTACCGGGGTTTGAACATCCTTGAGCGCTGCGATCAGCTGATCCGCCTGATCGGGTTGGAAATACCCGTAGTTCTTGTAGACTTTGATGCGAAGAATGAATTCCTCTTCATCTCCTTCGGGGTGAAATTGAACCGCATAGACGTTGTTCTTTATGCGAAACATCTGAACAGGGCAGGTTTTAGAGGACGCCAACAACACCGCATTCTCAGGCACATCATCGCAGGCTTCTTTATGTCCGACCAGGGCCAAAAACTCTTGGGGTAAACCTGTTAGCAAAGGATCTTTTTCTGCTTCTTCGGTCAAGGCGATGTAAACGCTTCCGATCCCTTCTCCATAGCGACGGGATATGTTTGTGCCGTAGTAATTTCCGAGGAGCCCGTTGCCCGAACAAATGCCCAAAAAGGGAAAATCCAAAGGGATCACCTGGTCGAACAAGTCACTGAAAAATGCTTCCACATTTTTTTGAACCTCACTTTTTTTATACTCCCGGGACGAAACGTCGAAAGGGCTGCCTCCGGCAATGATCGCACTGTAATCTTTCAGATCTAGATTAAACTTTTCAAGCTGCTCAACCCTGATTTGCACCGCATCTTCCCGGTCGATCTGCCCCACCTTCAAAATGGCCTCGAACTCACTGTGACAGGTCTCATCTTCGGGCCGCATCTGTAAAATGAGAAGTTTTTTCATGGTTTTCTCAGGTTGAAGGAAGCCTGCTTTTGATGAATTTGAACTGACCATTGTGATTGGACTCATGCTCACATACATGGAACCATTTGCAATAATTGTTGGTCGGGCCCCAGGGCCATTCCTCATCAACGGCCATAAGCCAGTCATCATCCCTTTTAGCCAATTCTTCAAGGGTATGAGCACGGACGGATTCAAGTTTATCCAGATAGAACTCCAGGTCATTTCCCTTGATTTCTTTGCGCGCATTGTCTCCCAGACCCATGGCTGTGCTCCATAGCTCATCGTCCTCTTTGCTCCAGTCTCCCCATTTCTTTCCTTCGAAGGTGTGGATCTGATAGAATCGTTCCGTTGCTGCCAAATGCCACAACATGGCTCCTACGGAATTGGCTTTGTCGTCCACAAGATAGTCCAGGTCCTTAACGCTCATGCCTTCTACAGGATACAAAATTACCATGCGCATCCAATTGAGCATGGAAACCAGGGTCCCAATTTGAGGGGTATACCCCTCTTTAGGCCCGACAATATTGATTCGTTCGTCAGCAAAAGCTGAAAACGAACTCGAGGAATTCGAGAATGCCATAAGGCTGCTGGTTCCAAATGCAAGCAAGGATGTTTTTTTGATGAAGTCTCTTCGGTCGGTTGGTTTTTGATTCTGTTTCATGAGTTGAGATTTGATTTTGTTAGTTGTTTGCTCAAGATACAAAATAAACAGTCTATGCTACGGTTCAATAAAATCATCGTTTGACACGATGTAACTTGATGTTTCATTAAGTAGTCATAGAGTAGAGAATAGAAATCTAAATTCACCAATTTTCGCAACTCCTGACAAATGAGAGAATCAAGGGCTTTTCAAAACATCCGAAATGTTGAAATCATTACCTTCTCGGCTATTGCAATCGCCCTCAGCTCGTTGATCTGTTTTGCCGCCTATGACCTTGGTGAACCCAACCTGTCCATACTCTCGGTATTCACTCCGTCGCTCGTGGCACTTGTCCTTACGGCTATCTCAAAAGGAAGGAAGGGTATTTATGACCTGTTCGTAGTTCAGACAGTCAGGAAACTGAGTCTAAAATGCCTTTTTCTTTCGCTTTTTGGGTTGCCTGCTCTTGCTGGTTTGGCGGTTCTCACCTCTATGAATTTTGATTTTTCCGGGTTTGGATTGAGAAGCACACAGCTGATGCCCCAATTCCTGGTTATTTTCTTGATTGCTGTCGGAGAAGAATATGGCTGGCGCGGGTTTTTGCTGCCACGGTTGCTGAACAAATTCAGCGTGTTTGAATCAAGCCTGATCCTGGGTTTGATCTGGGGACTATGGCATTTCCCGGGGTATCTGATCGGAACCGGGGTTCCCCAGCAAATGAACTTCCTTATCTTTTTGCTTTGGGTAATTCTCGGGACGCTTTTCATCAGCTGGATATACTATTACACTCGTAGCGTACTTACCTCTATCCTCGCTCATATGGGAGCCAACGCTGCCTTTAACTACCTGCCGATCTTGCCAGAATTTACCGGGAACATGAAAACCTTTTGGATTTTCCTGATCTATTTGACGGCTACACTGGCACTGATTTTTTACGCCAGGCGAAAGGACTTGTTGATCCGTAAAGAATGAGCTTTTACTATTTCAGCTGATTGATAATCTCCATGGCCCGGTCTACACTTTCCTTGTCGTCCATCGGAACCGAAAAAATTTCAAAGCTATGATTGTTTTTAGGTTTTTGGATGCAGTTGACCTTTGTTTTCATAAAGCACTGAAAAACGAGCATGGGCCCTTTCTTATCACTGTAGTACATGCCCACCTGACTCAGGGGAATCTGATTGCCATTGATATCCAGCTTTCCGGTATAGTCGACGTAGAAAACCTCAGCTTGCCGGTTCCTGTTTTGGATCAGTCCACTCAACTCATTGACCAGCTCTTTTTTGGATTGCGAAAACACAAGGGAAGACAGCAATACAAATGAAGCGAAGAAGGTTGATTTTATTTTCTTTATCATGGTGTTTAAAGATATAAAATTTTAAATCCGTAACTTTAAGACTATCATTAACTATCTAAACCAAACATCATGAATTTATTGGAAAATGCCGTAACCTTCTTCAGCAATTGTGAATCTGCAAAAGGATGGGAAGCTTGCAAAGATTATGTTGACGGAAACGGCAAATTCACTTGCGAAGCGGATCCTTTGGCCGAGGTGAATGAAATCAAAGATTACGTGGAATGGATGGCGGGTCTTGGCAATACCGCATTGGCTGGAAGCAGTTTTGAGATTCATGCCAAAGCTCTTGATGAAGCGACCAACACGGCTTTGATCTTTGCTACTTTCACCGCTACACATTCGGGGGAAGGAGGCCCGGTGCCCCCGACCAACAAAACAGCGCATTCTCATTATGTGTTTGCTTTGAAAATGAACAATGCAGGCCTCGTGGAGAGCGCAATCAAAATTTGGAATTCGTCATGGGCACTTAAAGGACTGGGCTGGATGTAGAAACAGATGAAACAATTCCTTTTCGTCCTAATTTTTGTTTTTTCCCCCGTCCTGTTACAGGCTCAGAAACCGATATTACCAGATTTTCACGCTGATCCTTCGATCCACTTTTGGGACGGCAAATACTGGATCTATCCCTCAACGGATGAGCCGGGGAGCACCTCCGACTCACCTTACGGGCCCTTTGAATACCGGGGCATCATCCTGGACAATGACTCCCGCAATTCTCACCACTCGATCATTGAAATTGAGGACCAATGGTATCTCTTCTATCATATTGAAGGCCCAAGTCCTTATGAACGACGGGTCTGTGCCGACTACCTGTATTACCACGAAGACGGAAGCATCAGGGAGGTTAAAATGACCTCCCAGGGCATCCGTCCGTTGAAGTGATTTTTATCCTACCATTGTCCAACCCGGACACGCATTCCTGAACGAACAAGCTTTACGCCGCCGTTAGTCTCATCGAATATCTTCCAACTGGCATCCCGGGAGGCCTTTTGCTCATCCGTGAGACCGGCTCTGGCGCCTCCAATGGCTCCTTTGAAGTCTTTGAACCCGACCAGGACCCAATAGTTTTCTCCATGTGGTGAAATTCCGGAGGTGATATTGCCCCAGATCACAACGCCTTTAGGAGGCTGATCCGCATTGAATTTGTCCATGCTTGACATGAATGCACCGGCGTCTTCGACGTCCAAGATGTAATATCGTTGTATTGGATAGTCTCCATCCGTATCTCCGTAGTATTTTTTCACTTCACCCATTCTCGCACCAGCTCCGTCTTTGATGAAATGATCCAGTCGGGAACTCAGTAAATCCCAGGCGTCTCCACCCGCTGTGGCATAAAGGTTGCCCATGGCATCCAAGGAGCCCGAAAAACCGATCACGTGGGTCTGAGAATTTCCCTCGTCGTGGAAGTGGTTCGCATACAAGGTGACCGTAATCCCCTCGAACTTGTGCTCCTTGAAATAATCGTCGATCAATTTCACTACGGTAGCCTCATTTTCGGGTTTCACGATGAAGCTGTAATTGGTCCAGTAACTCTCCTGTCCGCTGACAAGCAAAAAGGCGAGAAGAAAAATGCATGTAAAGAATTTTTTCATGATTGTTTAATTAAATTAAGTGGTTCTTAAGTAAGATATTCGTGAATGGAAAATAAGCCAAAGATTGATCAAATGAGACCCCACATGGACGAAAGGGCTTAATTACTTTCCCAGACACAAAAAGAATTTATCGAATAAAAAGAATCAATCCAACTCTTTCAATCGCACCGTAAGGTCCTCCTCGACCATGATGAAGTGATTTTCAGGAACCTCAGTCCACAGCGCCTTGTCTTCTGTGAGTACTTCTGAACTGATCAGGACTCCCCTTTTTTCCTGATTCTTATCTTTCAGGGTGAGGTTGCCCTCCTCACAAATGTAGCATTGGGCATTCATGGCGAGGTGCAGGGATCGGGTTTCAACTTCGGGTTGTGTGCTGTAACGAGTCGCGATCATTGCTTTGCCATCGGTCAGCACCAGGTTGTAGAGCGAGGGGGCGTCCACCCCGACTTCCTTTTTGAGGTCCTCAATAATGGCAAAGGTCTCGTTCAAACAACTGTGAAGCTGATCAAAGCTTAGTTTTTCCTTATCCTTTCTTCGTCTCTCTGCCAGGGTAATGAAAAGGGCGAAGATATATTGTGTGTCGGTCTGACCGTCGATCCAGTTGAAGACCTCTTCGTCCAGGAGGTTTATCATCCTGCGCTTGATCTTTTTGAACTCCAGGATGCCCCCGTTTTGCATCATCAGGAATTGCCTGTACTGAAAGGGGTGGCTGTTGTGAATGGAGACCCCACCCTGAGTCGCTGCCCGAATATGGGCGAAAAGGCAATTGGTATAGATCATGGGGGCGTTGTAGGAAAGATTCTCATCGTTCCATGCCGGACGGATCGACCTGTACAGGGCAGGCTCATCCCTTCGGGCGTGGTTGTACCAGCCCAGCCCAAAACCATCTCCGTTGACCGTTATCTCTGCCTCAAGGGCGTGATAACTTTGTTTCATCAATGAGTTCCCAGGTTTCATGATCAGCTCATCCGCAAAGATGGGCTTGCCGAGGTAGGCCACAAATCTGCACATATCACAAAATTTTTAGGGTGTATTTGCTTATTAAATTTACGACTTTTCGGGCAGTTTTCCAGTAAGATAATAACCTTTATTGAGAGCTCATAGACTCTTTGTTTCTATCTCGGCATCCAACTTTTCCAATAATCGATGAATTCGATCAAGTGCCCTTCCATAATCGATTCTCATCGATCAGGCCTTTGCGAATTTTTCAGTATCAATAAAATTACTATTCAAGTAACCTCCAACCGGGGGCTATCGTCTAATTGACTGAATGCCAAAACGGTTTCATCACTTCATCGACCTGGGCGTTTCTTCCTATCAATTAAAATCCATTTACCATGAAGAAATACGCACTAATTTTCGCTTTTTTGGCAACTGTTTTAATTTCCTCCGGGCAACTGATCTGGCCACAACAGTCTCCGGAAATGGGGAAGTTCGTCCAAGAAGAAAGTCCTTTTGAGATAACCAAAGAGCTCGAGGCAGATGGGAAGTTCGTATTTGGTCGTATCAAGGTTCCTCAGCGAGCGCAAGTTCAGTCAGGCCCCGCTTTCAAACTGGCCGTTGGAATATTTAAAAGCCGTGGAGAGGTGACAAAGGATCCTTTGGTTCTTTGTGCAGGAGGGCCCGGACTGTCTTACCTCGATGACTTCGTACCCGGTTTTGCGGGTGGTTTAGGTGATCTTTTCCTTGAGGATCGCGACGTGGTGATCATCGAGTCGCGCGGGCTGAAGTACTCCGAGCCCTATCTCCATATTCCCGAAATTGAAAATGTTCAGTTTTCTATTTTGGATCAAAATGTAGGAGTTGATGAGACAATAGATCTATATGCAGAGGCGCTTGAAAAGGCTCATGCCAGATTCACTGTTCAGGGCTATGACCTGTCTGCCATGAATCCCGAAGAGATGACCCACGAGATTGCCTATGTCATGACCCAGTTAGGATATGATACGTTTTCGATGTTCGGAAGTTCCTATGGTACAGTGCTCGTTCAATACATGCTTTTATATCACCCCGATCGCCTTAGCAGTGCGGCCCTGAACGGTACCGTTAACATTTATCGATCTGCGTATGATATGCATGTGGGGATGACCGATGCCCTGGAGCAGGCTTTTCAGGCGGTTGAGGAGGATGCTGAGCTTCTAAGTTCCTATCCAAATCTCAAGACAAGATTCCTAGGAAAGATCTCATCGCTGAATAAGACCCCCGACACCCTGAATCTCATGTATGGCCCGAACAATAGTAAATATAAGGTAGTGCTGAACGGCAATCGAGTGGCTCTATGGCTGTTTCATCAACTTTATTTTAATACCCAGCTGCCTCGCTCGTTGAGCAAGATTTGCGAAGGAAATTACGAGGAAATCGAACAGAATCCGGGACTTATCTTTCCGATTCCTGAATTCAGCTCAGGTCTTTCCCTCAGCGTATTTCTTTCAGGGACTTATGATGTGAAACCCCGACATTGGCTGGAAGGATCAGAATATGAGGAGCTAATCAAGGGAGCCAGTCTCTCCTTGTTCGGCCCTTATTTCTACAGGGAAGCTATCAAAGCATGGCCCGTGGCTCCGGGAGTTGATCCGGATGAAATTCGAACAGAAACTCCACTATTGCTCATGGGCGGCAAATTTGACCACCTGTGCAAACCAAGCTATGCCACAACGTTGGCCAAAGGTCAGAAGAATTCGTATCTCTACCTTTTCGACAATGTAGTGCACTCTCCTGTTGACAGCGGTCCATGCGCCATCATGATGTTCAAGGAGTTCCTGGATGATCCTTCTCAGGCTCCTGCATCCGATTGCATGCAAAGCTTCAAGCACGAGTATGCCTTACCTTGATAGAGTTTGTAACAGGGCAGGGATGCTACTTCATACGGGGTCGGAATATCTCCGTGATCAGGAGTCGAACTGTGGTGAAATCACTAAGACACGACATCCAGAGCCTGAATCTGTGCTTGATAGTCTGAAGGAAGCAGAAGATTTTTGATCAATCCGTCCAGTCTCAACTGTTTGCTGAATTTATAGAATGGAACCGCTGGTTGCAACCAAAGAAGGCTGCTGAATCCAAGTAGTGAAATCACTCTTTTTGGAACCACCAGCTTCTGTGCTTCAATCAATACCCTGTACCTGAACGTTCCCAGGTGCTTTCGGTATTGTTTGAAAAGATCGATGCTGTAATGGCTATTTTCGAGGTCATGTTCCAGGTGCGACTGGCGCACGGGCAGCCAATCGAGATAGTTTACGGGAAGCTCTTTGAGTTCCATGCGTTTACCTACCTGGTAGAAGACCTGGTACAATTCTTCTTTTTCCGACGGATTCATTTTTCGTTCGAGCAACTCAAAAGCCGCTTTTGAATAGTAGATCAGCATAAAAAGCACGTCGCGATAGGCCCAGTCAGGAATCTTGCCTCCGCGATCCTGCTCGACGACCTGATGTATGTTTTTGATCTTGTCGATGGCTGAAAGGGCATCCTCTCGGGTAGAGAATACAATCTCCCGGGCGTAGCTCACAGTTGAGAATAATCGGCCCAGAGGGTCGGAGGGAAGCTTCCCGGTGAAGTACAACCAGTCCACCGCTTTGTTCAGGGCGAATTCCGCTGAGGCCCCGGCAAAGATGAAAAGAATGATGTCACTTCTGCCCCAGATCCTTCTTACCACCGAATCCCTTGCGACAAAATATTCCATGTCTGACAAAAATCTACAAATATTCCGTCAGAAATGAGAACAGGTTCCTTTTCATTTCGCTGATGATGTCTCTCTGGTTCTCCATGCGATTCCTGATCTCCAGGTGTTTTTTAACCATCTCACGATTCATCGAATCCTCGTTCTTACGGTAGTGATCGGCGATATTTGACTCGTGCATCTGGATCTGGTTTCGGATTGAGTTCATGACTCCTTCATGAATGCTCAGTTGGTTCTGAAACTTCTCAACATTCGCATATACGTATTTGTCGGTAAATCGCATGACCATCTCATTGAGCCTGTTTTGAAAGGACTCCAGTTCATCTTGCCAAAAGTCGAGTTCCCTGTTCCAGGTTTCATGCTCGAAATGCAAGTCGGTGTTAAAAATCAATTCTTCTTTCATAATGCATTGGTTTTAGTTTAATGATTCCCTGTGAAGGGATGCGTTTCTTTTTCCCATGATTTCCTCCAGGTCCTCTTTGTCAACCACTTCCTTTTTTATAAGCAGGCGCTTAAGAGCCTCGAGCTCATTGCTGTGTTCCAGCAAGAGCTCCTTTGTCCGCTCATAGGCCGATGTGATCAACTGGTGTACTTCCCGGTCTATGCTTTGCGCCATTTCCTCGCTGTAGGGTTTGACGAGCATCTGCTCGTTCTTACCCGTGGAATCATAGTAGCTGATGGGTCCGATTTCCTCATCCAGACCGAGAAAGGCTACCATGTTATAAGCCTGTTTGGTGACTTTTTCGAGATCGTCCAGCGCTCCCGAGGAAACCTCACCTAAGACAATCTCCTCAGCTGCCCGACCGCCCAGGGAGGCGCAAATCTGGTCGATGAACTGGCTTTTGGTTACAATTTGTCTTTCCTCCGGAAGGTACCAGGCCGAACCCAGGGATTTCCCCCTGGGGATAATCGATACCTTCATGAGCGAGTCGACGTGCTTGAGGTGCCAGCTCGCCACGGCATGGCCGGCCTCATGGTAAGCAATGATCTCCTTCTCTTTGGCCGAAGTAATCTTGTTTTTTCGTTCGATGCCACCCACGATTCGATCTCGCGCCTGCATGAAGTCGGCTTGATGCACCTTGTCACTTTTCTTTCGTGCGGCGATCAGTGCAGCTTCATTGCAAATGTTGGCGATGTCGGCACCTGAGAATCCGGGGCACAGTTTGGACAGGTTCTCCAGGTCGATGTCATCCGCCAACTTGAGGGGTCGGATGTGGACCTTGAAAATCTCGATGCGTTCTTTTTGGGAAGGCAGCTCAAGATAGATGTGTCGATCGAAACGACCTGGGCGCAAGAGGGCCTTGTCAAGGATGTCGGCCCTGTTGGTCGCCGCCAGGACTATTACTCCCGTATTGACGCCAAAACCATCGAGTTCGGCCAGGAGTTGGTTCAATGTATTTTCTCGTTCGTCATTGGCCTGAAAGACATTGGCCCGGTTTCGAGCACGCCCGACAGCGTCAATTTCATCGATGAACACGATGCTGGGCGCATGCTCCTTGGCCTGTTTGAACAGATCTCTTACCCGGGAGGCTCCAACTCCGACAAACATTTCGACAAACTCAGACCCGGAGAGGAAGAAGAAAGGAACCTGCGCCTCTCCGGCAACAGCTTTGGCCAGAAGTGTCTTCCCGGTTCCAGGAGGTCCGACGAGCATTACGCCTCTGGGAATCTTGGCACCCAATCGGGTGTAATGTTCGGGATTTTTTAGAAAATCGACGATTTCCATGATTTCGGTTTTGGCTTCCTTCAGCCCCGCGACGTCGTCGAAGGTGATGCTGCTTTTTGTCTCTTTCGTCGTGAGTTTGGCCGTGGATTTTGTAAAATTGAACATGGAGCCTGCTCTTCCTCTGGTGGTCATTCGTCCCAGGATGAAAATCCAGATTAGGAACAGAAACACCAGGGGCATGACCCAGGCGAGAAGACTGGTCCAGTCAAAGCGGTCAACGTATCGAATTTGCACGCGATTTTCGGGCGCCAGTTCCTTCTGGGCTTCGTCCAGTTTTCTCTCAAAGCTCTCAAGGGACCCCAACCGGATCGTATACTGGGGCCTGGGCGCGGATCCATAGAGTCGATCCTGGAGGGATTTGGTCTGGGAATCTGAGATTTTTTCGGGTTTGATATAAATCAGGGCAACCGACTGATTGACGACTTCAATTTTTTCCACCTGATTCTGACTGAGCATGTCTCGCTCGAATTCGAGCCAACTGATTTCCGGGATCTTGTTGCCTGTATTAGTCAAAAAGGAGATCAACAATATAGCAAAGAGCATGAGGTAGAACCAGAACAGAGGTCTTTTCTTTTTTTTGCCGGCATCTTCTTTCATGACCTGGAAATAAGCTCAATCCCCAAAGTTGAGAGGAGTTGAAATATTGATCAATCTAAAAATAAGGGGCACAGGTCAAAAAAACATTAACCGTGGTCAATGCAATTATTGACCTTCGTCAAGTTTTGGTAGGCGCCTCGAGTGACTGAAGCAGGGATTTCGCTTTAACCAGATCCACCGAATCGAACCCTTCGGTGAACCCTTCATAGCTGTTTTTAAGAAGGGTGTGAGCTTTTTTGCCCTGTCCCTTCTGATCCCAAAGGAGAGCCAAATCCATGGCAGCCCGGATTTCAAAGGTCCTCGCCTCCTGTTTTCTGGCCAGATCGAAGGCCTTTTTGTATTGGTGTTCGACAATTTCATCGGGTTTGCCGAGTAACTTCAGACTCCTTCCTTTCAGCCTGTTCAATTCGGCTGTTGCGAAATGAGTCCCTGTTTGTTCTGCGTGTGCCAGAATTTTTTCAATCCAGCTTAGTGCAGAACCCGGGTCATCTGCATTTAGATATCCTTCTGCGACCAAAGACGACATGGTTACTGCAAAAGCCTTGAAGCCGATCTCAAAACAGACATCCATCATCTGAACCACCTTTTCAAAGGAGGGCTTCTGTCCTTGAAATGAAAGGGCTAAGTGATAGTAGACCTCAGCCGTGAGAATAAATACAGGGTCTCCAAATTTTCTTACAATAGGAAGATACCTTTCCATAATGATTTGGGCTGTTTTCCATTCTCTGGCTTCCAGGTAGTACAAAGCCGGAAACGTATGAATATGGTAAAGCGTCATGGAATCAGAATCCCTATATTCCTCCCTCGAATTCAGGTGTTCCGTTGAAATTCTCTTGGCCTGGTCGTTTAACCCCATGACCTGCAAGCAGATCATCCACCATCCTTTCGTGGCAAACGGAAGGTATCCGCTCGGTGTAAGTTCCCACCTAAAGGGCTTTGATGGATCGAACATATTAGTGGTATGTTGGAAATGCCTGTTTCCTTCAGCAAAGTTGCCTCGAACAAGAGCGACTCCCTTGAAATGGGTAGAGATTAATTCGAACCAGTAACCGCTATCAGGATCTTCAGCTTGGGTCATCATGTGATCGGCTAATTCATCAAAGGACGCATAATCTTCGGTGTTGAAGTAATAACCCAGCAGACCCATTTGAATAAGGGCCAGCTTGGGACTCACCGCTAGGGATTGGGCTATATCTCTTGCGGTGTTAAAGGTTTCTTTTACCAATGGATGAGGGAATCCATGCGATACCATATAAGTTCCGCCTAGAGTCAATAACAGGTCCAGTTCGAGATTTTTTCTTGCCGTTTCATCATTAAGTTCGGGTAACAATTCCAGGCCCTTTTTCAGGTGGGCAATACTCTCCTGGGAAGCGTTGGTCATTTTAGCGAGTTGCCCGGCCTTTAACCACTGCGGAATCGCCAGTTCGGGTTGATTTCCTTCTGTCAGGTGATAGGCGAGCTGCTCGGGCTGGGTCTCACATACCTCATTGAACTTCTCTATGAGTACCGAGGCTACTTTCTGGTGCATTTGCCGGCGGCGGGTCCTGAGCATGGACCGATATGCCGTATCCTGTATCAGGGCGTGTTTGAACTGATATCCAGGTTCATTATCTTTTTCGGCTTTTTGGAATATTTCAGCATTCAGCAGCTTTTCGATGTTATCTTTCAGTCTTTTTCTCTCTTCAGGAAGCGCTGCTGCTAACATAGCCATAGAGAACTCACGACCGATCACGGAGCCCATTTGTACAATGTCTTTGACATCTTTGAGCTGGTCCAAACGAGCCAGTAAGGAATCCTGAAGGGTGGAAGGAATATCCATTTTTGACAGAGGTCCAATGAGCTCATAGTGATCTTTTTTTTCCTGCAAGCGATCCGATTCCAGGACCATTTTGGTCAATTCTTCTACGAACAGGGGTACGCCTTCGGTTTTTTCGACAATCTTATTGAGCACCTCTTTTGGAAGTCTTTTTCCTCGGGCCTGGTGGAGGCAGATTTGTTTCATGTTATCAGCATCGAGCCGGTTGAGGTCAACAGTCTTGATAGAAGGGAATTTTTTCGGTTCCCCTTTTGGATGAGGACGAGCAGTGCACAGCAGAAACAGGGTCTTGTCTGCCAGTTCTGCCTTAAAGGATTGCAGCCATTCAAGAGTGGATGCATCTGCCCAATGCAGGTCTTCAATAACCATCAGAAGGGGCTTTTCGCTTGCGAGTTGAAGAAAAACGTCAGAAATGCCTGCCATGATATTTGCCCTTTTCGCAAAAGGACTTATTTGTAAAGGTGGGTAAGTTTCCGAGGAGATTCCCAGGTATTCGGCCAACAAAGGAATCATCTCCTCACTGCCCAAATCATGCTCCTTGAAAAAGCGCTTGAGTTTATTTATTCGCTGCAGGTTCTCATCCGATGCCCTGATGCCCAGTAGATCCGTCTCGATGACTTCCAGCAAGGGAAAGAAAGCACTGTTAGTATGATGCATTGAGCAGCGTGCTTCGAGCAAGAGATTTCCCGGATCACGCTGAATTTCTGCTTCCAGTTTATCTGAAAGTCGTGACTTTCCTATCCCGGCCTCGCCCAGGAGCATGAGGGAACTTCCTTTTCCATCTCTGGCAAGGGCCCAACTCTTGCGCAGTCTTTTGAGTTCGTCTTCGCGTCCCACCAAGGGAGAAAGGCCTTTGAATTTGGAGATGTCGAGACGGGTCCTGGCTCCCGTTTCACCGGTTACTTCGAAGACTTCCAGGGGCTCGCTGATGCCTTTGAGTGACTTTTTCCCAATGCTTTTGACCTTGAACCAGCCTTTGATCAAGTCCAGCGTCTGCGGACTAACCACGATTCCATTGTGAGGAGCCAGGCCCTCGAGGCGTGCGGCCAGGTTGACCGTCTCGCCAAGGGCCAGATGATCGTCTACGATGACCAGTCCGGTGTGCATGCCCACACGAATCCTGATGTAGATATTGGCCTCCGGGTCCTCCCAGCGTTGCCTCACTTCATCCAGGGCTTCAATGACCTCTATGGCCGTCTGGACCCCTGTGATCGCTGAGTTTTCCAAACCTTTTGGATAGCCAAAATAGACCAGCAGGCCGTCTCCGATATAATTGCCTACTTTCCCACCATGGAGGTTGATCACCTTTTCGGCCACATCGTGGTAATCGAGGATCATCTGACGGTAATCTTCCGGGTCCATGCGTTCAGAAAGCGGGGTGGAATCCACCAGATCGCAAAAAAACAGGGTCATCTGCCGACGCTCTCCCTGATCAGCAGATTCGGATCCAGTCTCCTTTTGCAAAGGACTGATTTTGGTGCCGCAACCGAGACAAAACTTTGCCTGGTCAGGATTTTCTTGATGGCAATGAGGACAGATTTTCATAATTGTGATAGTTGAAAGATCTGTGATCAGGATGATTATTCTCCCTTAAGTTAGTGATAATTAGGAAAAGGGCAACAGATTCCAGGCGCGAAAACAAAAAAGGATCCGAACACGCGTTCAGAAATAAACGCGTGTTCGGATCCTTTAAGAGGAAAATAGATTTTATTAGAAAACGTTGACTATTCCGGCAAAAAGCGCTTTGCGCCCTCGAGTCCGAGAACAAATGCATCCCCGTAACCGTCATTTTTCATCTGCATCATGTGGGCATTGGCTTCTTCAACTGTTGAAAACACCCCGGAATAAAAGCGGTTATAACCGTCGTCGTATCTGTGATTGAACAGCCCCGATGATTTGTCATAGGTTCCTGTCTTCACCTTTTGGACGAAGGCGCCGATTTGAACGGTGTAAACCACGTTGTTGCTTTCGAAGTCGTAAGCTGCGCCCACCAGGTCTTCACCCAATACTTTTTCGATACGCTCGATTTCGACCAGGTTCTCAGCCTCGAGAAGTATTTCGAGGTCCCTGAGGTTAGCGGCTTCCTCTGCCAGTCGGATGGTTTCAGCGTCCACTTCCCTGAAAGCCGCGATGTAGGCTTCTTTGGAGGCGTTGGCCTCCACGTCGAGCTTCACGGGTGCTGTTGGTTGGTTATCAATGACCTTGGATGCGAAAACGTTCAGCTCTTCTCCTTCGGTTTCAACGTCTGATGCGAAGTACAAAACATTGCTGTTGTCGACTACAGGAAGAATCTCGCGCTCCGCACTATTGATCTTGCTACCCAGGTTTTTAGGTTCGCTGTAGGTTCCATTATCGTAAAGGTCAACCGCGAGTATGTCGGTCTTACCCGTTGAAAGAGGCCCGTCCGAAACAAAATACAGAACTGAATCGTCATCATTCAATGCAGGGTACCCGGTTGAATGCTTTTTCCCATTGAAATTCATCATCTCCAGGTTGACCCATTCACCGGTTTCGGTCACATCTGCTTTGAACAGCTGGAGCTGCACCGACTTTTTGATCTTTACATCTTCTTTTTTATCCTTCAGCTTTCTGTTGGCACTGAAGTAAACTGTTTTTTGGTTCTTGGTGTAGGCAATCATGTCATCCTGAACGTCGAAATCAGGATCGGCCAGCAATAAATCGTTCACTTTGAAAAAGTCTTCATCGGAAGTTTCTTCAACCGTCACATCTCCCAAATCCGCGTAGGAACTGTTAAAAATTTCATCTGCACTGGCATAGGACTCCTGCACACTTTGGGCCATCATACCGAGAGGAACGAGGGCCATCATCATAGTCATTAATTTTTTCATCGATCTATATTTTTTTAGTTCAATTAAGGCAGTCTTTATAGAGGGATAAAAAACTTCCTCAACTTAACAATTTATTCAGGCAACTGATAATCTGATACTTATTAGTTATTAAGATAGTTATTAACGAAAAAACACCCGACATTACAGAGGATTGATTCGGGAAAACAGGATTGTCCTAATGTGGCCATTTGTCACTGAGAACGGGCCTTTATTTTCAGCCTGACGCATCTATTTTATTATTTTTTGAGTAAATTACAAGCTTATGCCTCATAGCTCTCGACACCTGGCCGCAATCATGTTCACCGATATTGTCGGATATACTGCTTTGATGGATAAGGATGAAGATGCGGCATTCGAAATGCTTGAGCGAAATCGTGCCATTCACGGGGAGGTGATCAGAAAATACAAGGGGAAGTTTTTAAAGGAGATGGGGGACGGCATCCTGGCCAGCTTCCCAACCGTGACGGATGCCATTTACTCTGCGGGGTACATTCAACGGGCCTGTGAGAACGAGGAGCATTTGGATCTAAGGATTGGGATCCACCAGGGGGAAATTGTAAACCAGGGTGATGATGTTTTTGGAAGCGGGGTCAATATCGCTTCGCGAATTCAGTCGATTGCTCCGGTCGGAGGCATTTGGGTTTCTGATTCTGTTCAGCGCAACATTCAAAACAAAAAGGGAATAGAAGTTGAATTTGTAAAGGAGGAGTCCCTGAAGCATGTCAAGCAGCCGGTCCGGATTTACAATGTCAATGTCAATTGCGACGAGCTTGAAAACGATAAAAAAGATCTGCGTAAATCCCATACCTCACAAGCTCTGAATCGAAATCAAAATTCGATAGCCGTTCTTCCGTTTGTCAACATGAGCAGTGACGCCGAGCAGGACTTTTTCTGTGAGGGTATTTCTGAGGAAATTATCAATACGATAGTTCAGTTGCCGGGTTTGAAAGTTGCCGGCAGAACCTCGTGCTTCAGCTTCAAAGGAAAAAACGAAGACCTTCGCCAGATTGGGGACAAACTTGGGGTCGGCAATATTCTGGAAGGAAGTGTCCGAAAATTCGGGAAAAGAGTTCGAATTACGGCCCAGTTGATAGAGGCTTCAACCGGTTTTCATCTCTGGTCGAAGAAGTATGACCGGGACCTGGTGGACATCTTTCAGATTCAGGATGAGATCGGTCATGAGATTGCGAACCAACTTCAGGTCACCCTGCTGGGCAATACTGTTGCTCCGAAGATCCGAGAGCAGACGCAAGACGTTGAAGCTTTTCAGCTCTATTGCAAAGGAAGATCACTTTACTACAAAAGGGGAATGGCGCTGTACGAGGCACTTCGATGTTTTGAATCGGCCCTCGCCATCGATCCGACATATGCCCTCGCTTCTTCCGGCCTGGCAGATACTTATGTCATGTTGAGTTTTCACGGTTACCTGTCGCCTTCGGTTTGTTGGAAAAAGGCCATACCGGCTTCACAAAATGCAATCAAATACGGACCGGACCTGGCAGAATCCAGTTGCACAATGGCCCTGATTGCTTTGCTTCATGACAGGGATCCGGAACGAGCCGAAATTGAATTTAAAAAAGCGTTGTCCATCAATCCGTTGAACGGGCAGGCACGCGTGTGGTACGCTCTGTTCTTATTGACGTACGTTCAGGAACGATTTGAGGAAGGAATCGAACAGTCGAGAATCTCCATTGAAAACGACCCCCTGTCTTCTTATGCGTATTCGTGTTGTGGACTTGTATTGGCAGCGGCAAATGAGGTCGATGAGGCGATTGAGATGGCTCAGCACGCTGTGGAGTTGGAACCAAACGCCATGCTTCCCCGCTACACCTTGAGTTACTGCTTTCTTTGTGCAGGCGAGTATCAAAAAGCTTTGGATGAGTGTCAGCTCGCTCTGAGTTCTTCGAACCGCCATGCATGGAACCTCAATTTAATGATGGCGATTTACATGGAACTGGGAGTCGCAGAAGAGGCACAAAAAATCTACAGAGAATTGGAGGCCATGTACAAGGAGCACAACGCCCCTCCCGCGAACCTGGCTATTGCAGCTGCGGCTGTGGGTGAGAATGATTACGCTCTCGAGCTTTCCCGGATTGCCATGGATATAGATGATCCGTATCTGCCCTGCAAAGGAATTAAGGACAGATCCTCTAAGGCTTTGCGCGAAGTCGAGGGAATAGAAAAGATATTTCCTACGCTTCGGTTGTCCAAATGAGGATCTTAATGTTAAAAAGCCTCTATTTCAGCACTCTCAAATTGAATAAGAACGATTACTCAGTAAAAAAATGAAATTCAACAAAAATTTTTCAGGAAGAAGAAGCTTTATCAAAAAATCAGCGCTCGGAGCGGGTTTGCTGAGTTCATTGAGCTCATTCGAGATTTTTAGCCAATCGCAGAGGATACAGTCCTCCACATCAGACCGATTGCACCTTAAAATGGCCGGTTATGATTACCAGAGGGTCTCAGCACTTTTTGAGGGTAAGGTGGCGATTGAAGGTTGCACTTTTGAGATCGAGAAAAGCGGAATTAGTATAATGAACACGATTGCCTTTGACGGACCGCAGACCTATGACGTTTCCGAGATCGGAATCGTACCTTTTATTATTGCTTATGCGAACCAGGATTTCAGGGATTATTACCTGCTTCCTGTCTTTCCATTGCGGATGTTTCGTCACAAGAGCATTTTTATCCGAACAGGCGGACCAATCAAATCACCTCTGGATTTGAAAGGGAAGAAAATTGGCACTACAGGCTACTCCTCGTCTTCACTCACCTGGATACGAGGGATGATGCAGGATGAGTATGGGATCAGCCCTATGGATGTAGAATGGGTGCTCGCCCGAAAGGACTCCTCGGCCGATGTGAGCGGCAAGGCTTCCAAACAGGAACAGGTTCTTCCAGAAGGCCTCAAAATGAGCTATGGAACCCCAGGTATGGATGAGTCCGATTTGCTGGTGAACGGAGAAGTCGATGCGTTGTTTCACGCGGTACAACCCAAGGCTTTTGTGAAAGGAGACCCGAAGGTTGGGCGACTTTTTTCGGACTCTCGTAAAGTGGAGCAGGATTACTACGCAAAGACGGGTATTTTTCCAATCATGCATTCGGTAGCGGTTCGAAAATCCTTATTGGACAAGGAGCCTGGGTTGGCCCAATCCCTCTTTAAGGCCTACAGTGAGTCCAAAACGATGAACTACAACTACATGAGTAAGTTAGGTTGGGCCTATGACACACTCCCCTGGTACGGACAGGAGCATGAGGATACCAAGCGGGCTATGGGTGCGAATTTCTGGCCCTATGGGATGGATGCAAATCGAAAGACTTTGGAGACCATTTGCCGTTACTGCTTTGAGCAGGGTTTCATCAAAAAACAGATCAATTACGAAGACATGTTCTTCCCGGGATCGATGGCTTTTTCCGAATAAGTCGCTTTAATCCCTCCAACACTCAGGATCAAAACAAGAGCGAAATGTGTTAAAATCAAAGAGCTTCTGGCAAGTTCCATATTTCGTTGCAGAGTTTAAGGTTATTTTGAGCGAATCAAGGATTCAGAGGGCAATTCTCCAAAGTGATGTTTGTAATCAGAAGCAAATTGGCCCATGTGCCAAAAGCCGAATTCCGAGGCAACATCTTGAATCCTTGCTCCTTTCCGGCTCATTTTAAGCTTATTTCTGACCATCCTAAGATTATAATTCTTGATGTACTCTTTTGGAGTCAGGCCGTATCTGTCCTTAAAGGCATATTGGTTTGTTCTTTCACTGACCTTTGATTCCCTGCATAGATCAGAAAGGGTCAAATTGTGATTATGGTTAACAGATCGGATGAGTTCGACGCATTTGAGGAGGGCTGTATCTCTTCTTTTCCAACTTTCCAATGCTGAAGACCTGCTATGATCTATGGAATTCAGGATCTCTGAGACGAGCTCATATTCAATTTCCTGACTATTAAACAGGCCAGGTTCCGAGCTTTTTGATATCAGTCTGCGAATCAGATCTCTTATCCGATGGAGCTTCTGGTGAGATACTTTCCAAATCTGTTCCCCTTGTATGGAAGCTTTAATTTTGTTAGACTTCACTTTTTCCAAAGCTTCTTCAAGAATCCGGAATGAGAAAGAAATGGTAAATACTTGAAAAGAGCCATTTGAGACACTGAAGAGCTCTCCATTGGGAGGGAACAATGAGAGGGTTTGACCATCTATTTCACGCCCTCTCCAATGATAGTTTACCCGGTCGTTTTTAGGAACAACAAAGGTTCTGTACCCAGGAGGTGTAGCTCCTCGCTGTTCTACTTTTTTAAAAAAGTTGGCTTCACCGATAAAGGTGTCGTTGAATAAATACTGTCCGATCCGGGAGGGAAATTTTCCTCTTTCGAGAGGAAGAAAATCCAGGTCCCAACCTACAAGGGACTGCAGCATTTCATCAAGGTCGCTAAAATGATTCCTGGAAAACACGGATTTGGATTTGCGGGTTTTTGATATTAAGGCTCCTAAAAATAGGATAATTTTGAGAAATCTATCAAAACAATTATTAAATCAACTCGTATGAAACGAATTTCAAAGCTCTTTTTATATTTCCTGGCTTTTTCAATTTTTATTCCTTTTTCCAACCAGGCGCAAGAAGAACAAGAGCCTTCATCACAAGAAGACATGGTAAAAACCCTGACGGGTGGAGTTCCAAATGGACGATGGAAAGAAGGATTGCTTTTCGACGGTGTCAGACCCATGCCCTGGATGAAAAGTGCTGCCAACTGGTTTCCAGGAACAGAAGAAGTTCAGCCCGAGGAAATCAGGGTGACTTTTATGGGTACGGCTCCATTGATCCGACCCGGGCAGATGAATACTTCCATTTTTGTAGAATTGGGGAACGGAGACAGCTTTGTCTTTGACCTTGGGGAAGGCTCGGTTGCCAACTACACTGCAGCCCGAGTCGCTTTGAATCAAATCAACCACGTGTTCATCACTCACTTGCACGTGGATCATTTCGGCGCTTTGCCTTATTTATGGATGTTCAGGACATGGAACGGAGGCTGGCATCAGCCTCTGACAGTTCACGGCCCGTCTGGAAGAACTCCGGAATACGGTACGGCTACAATGGTGGAAGGCATGAAAATGATGACCGGATGGCACCAGGATGCTTTCAGTGTTTTTCCAAGTGGCAAAGGCTGGGACATCCAGGTAAATGAATTTGACTTCAGAGACAATGGAGGAGTGGTGTATGAGAAAAACGGAGTCAAGATCACACATTGGCAGCGATCTCATGCCAAGGACGGTGCCTCGGCGTACCGTTTGGATTGGAATGGGATGTCTGTGGTCTGGACAGGAGATGGCAGGCCCAATGAGCTCGATGTTGAATTTGCAAAAGGGGTTGACCTGTACATCACCGAACTGCAGCAAGAAGTGGTTGAGATAAACTCTGGGGTTCAGGGAGTGCCACCATTTTTGGCCAGATACACGATCGACACCCACCATTCGCCGGCCTATGGCGTGGGATATGTCGCGAACAAGATTCAACCGCGGATGTTAATGACCACGCACCAGGACTTCGATCCCTTTCTCAATGAAGAGGTGGTAGCCGAAGTCAGGGAGCATTGGAAGGGTCCCTACCGATTCGGGGCTCCGGATGGTATAGTGGTGAACATCACCAAGGAGTCTATTTGGGTCCGTGAAGGAATTTTGCCTGACTATCCGAATACGAGAGCTCCACAGTTCAATTTTGACAATGGGCAGCTTGTGGTGCCTCTTCCAACAACCAGCCGGGAGGAGATCCAGGAGCCGTTTGTCAGGGAGAAGCAGATCGATCCTAAACTGTACTATCCCGAAGGGTATCATCCCGAACTGTTGGAAAACTGGCCCGTAGACTCGGATCTTGTCGTTCCGATTGAGAACCTTCCTGAAAACCTGAGGAAGAACATGGGTGCCCACTGGGAATACTCGATAAAGAATCGAAAAATCCTGGAGGAGAGATAAAAAAAACCGAATAAGAAGATAATTGGGCTAGAGGGGGATAAAGTCCATGTTAAGTTATGATGGTTAGTTTTTTTCGTTGATGTGCCCTACCAGAGGTTTTTCATTAACTTTAGGTTTTCATTTCACAATCATTGTCTAAATCGAAAACCAATTTTATGGAACGGCTCTTTTTGACCTCAAAGCATCAGAATGATTTTGTTTTATTTGCAGCGCTGCTTGCAATACTTTTTTCAAACGGGACCTTGCTGGCCCAGGAAAACCTGGCTACCCGATTGGGATATGATGCTGATGCCCGCCTGCTGATCATTCATGCCGATGACCTTGGGGTATCTCACTCTGAGAACATAGCATCCTTTGAGGCTATTGAGCATGGTTCGGTCAATTCGGCCAGCGTCATGATGCCGACGCCCTGGGTTCTGGAGGTGGCCGAATATGCCAAAGCCCATCCCGATACCCATGATTTCGGTTTGCACCTGGTGCTCACCTCCGAATGGAAGAACTATCGATGGGGGCCGGTGAGTTCGACTGATGAGGTTTCCAGTTTGCTCGGGGATCACGGCTATTTTCTCGCGGATTGCTCCACCTCGATTGACATCGTGGAGGCTGAGGCTGAATTGCGCGCACAAATCGACAGGGCCTATGCCATGGGTCTCGTGCCGACACATCTCGACAGCCACATGGGCTGCCTTTTTCAAACCCCTGAGTTGATGGAGCTGTACCTTAAAATGGGCCAGAATTATCGATTGCCTGTTTTGGTCACCGCGGATTTTCCTGCTGATCTACTTCAGAAGTATGAGGTAAAAGCCGTTTTGGCGGATGCCCTTACGATAATGCCCGATGAATACGCAAAAGGGGTGGGGGCGTATTACTCCGATGCAATAAGAAATCTGAAACCCGGGGTTTCAACGCTTTTAATCCACACGGCATACGATAACGAGGAAATGAAGGGGATGAACATAGATCACCCCGACTGGGGAAACGAGTGGAGGCAAAAGGATTTTGACTTTTTTACCAGTGAGGCCTGCAGGAACCTTTTGAAAGCTGAGAAAGTGGAACTGGTCACCTGGCGTCAAATCAAAGAGGCATATTATCCTGTCAACGATTAGGAGTCTGATAAACGATAATGGGCCTGATCCTTGCATATTTAGGGATAATCAACTCGTCATTACCTGTTAGCATCCTGTCCTGGACTTTCAGAAATTCAAAAAAATCAGTAACTTTAAGAGAATTTATTATTAACTATCATCCCTTAATTATGAAAAATCTAGGTCTTATAATCATTGCAATTCTCTTAACGGGGTCGATTTACGGACAGATAAGTTACTTGCAATACCGCCATGTGCCTGCGGATCACGAGGCAAAATTTTTGGAAAGAGAAACCAAGCATTGGTCAAAAGTTGCTCAATCAGCGATCAAAAAAGGTCAGATGATGTCCTGGTCGCTTTGGAGAGTTGTTGGAGCAATCGGCAATGACGAGTCAATTCCGAATTATGTCTTTGTCAACACGTATGAAAATATTGACCAGATGGATCCTTCAAAAGTATGGAATGACAACATGGATGCCATTGGAGATGTCAAGCCCGAAGACATTGAGACCAATTCTTTTACAACGACCACTTATGACTACTATGTCCAATCGGAAGATCAAATTCCAGGGGATTATACCTATGCACTAGTCAACTATGCCAAGCCCACCGACCTGGCGGCCTTCATCCAGGAAAACAGGGAACTCTGGAAACCCCTGCACCAGGCAAGCATAGACAACATTTTAAACAATATGACCTATTGGGGCATGTCATCCGCGATCTATCCTGCGGGTCACAAAGCCAGATTCTCGGTTTTTACCGTGGATGGATTCAAATCGCTCAACGATGCGCTTGATTATCTTCGGTTCACAGAAACTGCGTCCAACTCCATGAATGCAGCCGGATGGAACGATGTGATCGACAAGACGAAAATGGATGAGCTTACACCCAATGGTTTCGAGCGTCGCATCATTTACGAAAGAGTGATGTCGATTACCGAATAAACAGATTCGACCCATCTGATTCATCAATTAGATTTCTGATCTATCTTCTCAGAGGAAGACGAGGATACACAGGAGAATTGTGTTATTTTTGTCTGCCACGACATGGAAGACATTTATAACATTGATCTAACCGATTTCGGGACTTTGCTGATTCTCTACGGAGGCATACTGGCGATTCTCCTGATCCGTTATTTCTTCATGTCGGGGCTGTATTATGGAGTGTTTCTGATTCTTTTCAAAGAAAAGTACGGCAATAAGGTTTTGACGCGAAAGATGCCTACACGGGATCAGATTAAAAGGGAGCTGAAGCTTTCCATTTACAGCACTTTCGTTTTTGGGGCAGTGACCATAGGTTTGATCTGGCTTTGGCAAAAAAACTATACCCAAATTTATTCCGATCCCTTTCAATACCCCCTGTGGTACGTGCCCATCAGCATAGCGATCTTTCTTTTGTTGCACGACACGTATTACTACTGGTTGCACAAGTGGATGCACCACTCAAGATGGTTGATCAAGGTGCACAATGCGCATCATCAGAGTGTCAACACCACCGTTTGGACCTCATTCTCGTTTCATCCGGTGGAATCCTTTTTGCAAGCGATCATTGTGCCCATTCTTTTGGTGCTTGTCCCGATGCATCCGATAGCGATCCTCATTGTGCTTTTGATCATGACGGTCTCGGCCATTATCAATCATGCTGGGGTGGAGGTGTATCCGGGCAAACCCAGTTTCGACAAGTTCAGAAAATATGTGATCGGAGCCACGCACCACGACATCCACCACCGGAGGGCCAACAAGAACTTCGGGCTCTATTTCACCTTTTGGGACCGCTTGATGAAAACAGAATATGAGGGTTAATTACGTAGGGTAGCTTTCTGATTATTTTCCAAAACGTTTGAAGAATTTTTTGGTGTCTTTGATCTTCTCAAGGCCAAGTATCCAGCAAACCTCTGACGTATCCGAGAAGTCCAGACCACCTGCGGATACAGCTTCGTTGTCATATCGGCCTTCTTTGCCGTTGTACTCGTTTCCAAGTTCAACAGCGAGCTCCCAGATCTGTTTCAGGTGAGGATCCTTGATGCGCTTTTCCCATTTCGTATAATTGGGCGACCGGAACCCTGGAGTGCCGTTTCCGACGACATTTCCATCCGGGATCTTGTAATAGGCTGTGTTTTGTTTTACAAACGCCAGGCTTTCGGGGGATGTAACTTCTTCGTTCCAATCACTGTGCTGTACGACGTGAATTCGCTCCCTTGTATTCAAATCAGGAAGCAATACCTGAATTTTTTTGACTACCTCTGCTGTGAAATCGGACTGCCCGGCTTCAGCAATCCAGACATTGCCTCCCTGTTCCAGGGTTCTTTTGGCGATCAGGCTGACCTCATCCGAGGCGTTTGAGAAGTCAGCATGGGCATCCGACCAGTTATCCCCAAAAGCGAGCTCAAAAAGAGTTTCGGGAGGCACGTAAAGGCCTTCCTGGATTCCATAGGTCCCCGCAACCGCGTGATAAGACAAAGATGCGTACTCTCTATTTGAACTCAGGGTGGTGAATGCGGCAGCCGAATGCAGATCGTCCACGTCAGTTTTACAATCATAAAACAGCAGTAGAAGATCATGGTCTTTGTCAAACCTCTCATTGGGTGCGATCAGACTCTCCGGGGCCTGACTCACCAGAGCCTGACTGTACAAGGAAACATGCATTAAACTTATAAGAGAGAAGAGAATTACAGGTCGCATGGTTGATCAATTTGACTTCGTACTTTAAATGTACAACATTCAGGTCTAGTTTCTTTGCGTTTTCCCTTCCTGTTTTTCATTATCTTTCTGTTCAAAATTCACCCACTGTCTATTTAAAATTTACAAAAATTATGATTTTAAAAAACCCCCTTCTAAAGAGCTGGACCCTTTTCTTCATGATTGTTTTTGGTTACCAGGTTGCGTCTTATGCCCAGAATGAAGATCCGATGATTACGATTTACCTGGTACGTCATGCCGAGAAGGAACTGTCTGAAGATAACCCCAAGGATCCTCCACTGACTCCTTGTGGAGAGCAAAGAGCGGCTGGTCTGGAGGTCTTCCTGTCGGCGGTTCAGCTGGATGCGATTTACAGCTCCGACTTTACCCGAACGCGGCATACAGCAAAGCCCGTAGCTGAGAACCGAAATATGGAAACGCGTCTCTATGACCATAAAAAGCTCGAGGAGTTTGCGAAAGTGTTGATCGAAAGAGGCGAAAACGCCCTGGTGGTAGGACACAGCAATTCAACCCCGGTCCTGGCCGGATTGCTCATCGGTGAGAAGTTGGAGCCCATCGATGAAAGCATTTACAACCGAATCTACCAGGTCGTCATCAGCAAAGAAACGGGAAGACTACACGTCTTACACTCAGTATTTGACTGTCAAGAATAGGTGACTGATGCATTGCCTGAACGGGAAAAATCTGTACCTTGTAGTAGCAATTGACCTTTACCTATGAATAAAATAGCTAAACGCATTCTGATCGCAGTTGGGATCTTGTTCCTGTTGTCTCAAGGAATGGAATGGTGGGTCGAATACAGGTTCCAAAGAATCATCAACCGCAAGCCCGATCGGGCCTACGACATTCGATACAAGGATTTTGACGTTCACAGCTTCTTCAAAGGAGTGACCCTGGAGGAAGTGGGCATCGTTCCGGTTTCCATTGACAGTGGAGCAACAGTAATACGGGGTACTGTGAGCTACGCGCAGCTTAGCGGCATGAAATGGTATGAGCTGGCATTTTCCAGGAGATTAAACATTAACAGCATCTTGTTTGAACGCCCCATGTTCAAGGTTACGCTCAGTAGTCATCCCAAAAAGAAGACCTCAGGAAAAGGTTTTCAGGTTCTCTTCGGGGATATCATTTCCCGGGCCAATCTCAAGAGTTTTGAACTACAAAAGG
>JAHEHE010000146.1 GCA_024644725.1 Flavobacteriaceae bacterium | reverse complement strand
GAGTTCTGACGAAATGTAGAGAATTCTCTTATCTTTCATTCTTCATTCTATTTTGGATTGCTGCAAAATTACAAAAATATATACAAAATTCGGATGAAAATCTTAAGTTTGACGGCCTCATTAACAATATTTAACAAGGGAAATGAAGGTATTTAAAACAGTCGATTCGCTTCGGAAATGGCGCTCAGACCTGAGCCCGGAGAAAACACTCGGCCTGGTTCCGACCATGGGGGCCCTTCACGAGGGACATTTGTCACTGATTCGAAGGTCCAGGGATGAAAATGACTTCTGCCTCGCTACCATTTTTGTCAACCCTACCCAGTTCGACCGCAAGGAAGATCTCGAAAGTTATCCGAATTCACTGGAAACCGACTTGCAAATGTTGAAAGAATCAGGTTGTCACGCTGTATTTGTTCCTACCTCCGAAGACATCTATGAGAACAAAATTGCTTCGGATTCCTTCGATTTTGATGGCCTTGACAAGGTCATGGAGGGTCGTTACCGGAAAGGGCATTTTGATGGGGTGGCCACAATCGTTCGCAAACTTTTCCTTCTTACCCAACCCGACCGGGCCTATTTTGGTGAAAAGGATTTTCAACAGCTACAGATCATCAAAAAAATGGTGAGAGCAGAAAAGCTTTCCGTCGAGATCATCCCATGTGAGATCTTTAGAGAGGAGGATGGGTTGGCCATGAGCTCGAGAAACCGGAGACTCGATGTACAGCAACGGAAAGAAGCTTCGCTGCTCTACAAGACGCTAAAACAAAGCCGGGAATTACTCAAAAAAGGAGTGGGTTTCGAAATAATTCATAATATGGCCGACGAGGCATTTCAATCGAATCCTATACTGAAACTCGAGTACTTTGAAATTGCAGAGATTGATACTTTGGCAACCGCTCTTATCTATGATCCTTCCAAGAAATACCGTGCCTTTATTGCTGCATTTGCTGGTCCCGTCAGATTAATCGACAACATAGCGTTAAATTGAGTAACTTTGCACCGCAAAATTTTTGTTGAGCCAGTTATGAATATTGAAGTTGTAAAATCAAAGATACACCGGGTGCGGATCACCGGGTCTGATTTGAATTATATTGGCAGCATCACGATTGATGAAGATTTAATGGATGCGGCGAATATCATTGAGGGGGAGAAGGTTCATATTGTGAACATCAACAACGGCGAAAGATTGATCACCTACGCCATAAAGGGAGTGCGAAAAAGCGGTGACATCGTTTTGAATGGACCAGCCGCCAGGCGGGTTGCCAAGGATGACATCATTATCATTATCTCTTACGCGATGATGGATTTTGAAGAGGCCAAAGATTTCAAACCGTCGATCGTATTCCCGAATGAGGAAGACAATTCATTGACCTGATCTTTTGAGGATCAATATTAAAAAAATTACTTTCACGCTACTCCCGATTGCCCTGGGGGTTTTCCTGATATGGTATTCTCTTTCAAAGCTTAGACCCGAAGACATTGAGTCGATCCAAAACTCATTTGCCACCGCGAACTATTGGTGGGTCGGGCTGTCTCTCCTGCTGGGTGCCCTCAGTCATTTGTCGCGGGCGTACCGTTGGCAGTTCATGCTCGATCCCCTGGGATACCGACCCCGGTTCTGGAACAATGTGATGGCCGTCCTGGTCGCCTACCTGGTGAACCTGATCGTGCCTCGTGCCGGTGAGATCGCAAGGGCCACGGCAATCTCAAAATACGAGGACATTCCATTTGAGAAAGCCTTTGGCACCATAGTTTCGGAACGAATTGCAGATGTCATCATGCTCCTGAGCATCATCGGACTGGCTTTTTTCATGCAGACGGAACTCATCTCCTCGTACTTGTTTGGGGAGAAAGAAGAGGGCAGCAACTACACCCTGATCATCCTTTTGGCACTTGCTGCGATCGGACTCTTTGTGCTGTGGCGACTCAGAAAATCAAAGAACCCGCTGGTGATCAAGGTACAGAATTTTGTCACAGGCCTCATCCAGGGTGTGAGCAGCATTTTTAAAATGAAAAAGAAATGGCCCTTTATTTTTCACACGATCTTCATTTGGGTGATGTACGTGCTGATGTTTTATGTGGTCACCTTCGCCTTGCCGGAAACCACCCATTTGGCTTTCGGAGCCATAATCGTGGGTTTTGTAGTGGGCGGGCTCAGCATGGCCCTGACCAATGGGGGCTTGGGCACCTATCCTGTTTTTGTCGCAAGCGCATTGACCCTCTATGGGATTCCGGAGAACCCTTCTCTCGCTTTTGGCTGGATCATGTGGACGGCTCAAACCGTTATGGTTCTCCTTTTCGGAGGCCTGTCCTTTCTCCTGCTCCCACTTTACAACAGAGAAGAGGAATAAGCCCAAATGCCTCGCAGATCGCCAAATAGTTTCTTAAATTTGCCTGATAATTTTTTGAAATGACACGGTATTACAGCCATGGAAAATTATTGATCAGCGGAGAATACCTTATTCTTGAAGGAGCCATAGGTTTGGCTGTTCCCACTGTGCAGGGACAGGATCTCGTCGTTGAGGAAACCGATACCGGGCGTCTTCAATGGGAGAGCGTTGATGAAAATGAAAAAACCTGGTTCAATGCTGAATTCGACCTGGAGGATTTTGAACTTTTAAGCCATTCCGGGGATGAGCGCGTTGGAGAGCAATTGCAAAGAATCCTGAGAACTGCGCGAAAAATGAATTCGCGTTTTTTGATCACTTCGGAGGGTTGCCACGTCAGGACGGCCTTGGAATTTTCCAGGAATTGGGGGCTGGGTTCCTCTTCGACCCTGGTCAACAACATCGCCAAATGGGCCGATCGCAATCCGTTCCGTCTTTTGTTTGACAGCTTCGGGGGGAGCGGATATGACATTGCCTGCGCCAATTCGGAAAAGCCCCTTTTCTATCGACTGGAAGGCAAACATCCCAAGGCCTACCAGGTTGATTTTGATCCACCTTTCAAGAAGAATCTCTTTTTCGTTTATTTGAACGTCAAACAATCGAGCAAAGCGAGCATAGCCCAATTTCAGGAAGTGCAGGACTTTGACGATCAGACGCTCGATCACATCAGCGCGATAAGCAAAGAGCTCGTGCGTTGCGGGAATCAAAATGATTTTAACCTGCTTCTAGAAGAACATGAGCGAATCATCGGGTCGGTTCTGGGAGAGACGCCTATCCAGCAGCGCTATTTCGAGGACTTTTCGGGCCAGATCAAAAGTCTGGGAGCCTGGGGCGGTGATTTCATGCTGGTCTCTACCGAGACAGATCCACGTGACTATTTTAGCAAAAAGGGTTACAAAACCGTTATCCCTTATAGCAAAATGGTTCTTTGACAGAAA
>JAHEHE010000027.1 GCA_024644725.1 Flavobacteriaceae bacterium | reverse complement strand
ATCGGACCCAACAATCCGCTTGGTAAAATTCCCGGTTCTGAAGTGGCTTATGACATGACAACTTCCATGATCATGGTGGGTCTGAATTTCAACCTGGGTGGAAAGGACACCGACGGAGACGGCGTAAAGGACAAGGACGATCTTTGCCCTGAAGTAGCAGGACTCGAACAATTCAACGGATGCCCGGATTCAGACGGTGACGGAATCCAGGATTCTGAGGATGCTTGCCCGAATGAGGCAGGTTTGGCCGAATTCAACGGATGTCCTGACAGAGATGGCGACGGTTTCCCTGACAAAGAAGACATGTGTCCCGATGAGGCAGGATTGGAACAATTCAACGGTTGCCCCGATACCGATGGTGACGGCGTCATGGATAAGAATGACGAATGCCCGAACGAAGCAGGCCCGGTCGAAAACAAAGGTTGCCCGGTCAAAGACCAGGATGGTGACGGTGTTCCGGATGCAGAGGACAAATGTCCAGGCGTAGCCGGTGTTGCTGAAAACTACGGCTGTCCTATGATCACTGAAGCTGCTCAAACCGAGTTGACCAATCTCGCCAGAGCGATCTACTTCCGAACAGGAAAAGATACGTTCACCGATGAGACTTCAATTCGACTCGAAGGCGTGAGCAAAATACTCGCTGAGTACAAGGATGTCAAGTTTGTCGTTGAAGGTCATACCGACAATACAGGCAGTGACAAGATCAACAATGAGCTTTCTCAAAAGAGAGCAGATGCAGTGAGAGACTATTTGATCGAAAACGGATTCCCAGCTGAGAACATTCGTTCGGTAGGTTTTGGTTCAGCCAATCCTATAGGCGACAACAGCACTTCAAAAGGAAGACAACAGAACAGGAGAGTTGAGATTCTCGCAGAGAAAATGTAATCCTGTTTCGAATAATGAAAGAGGGCCGCAGAGATGCGGCCCTTTTTTTTTAAAAAGTTGTAGATAACTTTTATTGTAGGGCTTCAATAACCATTGTATTTTTGGTCAAAAACAAAGGGAGTTGAGTAGTTATCTCGATGCATTGAACGAAGCACAAAGAGAGGCAGTGCTTCAGAAAGAAGGGCCGATGATCATCATTGCAGGGGCAGGATCGGGCAAGACAAGGGTCTTGACCTATCGCATCGCTCATCTGATGGAGAATGGTGTGGACCCCTTTAACATTCTAGCGCTTACCTTCACCAATAAGGCGGCCCGGGAAATGAAGAGTCGAATCGCGTCCGTTGTCGGGCAGAGCGAATCGAAAAACCTTTGGATGGGTACTTTTCACAGCGTTTTTGCACGGATCCTGAGAAGTGAGGCCGAGAAACTGGGCTACCCTTCGAATTTCACCATTTACGACACCCAGGACAGCGTGAGACTCCTTACATCGATCATCAAGGAGTTGCAGCTCGAAAAGGACAGGTACAAGCCCAAGCAGGTGTTGCACAGGATTTCCCAATTCAAGAATAGCCTGATCACAGTTCGCTCGTACTACCAAAACCCGGAGCTCATAGAGGCGGATCGCGCTGCGGGACGCCCCGAAACCGGGGCCATTTACAAGGCCTATGTCGATCGGTGCTTCAAAGCAGGAGCCATGGATTTCGACGATCTTTTGTTGCGAACCAACGAGCTCCTGACAAGGTTCCCGGAAGTGCTGGCAAAATACCAGGATCGCTTTCGCTATATCCTGGTCGATGAGTACCAGGACACCAACCATTCCCAGTATTTGATTGTCAGGGCATTGGCTGACCGCTATCAGAACATCTGTGTTGTTGGCGATGACAGTCAGAGCATTTATGCCTTCCGCGGTGCGAACATCCAGAACATCCTTAACTTTCAAAAGGATTATGAGGGGGTAAAGATCTTCAAGCTCGAACAGAACTACAGGTCCTCCAAGAACATAGTTCGTGCCGCGAACAGTGTGATCGACAAAAACAAGACCAAGCTGGATAAAGAGATCTGGACCTCGAATGACGAAGGTGGAAAGATCCGGGTAATGCGAACTTTTTCAGAAGGGGATGAGGGACGATTCGTGGCCAGTTCGATTTTTGACAACAAAATGCAACAGCAGCTGCAGAACAACAGCTTTACCGTTCTGTATCGGACAAACGCGCAATCCCGTGCGATTGAGGATGCCCTGAGAAAAAAGAATATCAAGTACCGGATTTACGGGGGCTTGTCTTTTTATCAGCGCAAGGAGATCAAAGACGTTTTGGGCTATTTGAGATTACTTGTCAACCCGAATGATGAGGAGGCCTTGAAGCGAGTCATCAATTATCCGGCAAGGGGAATCGGCCAGACTACCCTGGACCGTCTATCCCTCGCTGCCAACCAGAATAACCTCTCGATATTTGAAGTCCTGTTAAAGCTGGATACGCTGAGTATTGGGGTGAACTCAGGCATTCGCACCAAGCTGCAGAACTTTGTCAATATGATTGGAAGCCTGCAGATCGAGGCCCGGAGCAAAGATGCTTTCGAGGTGGCAAGCCAGGTGGTGAAGACCACGAGGATTCTGAGGGATATAGAAAGCGAAGGCACCCCGGAGGCAATTAGCCGCGTAGAGAACGTTCAGGAGCTCCTCAATGGAATCCGGGATTTCATCGTGGAGCAGAAGGACAAAGAAGAGGACTCCTCATTAGAATATTTTTTGGAGGATGTGGCATTGGCCACTGATTTTGACAAAGAGAAGGAAGATGAGCCCCGGGTTTCTCTTATGACCATTCACCTGGCCAAAGGACTGGAGTTTCCTTTCGTCTATATCGTCGGATTGGAAGAGAACCTGTTTCCTTCCGCCATGAGCATGAATACGCGCAGTGAAATCGAAGAAGAGAGAAGGTTGTTCTACGTAGCTCTTACTCGTGCCGAGCAGCAAGTCTACTTGAGTTACGCTCAGTCGAGATACCGTTGGGGAAAGCTCATCGACTGTGAGCCCAGTCGTTTTCTGGAGGAAATCGACGAGCAGTTTGTGGAAGATCTGGCGCCCAAACCGGTTTCACAGCCAAAAGCCTTTATTGACAAGGATGTATTTGGGAGTCCGGATCCGGGAAAAATTCGATTTAAAAAGCCATTACAACGAACTCCCCATAAAAAGAACAAAAAAATAGAATCAAAGCCCGTTTCGAGGGTAGCCTCGAAGCCTTCAGGAGGTAACTACAAAAAGATCAGTGAGGTTAAGAATGTTGTTCTTTCCGATGGCTCGGACCTCAAAACAGGTAGCATAGTGGAGCACGGAAAATTCGGTCGGGGAGAAGTCGTAACCCTGGATGGCACGGGTGGAAATCAGAAGGCGGAAATCCGGTTTGATTCGGGCGAAACTAAAAAGTTGCTCCTTCAATTCGCGAAGTTGAAGATAATTGAGTGATCCGCCCCCTTTAAAGTCAAAAAATGATTACTTTGCGGGCAAGTAAAAAAGAATGATTTAGCGAGAAAAGAAAATGGATTTAGAATACAATGCAGAACGGGAGAAATTGATCATCCCGGAGTACGGAAGACATATACAGAAGTTGGTCAATCATTGCATCGCACTTGAAGACCGGGAGGAGAGAAACAAGATGGCTGAAGCCATTGTTCATGTCATGGGGAACATGCAGCCTCATCTTAGGGATGTGCCTGATTTTCAGCACAAGCTTTGGGATCAGATCTTCATCATGTCGGACTATCGTTTGGATGTCGATACTCCTTATCCCAAACCGGAGCGTGAGGTTCTTCAGGCAAAGCCTGATCCCTTGGCTTATCCTCGATCAGCGTCAAAATACAGATTCTACGGAAATAACATCCAAATCATGATCGATACGGCTCTTACATGGGAAGACGGGGAGATGAAAGACGCCTTGGTATACGCCATTGCGAACCATATGAAAAAATGCTACCTCAATTGGAACAAAGACACGGTGGATGACGACGTTATCTTGAGTCACCTCAAGGAACTTTCAGGGGGGAAGCTGGAGCTGAAGGAGAAAGACGTTCTGTCTGAATCAAAAGACTTGCTAAAACAGAAGATTTTCAAGTCCTACCAAAAATCAGGTCACAAGTCAGGTCAAAAACAAGGCAAAAAAAATTACAGAAAAAGATAATCGCTTAATCCGTTCCCATGTCAGTATTCCGCATTGAAGGCGGGCACCGCCTAAGTGGAGAGATTGTGCCACAAGGCGCTAAAAATGAGGCTCTCCAGATCATTTGTGCAACCCTGTTGACACCCTCGAAGATAACCATTAGCAATATTCCGGACATTCGGGATGTCAACAAATTGATCTTCATCCTCGGCGAGCTCGGGGTCAAGATCGACAAGTTGGATTCCAACACGTATACTTTTCAGGCAGATGATCTGAATCTGGACTACCTCGAATCGCTGCAGTTCAAAAAAGATGGCAGCTCCTTGCGAGGTTCGATCATGATCGTAGGGCCTTTGCTGACTCGATTCGGCAAGGGGTACATCCCGAGGCCCGGTGGAGACAAGATAGGAAGGAGAAGGCTCGATACCCATTTTGAAGGATTTATCAAGCTGGGAGCCAAGTTTAGGTACAATCGAGAAGAGTATTTCTATGGAGTAGAGGCCGATGAGCTCATAGGTACGGAGATGCTTCTGGACGAGGCCTCCGTGACGGGTACAGCCAACATTCTGATGGCCGCGGTTTTGGCCAAGGGAGAGACGGTAATCTACAATGCGGCCTGTGAACCTTACCTACAGCAACTCAGCAAAATGCTTGTGAGCATGGGCGCCAAAATCGATGGCATAGGGTCCAACCGCTTAATTGTGCAAGGCGTTGAGTCGCTTGGAGGATGCGAGCACAGGGTTTTACCGGATATGATCGAGATCGGGAGCTGGATCGGAATGGCTGCCATGACACGATCTGAATTGACAATTAAGGATGTCAGTTGGAAGGATTTGGGTCTCATACCCAATGTTTTCAGAAAATTGGGCATTCAACTGGAAAAACGTGGCGATGACATCTACATTCCGGCTCAGGAGAGTTATGAGATTCAAGGGTATCTCGATGGGTCGATACTTACCGTATCGGATGCTCCATGGCCCGGTTTTACACCGGACTTGCTCAGCATCATCCTGGTAGTTGCGACTCAGGCGAAGGGTAGTGTTTTGATCCATCAAAAGATGTTCGAGAGCAGGCTTTTCTTTGTTGATAAACTCATAGACATGGGGGCCAAAGTGATTCTTTGCGACCCGCACCGGGCCACGGTGATCGGCATGAACCACGAGTCGAGTTTAAAGGCGACCGTGATGACATCTCCGGATATCCGGGCAGGGGTTTCCCTCTTGATCGCAGCTTTATCAGCCAAGGGAACCAGCACCATTCACAACATTGACCAAATTGACAGGGGATACGAAAATATCGATGGCAGACTTCGCGCACTCGGTGCCAAAATCGAGCGGATAGACAACACTTTTTAACCCTCGGACCGCTGTCCCTAGGAATTACGTGACATTATGGCACATTAAAACGCTTGGCAAGTAATTTGCTTGCTGAGGGTAGAAGGATAAATATGAAATCTTATGAGTAAGAAAGAACAAAATGAAAAAGGCCGGGAAAAGGATCAGAATCCCGGAGGAAACGACATAGATCAGAAAGAGGTACACGACGAGGTGGCTACAGAGGAAACGAAGGCAGAGGAATCCGAATTGGATGAGTTGGAAAAACTCAGTGATGAAGTTCAAAAGGAAAAAGATAATTTTCTAAGGCTTTTCGCGGAGTTTGAGAACTACAAGAAACGAACCTCTCGTGAGCGAATTGAGTTATTCAGCACAGCCAATAAAGAACTGATGCTTGCACTACTGCCTGTTCTCGATGATTTTGAGCGTGGTCTGAACGAGATCGAGAAATCTTCCGACGGACCACTTCTAGAGGGGATGAAGCTCATCTACAATAAGTTCAAAAATACACTTACCCAAAAGGGACTCAAAGAAGTGGAGGTGAAGGCAGGAGATGTTTTTGACCCTGAGATCCATGAGGCAATTTCACAGATTCCGGCTCCTGACAAAAAACTCAAGGGAAAGATTATCGACATTGTGGAAAAAGGGTACAAGCTAGGTGATACGATTATTCGCTATCCGAAAGTAGTAATGGGGAGCTGAAGCTCTTTGAAATTTAAAGGAAAATCAAGTGAAACAGGATTATTACGAAGTTCTCGGTGTAAGCAAGAACGCCACGGCAAGTGAGATCAAAAAGGCGTACAGGAAGAAGGCCGTTCAAAATCACCCCGACAAGAATCCCGGAGACAAGGCGGCTGAAGAACGGTTTAAACAGGCAGCAGAAGCTTATGAAGTCTTGAGCAGCCCTGACAAGAAGGCCAAATACGATCAATACGGTCATGCTGCATTTGAAAATGGAGGTGCCGGAGGAGGCTTTGGCGGGATGAACATGGAGGATATCTTCAGTCAGTTTGGCGATATCTTCGGAGGTCATTTTGGCGGTTTCGGAGGCGGCTTTTCCGGTGGAGGGCGTCAGGCGCGCGTTAAAGGAAGCAATCTCAGAATTCGTGTGAGACTGGAGCTCAAGGACATTTTGAACGGAGTTACCAAGAAGGTCAAGGTCAAGAGGCAGGTTCAGGCTCCGGGCGTCACCTTTTCGACCTGTTCGAGTTGCAACGGCCAGGGAAGCGTCACGCGAATCACAAATACGATCTTGGGTAGAATGCAAACAGCGACTACCTGTCCCACCTGCAAAGGTGCTGGAAAAATGGTAGACCACCGTCCTAAAGGTGCAGATGCGAACGGCATGATCCTAAAGGAGGAAACCGTCGAAATCGAAATCCCACCGGGGGTTACAGACGGGGTGCAGCTCAAAGTTGCAGGCAAAGGGAATGAGGCACCTGGCGATGGCATACCGGGAGACATCCTGGTCGTGATACAGGAAATGCCCCATGAGACATTGAAGCGTGAGGGAAGCAACCTGCACTATGATCTTTATATCAGTGTTGCGGATGCAGCGCTTGGAACGACCAAGGAGATTGACACGTTGACAGGAAAAGTCAGGATTAAAATTGATGAGGGCACGCAGTCTGGCAAGATATTGCGTCTTCGGGGAAAAGGAGTTCAAAGCCTGGATCGATACGGAAAAGGTGACCTGTTGGTGCACATCAATGTTTGGACACCCAGAAAGCTGAGCAAGGAACAACGTGAGTTTTTTGAGAGAATGAAGGACCATGAAAATTTCAAGCCTCGTCCGTCGAACTCCGAAAAATCATTTTTTGAAAAGGTGAAAGACATGTTTTCCTAATGAGAGATATTCTTGGCATTTGTGCTAAGTTTTTGAAAAACAGTGTTTTTTTAACAAAAATTTCATTATATTTGTTTTGCTGAATTCACGAATTCAGTAACTTTTTCTTTTTCATAGCAATTTTCCCACTCTTTTCTTTAGAGTGGGTTTTTTTATTTCCAGGCTTCTCGTTCTTGAATATTCCAAAATAATTTCCATTTTAATTAGGAAATTGATCCTTTTATTGTATTTTTACAGCCTACGTATTACTTTTAATAGTAATATTCTTTTTCATAGCAATTTTCCCACTTTTGTTTACAAAAGTGGGATTTTTTTTTCCTGTTCATTGGTTGTACTTTTGCAGAAAAGTAAGTCATCTCATCGCTTTGAAAATACAGCTTCAGAAATTGTTTTTCAGAGAGGAAAGTCCGGACACCACAGGGTAGCGTAGCGGATAACATCCGCCTCTGCGTTCAGGCGCAGAAGGACAAGTGCAGCAGAAAGTATGTACAGTTCGGCTGTAGTGAAATCAGGTAAACTCTACGCGGTGCAATGCCATGTACATTGGAAATCTGGCTTCGGCCGGTTAAGGATGACCCGTCCGACTCCAAGGGGTAGGCAGCTAGAGTCTCAGAGCAATCTTTGACCCAGATAAATGATGAGAATCCATCTTCGGATGGATAACAGAATCCGGCTTATTGGCTTACTTTTTTTTCTTTGTAGCAATTTAACACCAACTGATTTATCAATTTGAAAAAAGAGCTTGTTTTGATCTTCTCAAGTTCCAAATGCGCTTTATATTTCGTAGTTTTGTGAACATTTTTCTTACAAACAATAAAATATAAAGTATGGCTTTTGATCTCGATATGATTAAGCAGGTTTACAGTCGAATGACTGAGCGGGTTGACGCGGCGAAACAAGTCGTGGGAAGACCCCTGACCCTGTCGGAGAAAATTTTGTACAACCACCTTTGGGACGGAAACCCGGATAAGTCTTTTGAGCGAGGCGTAGATTACGTCGATTTTGCCCCGGACAGAATTGCCTGTCAGGATGCTACGGCCCAAATGGCGCTGCTTCAATTCATGCAGGCCGGGAAGAAAAAGGTGGCGGTTCCGACAACTGTGCATTGCGATCACCTTATCCAGGCGCGAATCGGTGCCGACAAGGATCTTCAGGAAGCCATTAACACTAGCAGCGAGGTTTTTAATTTCCTCGCATCAGTTTCCAATAAATACGGCATAGGCTTCTGGAAGCCTGGAGCCGGAATCATTCACCAGGTGGTACTGGAGAATTATGCCTTCCCGGGAGGAATGATGATTGGCACCGACTCTCATACGGTCAACGCTGGAGGATTGGGTATGGTGGCTATCGGTGTAGGAGGAGCAGACGCCGTGGATGTAATGGCGGATATGCCTTGGGAGTTGAAGTTCCCAAAACTGATTGGTGTCAAACTTACGGGTGAGCTCAGCGGTTGGACCGCACCAAAGGACGTCATTCTGAAAGTGGCAGGTATTTTGACCGTAAAAGGCGGAACCGGGGCCATAGTGGAGTATTTCGGCGAAGGAGCCAAATCCATCTCGGCAACGGGTAAAGGAACGATTTGCAACATGGGAGCAGAAATAGGGGCCACAACCTCGACCTTTGGTTACGACGAATCCATGGAGCGCTATCTGAGAGCAACAGCTCGTGATGAAGTGGCGGACGCGGCTAACGGGATTGCACCATATCTCACGGGTGACCCGGAAGTATACGCGGATCCTGAAAAATACTTTGACCAGGTGATTGAGATCAACTTGTCAGAACTGAAACCACATCTCAACGGACCTTTTACGCCCGACTTGGCGACTCCGGTTGGTGAGCTCAGGGAAAAAGCGGAAGCCAATGACTGGCCATTGGATGTCGAATGGGGTCTGATCGGCTCTTGTACGAATTCTTCTTATGAGGACCTTTCTCGTGCTGCTTCTGTTGCCAAGCAGGCGGTTGACAAGAAGTTGGTCACAAAAGCAGAATTTGGGATCAATCCCGGTTCGGAGCAAGTGCGATACACTGCAGATAGAGATGGACTATTGGATATCTTTGAAGATCTGGACGCCACCATATTCACAAATGCCTGTGGACCCTGCATCGGTCAATGGGCCAGGGAAGGGGCAGACAAACAGAAAAAAAACACTATTGTTCACTCATTTAACCGGAATTTCTCAAAACGTGCTGATGGCAATCCGAACACCCATGCTTTTGTCGGTTCACCTGAAATGGTTGCCGCAATTGCGATCTCCGGGCGTTTGGATTTCAACCCGGTAACGGATAAACTGACCAACCAGGATGGCGAAGAAGTTATGCTTGATGAGCCGACGGGTTATGAATTGCCTCCAAAAGGTTTCGACGTTAAGGATCCCGGATATGTAGAACCCGTCAAAGATGGTTCTTCGATTGAGGTCGTTGTCAATCCGGACTCGAAAAGATTGCAGCTACTTTCTCCATTCGAGCCAATCGGGTCCGATGTGACAGGAGCCAAGCTGCTGATCAAGGCCTATGGTAAATGTACAACAGACCACATCTCGATGGCCGGACCCTGGTTGCGCTTTAGAGGTCACCTGGACAATATCTCAGACAACTTGCTCATCGGGGCAGTGAATGCCTTCAACAAAGAAACGAACAATGTTCAGAATCAGCTCACCGGGGAATACGGACCTGTACCTGCCACAGCAAGGGCCTACAAGGCAGCCGGAATTTATTCGGTTGTTGTGGGTGATCACAACTACGGTGAAGGATCCTCACGTGAGCATGCTGCGATGGAGCCTAGGCATCTTGGGGTTGCTGCTGTGATTGTGAAGTCTTTCGCGAGAATCCACGAGACGAATCTCAAGAAGCAGGGAATGCTTGGACTTACCTTCGCCAAAGAAAGCGACTATGATCTGATCCAGGAGAATGACACCTTTAATTTTGTTGACCTGGACCACTTTGCTCCAGGTAGACAACTGACTTTGGAGGTAGTTCACGAAGATGGTTCTAAAGACCTGATCAAGTTGAATCATACCTACAATGAGAATCAGATAGAGTGGTTCAAGGAAGGATCAGCTCTGAATCTCATAAAGAAGCAAAACGCTTAATGATTAGACCCCTTCTTCATAGAAGGGGTTTTTTTTTGGGTAAATGTGTAAGCCTGTTGGAAGAGTCCCTACCAATTAGGAAACATTTTATCCATGAAAAAATATATCGAACGAATCACTTCACTTGTCGCAGCCGTTATTTTGCTGCAAACACTTTATTTCAAATTTACGGGTGCCCCTGAGAGCGTCTACATTTTTTCCCAATTGGGTGTGGAACCCTACGGAAGAATCGGGCTGGGCATAGTCGAACTGATCACGGCTGTGTTGCTGATCATCAAGCGCACCTCATTTGTGGGGGCCTTGATGGGAGTCGGAATAATGACGGGAGCGATTTTCTCCCACCTATTTGTGCTGGGTATCGTTGTTAAAAATGATGGAGGGACCCTCTTTGCTCTGGCCATACTTGTTTTTACCATGTGCCTCATAACTGCTATCTTGCAAAAGGACAAATGGATGACGTTCAAAAAATCTGGAATGTCGTTCGAAACCCTTTTTACATGAAATTTATTCGAAAGAATCTTTCCAATATTCTGTTTGTACTTTTTGCACTATTCCTTTTCACGCCATATGGTTTGCCCGTACGCGCCTTGTTGATAAAAGGCCTTTCCGTAGTGACCACAAGTGTTTTCAATATGGAAGTGGACGAGGATGAAAGGGAGAAGTTGGACGATTTCAATTGGAACCTGGTGTCCACGTCGGGCGAAAACCTGAATTTTGAATCGCTGAAGGGCAAGGTCATCCTGGTCAATTTCTGGGCGACCTGGTGTCCGCCCTGCGTGGCTGAAATGCCGGGTATGCAGGAACTTTACGAAGACTACGGAGATCGTGTTGCGTTTGTCTTCATAGCGCGAGACGATCATGAGCGCGTAGTGAAGTTCTTGGAAAAAAAGAATCTGAGCCTTCCCGTTTATTACGAAAGAACAGTGCCGCCAAAGGTAATGACGACGAGTTCCCTTCCCACAACTTATGTGATCGACTCACAAGGCATGATTCGGGTCGACAAGGTCGGGGCCGCCGACTGGAACAGTAAAAAGGTTCGATCCTTGCTCGATGAGATGGTCCAATAAAAAAGTCGCTCCGTTGAGAGCGACTTCATTTTGAAAATTTTAATAGAAGCAGGTCTCCTACTCCTTGACCATTTTCACGGGAAGCAAATAAATCTCGCCGTATTTTGAAGGCAAGTGATCCACTTTTTTGTAGTTGAGTTTGTCTCTCAGGTAGTCCTCTGCTTCATCGCTTTCTGAATTCACAGACAGGACTATTAATTCCTGTTCTGAATTCACCGTGAACAACACTTCCGCAGAATACTCATTTTCTTCGTAATCATCCAGGAAACTGAACCCGATGATGTCGACGATTTCACCACGCAATTGATCGGTAGGTTTAATCGGATTGGCAAAAGTTGTGACAACGTTGAGTAAGAATACTGCTGAAACGAGAAGGATAAATTTGAAAGATTTCATGATAGATAATTTAGATTAGACACTTTGATTAGACATTTATAACTTAAAGGACGGAACTTTTCGAGCATCTGTTACAATAGTTACAGTTAAATTTTCATCAATTAAGAAACATTTAACGAAAATTCGCGGAATATTTAGAATTGGTTAAGAATCTATTAACATAATTAACATATTCATAATAGAATATCGCTAAATGTGTCAATATGACAAATTAAAGTTGGTTATTTGATCTGATCCAGAATTCGAAGAATGATCTGGCAGCCCTTTATGAGATCCGAATCGGAGATGTTGAGAGGAGGTGTGATTCGAGCCGCTCTGGGTTCATAAAGCAGCCAAAAAAGAATCAAACCGTTTTTTAGAGATTGATGTATCAGGTAATTGACTTTTTCCGGATCACTAAGAATCAATGCGAGCATCAGACCTTGTCCGCGAATTTCCACGATATGCTCGTGTTGGAGGTGTTCCCGAAGTAATCTTTCTTTTGCATCGATCTTCTGCATCCAATGGTTATCGTACAGTTCCCGCAAGGTTGCAAGGGCAGCAGCTGCTATGACCGGATGACCACCAAAGGTTGTGATGTGACCGAGTTTAGGGTTTTCGGTAAAAACTGACATGTTCTCTGTCGAAGAGATGAAGGCGCCGATCGGCATGCCACCTCCCAAACCTTTGCCCGTGATCAATATATCAGGTTCCACCTCATAATGCATAAAACCGAAGAATTTACCTGTTCTTCCAATGCCGCTTTGAATCTCATCCAGGATCAACAGGGCTCCAACCTGTTCACATCTATTCCTGACCTTTTTCAAGTATCCGGGTTCCGGCTTAATAAATCCGGCCCCTCCCTGGATGGTCTCTAGAATGACTGCGGCCGTGTTGTGATCAATGGCTTTTAGCTCATCTTCATTGTTGAAACGAATGAATCGCGATCCGGGAATTAGAGGGCGATAGGCTCGGTTCTGTTCTTCCCGGCCACAGACACTCATTGCGCCCTGGGTATTTCCATGGTAGGCATTGCGAGCCGCGACAATCTCGGCTCTTCCCGTAAGCCTCTTGGCCAGTTTGATTGCTCCCTCGGTCGCCTCCGTACCTGAGTTTGTCAAGTACGTGCAGTTGAGCCTCTCAGGAAGTTTGTCAGCCAAAAATCGGCACAGGTCAACCTGCGGTGACTGAATAAATTCTCCATAGACCATCACATGCATGTATTTGTCAAGTTGATCGCTGATCGCTCTCTTCACGCTTTCGGGTTGGTGTCCAAGGGTGTTGGCAGATACACCGGCGACAAAATCCAGGTAAGATCTTCCCTGGTCATCATAGAGATAGCTTCCCTGTGCCCGCTCTATTTTGAGGGCCAGGGGATGAGGTGATGTCTGGGCCTGGTATGCGAAGAAATCCTCAGTCATCTTTTATGAATATGTCTTCCTTGCTTCGGGGTTGTTCACTTTCCCTCCAATTGAAACCTCTCAGTTTCCTGGCATTCTTCGGCAGTTTAGAGGGAGGATAGGTTTGACCATCAGGCTGATTGATGAACCTGGCCTGTTCTATTTTGCTTTCTCTCAGAAGAAAATGGATTTCACTGCAACTTGTTTTTTCTATCCCAATCAATTCCTGGGCTTCATCACGCACATAGTGAATGATTTCTCCGTTTCCAACAACATTTACGAAACGAAGGTCATTGTCTTCGAACTTGCCAAAAAGATTTCGTCCTTTGATCTGATTGTAGCCCATGGAATCCTTGTTGATGATAAAGGCATTGTACAATACCTTAAGGCTGTCAAGACGATCCTCTTCGGTGTCGTTGATGAGTTGAATCGTATCTCCCGTGATCTGACTTCCGTCTGACCAAAGGATGGGATTGACAAACATTTGGGTGAGCCCGGTTCCCTGGTTGGAGTGAATCGAATCGCATTTTCCGCTCAAGTCACTTTTGAAGAACTTGACATGATGATAACATCGAATGATCCGTTCTTCCGGGACGCCGGTAGCTAGTATCGTATCCCCGTGAATAAAAAGAGAGTCCTTGTGGGTGTTGGTAATGGCGACGGCTCGTCCCACCACAAATGCGGAATCCACCTTTTCAAAAAACTCGGCGTAATTCCCTTTGAGCACACTGTTGTTCAGGGTGTCGATGATGACAATGTTCTCATTGGCGGATGCAAAACCCAGGTTTCGGTTGTAATACAGACTGTCTGCTTTGATTTCCTTGTTGTCGAACTCGATGCGGGCATCTCGTGTAAAATATGAAACGTCGGTTTTTGTGTCATAGAAACCCTTTTTGCAAAAAATCAGGTTGTCATCGCTGCGAATCGTTGACTCTCCGTAAAGAAAGGCTTTGCCACTGTCCGTATAGTAATCCAGGTGATTGGAATTCAACACATAGTCCGGATTCGTCAGCACGACATCAGAAATCGCCTGGAATTTGTTCAGGGACAGGTAGTAATTTCCCGTATCGCTGGTCAGCGTGTTGATGCTGTCCTGAATGGTGGCACTGTACCTGTAGTAGAGTAGTTGCTTTTCCCTGTCGAACTGTAAAGTATCGGTGCGCAGGGTCATTTGCGGATCCTTTAGCATGACCCTTCCCCAGGAGAGGGCCTTTTTCGTGTTTCCGTTGTACTCTGTGTATTGACTCGTCTGGCGGATGCTGTCTCCCTGGTTCAGTACCACGTTTCCGAAAGCTTTGATGTAGTTTTCGTTCTTGTAGTGAATCGCCTTTTTGCATTTGAGGGTAATTCCCTCATGCCTTATGAATACATTTCCGATCAGCACGGTCGCTCCCGGATAGGCAACCTCGTCAATAGTCGAATTGTCCGAATGAAGAATCTGTATTCGCTTTCCCTGTCCCTGAATTGAGAAACAGGTGCATACCAGTATGAAAACGAATAATACAGATCTCAAAAGTGTTCTCTTTTATTCAATGCGAATCGTCTGGTTCCGATCGGGTCCGACAGAGACCAGGCTGACCTTCACACCGACAAAATCCTCGATGAAACGGATATAGTCCTTCAGGTTCTCCGGCATTTGAGACGGGCTTGTAATGGCCGTCAGGTCTTCGTCCCAACCTTCAAACTCCGTGTAATTCACCGAAACATTCTCGGGTTCGATGTTATACGGGAGGTGCAGTATTTCTTTTCCTTTGTAGGTATAAGACGTACAGGCTTTTATCGTTTTGAAACCGGATAGAACATCACCTTTCATCATCATCAGATTTGTGACTCCGTTAATCTCTACCGCATATTTCAGTGCGATCAGATCGAGCCAGCCACATCTTCTGGGTCTTCCTGTTGTGGCACCGAATTCGTTTCCGATACGCGCCATGGTCTTCCCATCCTCATCAAACAGCTCGGTAGGGAAAGGACCGGATCCGACTCTTGTCGTGTACGCCTTAAAAATACCATACACGCTACCAATTCTACTCGGAGCCACGCCGAGTCCTGTACAGGCGCCAGCGGCTGTGGTGTTTGAGGAAGTCACGTAAGGGTAGGTGCCGAAATCAATGTCCAGAAGAGAACCCTGTGCACCCTCAGCCAAAATGCTTTTTTTGTCACGAAGGGCTTTATTGATATAGGCCTCGCTGTCTATGAACTGCAGCTCCCTGAGAACCTCGATGGCCTCGAAAAACTCTTTCTCCATGGCATCCAGGTCAAATTCCAGTTCAACTTCGTAGAATTTGATCATCTTGAGGTGCTTATGGCACAGATTGCTGTAGCGCTCCTTCCAGTCGCTGAGTTCGAGATCCCCAACGCGAATTCCGTTTCTTCCGGTCTTGTCCATATAGGTCGGGCCAATTCCCTTTAAGGTAGATCCGATTTTGGCTTTGCCCTTCATTTTTTCAGAGGCCGCGTCAAGCAAACGATGAGTTGGCAAAATGATATGCGCCTTCCTTGAGATGAGTAGGCGCTCCTTGAAATTGATGTTGTGCCTGGAAAGATTCTCAAGTTCTTTTTTGAAAATCACCGGGTCAATCACGACTCCGTTTCCGACCAGGTTCATTGCCCTGGGGTGAAAAATTCCGGACGGAATGGTGTGAAGAACATGTTTGTTTCCGTCAAAAATCAAAGTGTGACCCGCATTGGGTCCGCCTTGGAATCTGGCAATGATATCATAGTTTCGGGTCAGTACATCCACTACTTTTCCCTTGCCCTCATCGCCCCATTGCAGGCCTAGTAATAAATCAATCATTCGTAAATATCCTGTTAGAGTTTAGTTCGTCGCTTCCTGGTTTGTCGCTTCGTTGTTTGTCGCTTCGCTTTTCGATTCTTCTTTCTTTCGACCGTAAAAGTAGAGTGAATGGTTGTCAATTTCAACATTGAAAACTTCCTCGATGGACTTTTTGATGTTCTCAATTCTCGGATCACAGAATTCAATCACTTCACCAGTATCGGTCAGTATGAGATGATCGTGTTGCTTGTTGAAATAAGATTTCTCATAGTGCGCCTGGTTCTGACCAAACTGATGACGTCTTACCAGTCCGCATTCGAGAAGCAGTTCGATGGTGTTGTACAAGGTCGCCCGGCTGACCCGGTAGTTCTTGTTCTTCATATCGATGTAAAGAGTCTCTATGTCAAAGTGATCATCGTTGTCATAAATCTCCTGTAGAATGGCGAATCTCTCCGGGGTTTTTCTGTGGCTATTGTCTTCTAAGAACTTAGTAAAGAAGTTCTTAACTGTTTCGTGGCTTTGCTTGTCACTCATGAGATTGAATGCTTTTAGACTCCTTACAAAGGTACATTTAATCGCGAAAAAAGGAGGGTTTATTCGCTAAAAAAAGCCCTATTTGTCGATTCTTTTGACTTTTTCTATGCCGTCTATTTTCAGCAGCTTCTGTACCAACTGATTCAGTTGGTTGTTATTTTTGATTTCCACCACAATGCGTCCCAGAAAAATTCCCTCATCGCTTGAAATGTTCAAGCTGTGTATATTGACGTGAAGGTTGCTGGATATCACGCGCGTCACTTCATTGACAAGGCCCATGGTATCTACGCCCGTCAACTCAACGGTGGCCTTGAAGCCCTCTTGCTTCGAATCGATCCATTTGGCGCTGATCACACGATATGCGTATTGGGACTGCATGCTCAGAGCGTTCGGACAATTGTGCTTGTGAACCTTGATTCCGTCCTTTATTGTTATGAAACCGAAAACCTTGTCTCCCGGAATGGGGTTGCAGCATTTCGACAGGCTGTATTTCAGTTTTTCCTCATCCTTGCCAAAGACCAGCATGTCATAGTCCGGTGTAACTTCTTCCTTAACGGACTCGTCTTTCAACGCCGTCGGTCGGTTCATCTTGGTCTTGAGGAAATGCATCAGAGCATTCGATCTTTGACTGGCGTATTTTTTGAGTTGAGGGTTGCTGATCGTTCCGGTTCCGATCTGGTAGAACAGGTCGAAGCTCGTCTTCAATTTGAAAAAATTCACCAACTCATTGATCGTGCGCTCATTCATCTTGATTTTGAGGTGCCTCAATTTTCTTTCGAGAATTTCCTTGCCCTCGGATGCAATCATTTTCTGCTCTTCCTTCAAGATGCTTTTGATCTTGGACTTCGCCCTTGCCGTTTTCACAATGTCGAGCCATCCCAGCTTCGGTTTCTGAGTCTTAGACGTGATGATCTCGACCTGGTCGCCACTTTTAAGTTCTTTGCTGAGTTGGACCAATTTGCCGTTTACCTTTGCCGCTCGACAATGCATTCCGACCTCCGTGTGAATTGCGAAGGCGAAATCTATGGCTGTGGCTCCTTTGGGCAATGACTTGATGTCACCATTGGGAGTGAAAACGTAAATTTCCTTGGAGTAGAGGTTCAATTTGAACTGCTCGACAAAGTCAATGGCATTGACATCCGGATTTTCCAGTGACTCCCTCAACTTATTGAGCCATTCTTCCAATCCGCTTTCTTTTTGAGACCCGTGTTTATAACGGAAATGAGCTGCGTATCCCTTTTCCGCTATTTCGTCCATACGCTCCGAACGAATTTGCACCTCAACCCACTTGCCGCTCGGACCCATCACCGTGGTGTGCAGGGATTCGTACCCTGTCGATTTGGGTTGAGTGATCCAGTCTCTCAGTCTGTTGGGGTTTGGACTGAAGTGGTCCGTCACGATCGAGTAAATCTTCCACGCGTCAAATTTTTCATTTTTTTCCGACGACTTATAGATGATCCGGATAGCAAATTTGTCGTAGACCTCTTCAAAGGAAACGTTTTGATTCTGCATTTTTCGCCGTATCGAATAGATCGATTTCGTGCGCCCCTTAATGCTGTATTTGAAACCTTCCTTGTCCAGGGAGCTCTTGAGAATATCGGTGAACTTGTCGATGTACTCGTCACGCAGTTCCCGGCTCTCGGAGATTTTATTCTTAATGTCGAGATAGACTTCTGGCTCGGTGTATTTCAGGCCCAGGTCCTCCAGTTGGGTTTTGATGTTGTACAAGCCCAAACGGTGCGCTAGCGGGGCATAGATAAACAATGTTTCGGATGCGGTCTTGACCTGCTTGCCGGGTTTCATCGAGTCCAGGGTCTGCATATTGTGCAGACGATCGGCTATTTTGATGAGTATCACCCTTACGTCATCATTGAGGGTGAGAAGCATTTTTCTGAAGTTCTCCGCCTGGATGGAGATGTCCTGGTCCTTTTGAAGACGAGAGATCTTGGTCAGGCCATTTACGATTTTTGCGATGGTCTCTCCGAAAAGTTGTTCAATGTCCGCAAAGGAATAGTCCGTATCCTCGACAACATCGTGCAAAAGGGCTGAAGCGATCGATGGTGCTCCGAGACCGATTTCGTTGGCGACGATCTTCGCCACAGCTATCGGGTGGTAGATATAGGGCTCACCGGTCTTCCGTCTTTGATCCTTGTGAGCGTCCGCAGAAACATCAAAAGCCTTACGGATCAACAGCTTGTCTTTATTCGACAAGGTTTGATACGTATCCTTGAGCATGTCCTTGTACCGACTCGCAATCTCTTTCTTCTCTTCTTCCAGGGTTATCGTATAAGCCATAGATTAAAAATACTAATATCAGGGGGAATGTACAAGTGGGTGAATGAAAGAAGGAAATCAGCTGCTCACTTTGAGATTTGAAACCCTTTGCAGAAGGGTAGGGTGAGAATAATGCACAAAAACATTGAGTTTGTGGGGAGTGAGATTGCTCAGGCTTTTGCCGGACAATTTCTTCAAAGAGGAGATCAGCGCTTCGGCATTGTAGATTTCACGTGCGTAATCGTCGGCCTGGTATTCGAAACGTCGAGAAATGTAATTCATCAAAATTCCAGTCAACTCTGAGATCGGGCTATACAGAATGCCAAATGTGATCAGGCCGATGTGAAAGCTCGGGATGTCGACAGACAGGGCTTCCGAAAGGACCTGGTTACCGATAAAAAGAGAGAAAATATACAAGGTCACTCCCGTTAGGAGCAGCGACAGGATCATGTTGACCACCACGTGTTTTTTTTTGTAATGACCGATTTCATGAGCCAGAACAGCGACGATTTCTTCGGTGCTCAGATCTTGAATCAAGGTATCATAAAGAACAATCCTTTTTCTGGATCCGAAACCGGAGAAATAAGCGTTGGCCTTGGTAGAGCGCTTGGAACCGTCAATCACGTAAATGTTCTGGAGCTCAAAGCCAGCTTTTTCGGCAAAATTATGTATCGCTGATTTAAGTGGTCCGTCTTCCAGGGGAGTCTGTTTGTTGAAAAGTGGCACGATCAGGGTAGAATAGAACAGGGTCATGAATACGGTGAAAAGACCTATAAAGATCCAGGTATAGATCCAAAAATAGGCCCCTGTTTTATTGTAGAACCACAGAATGACGGCAAGAATGGCTCCGCCCACCAGGATTGAAAGCATCCAGCCTTTGAGCTTGTCTGTGAAAAAAAGCCTTTTGGTACTCTTGTTAAATCCATATTTCTCCTCGATGACAAACGTTCTGTAATAGGAAAAGGGTGTGTTGATCAGATCGCTTCCCAGCATGATTATTCCGAAGAATATCAGGGTAATGATCACCTCGTTGTTGCCGAGGTTGCGAGCAACCCCATCGACCCAGGCAAACCCTTTGAATAAAAAGAAGCACAGTGTCACCAGAATACTGAAGGTGCTCGTGATGAGTGAGAATCGGTAATTCTCCTTTTTGTAGGCTTGAGACCGGACATACTCTTCTTCTTTGTAAACATCTTTGAGTGGCTCAGGGATTTCATCGTCAAAGTGTCGGGCATTGAGATGGTCGATCCACTTGTCGATCAAAAAACTCACGACCAGTACCGAAATGATGATTACAAAAAGTAGTTGAGGATCCATAGCATTTGCGTTTGGCGTTTTCATTTTGACCACGCCCTTTGCCTTTTAGCCTCAAAAATAAGAATTGCGCCTGAAACGGAAACGTTTAATGAATCGATTTTACCTTCCATGGGTATTTTTATCAGCTCATTGGCCTGGTCCAACCACATTTTGCTGAGTCCGGCATCCTCCGTTCCCAGAACAATAGCCGTGGCTTTGCTGTAGTCGGCATTGAAATAGGGGATACTCTTATCATTCAGGGCAGCCGCCAGAATCGCAATGCGATTGCTTTTGAGGAAGGAGATGATCTCATCTGTGGAGGCTGTTGTCACATTTTGGGTGAAAACACAGCCCACGCTGGATCGTATGATGTTGGGATTAAAGAGATCGGTTCGCGGATTGGCAATGATGACGGCATCCAGGTTGGCGGCATCTGCAGTTCGGAGCAAAGCTCCTATGTTGCCAGGTTTTTCGGATGCCTCCGCGACCAAAATCAATGGGTTCCTGCCCAGACTCAAATCCCGTAGGGATCTGTTCCGGCTGCTGGCAATGCCGATGACCCCTTCTGTGGTTTTTCGATGTGCCAGGTGCTGGTACACTTTTGTGGAGATAGAAACCCATTCGGCTACGGGGGCTTCCGTTTCGGCTTTTGAATGACTCAGTCGTTCCAGCTCCTGAACATCCGATTCCAGGGCAATGTCCTCACAAACCAGCCAGTGCCTGAAGCTAAAACCCGATTCCAGGGCCAACAAGGATTCGCGAATGCCTTCGACAACAAACAGCTCCTCTTTCTTTCTGACCCTGGACTTGTTCTGAAGCGAATAAGTGAATTTTATCAGTTCGTTTTGAAGACTCGAGATACGCTTTCTCATTCAGACCGGGTTTTTCATTCAGAAGAGGCTTCAAACTTGCCCATGTAGCGCTTCCAAAGTTCGGTTTGATGAGTCTCCAAACTGATCTCCCGGCCATCGATAAAGGCTCTTGTCAAATTATTGGTGCGCATGTCCAAAGGATTGCCATCGCTGATGAAAAGCGTGGCGCTTTTTCCTTTTTCCAGGGATCCATACCGGTCGTCAATCCCGAGTATTTTTGCAGGGTTCAGAGTGATCAGGCTCAAGGCTTGTTCATCGCTTAGCCCAAAAGAAGAAACGGTCCCTGCATAGAATGGAAGGTTCCGCCCATTCATGCGTTCCATTTGACCGCTGTTCTCAAGGGCAACGAGAATCCCATTTCGGGACAATTCTGCGGCATTCTTGTAGGGCCGATCGTAGTCGTCGTCTTCCTGTAGCGGAAGGCTGTGCACCCTGGAGACAATGACAGAAACATTCTGATCCTTGATACGGTCAATCACCTTGTATGCCTCATGCCCACCGACGAGGACGACATTGTCAATTTTGAGCTCTTTCGCCAGGTCGAGGGCATCCCGGATTTCTTTTTCGCGTTTCGCGTGTATGAACAATCGGGCGTCACCCGAGAATATTCCATGCATGGCCTCAAAGGGCAAATGACGTTTATTTGGAGAAGAATTTTTACCATAGGCCCTGGCCCTGATCAGGTAGTCCTTCAGCTCATCAACCTGCATTTGGTAATCTTCATTCTCACCGGAGATTCTCACGCTGCCAAATGAAAAGTACTTGGTCTGGTAAGTGTTTGGCCAGTTCATATGAATGCCGTCGTCCGTTTTTACCGCTGCATCTTCCCAGTTCCATGCATCGAGTTGAACAATGGAAGAGGTTCCTGAAATTCTTCCACCCCTCGGGGTCACCTGCGCGAGCAGGATTCCGTTGGGTCGCATGCTCTCAACGACTTTCGATTCCGCATTGTAGGCAATGAGGCTTCTGACATGAGGAAGGTAGGATCCAAGTTCATCGAAGTCTCTGGTGGCCCTCACAGCGTCGATTTCTCCGAGCCCCAGGGACGAGTTGGGCAGAATGAATCCGGGATAGACATGTTTGCCGCTGGCAACTATCACTTTTCCTTTGGCCTGAATTTCGTCTGTAGTACCTATTTCAGATAGTATTCCATCGGAGAAGATGATCGTTCCCTTCTCAATGACCTGACCATTGCCCAGGTGCAAAGTCGCCCCTGAAATGGTCACAGTCTCATCTTGTTTGTCACCGGGCGTTTGCTGCGCACGGAGTCCGATCAGTCCCATTACGAGAACGGTCAATAGGGTATATCTTATTTTCTTCATGTTTTCAATAGTTTAGTAGTCAACGGTATCACAATGATTCAGTCTTGAGGATTTTGTTTCTGGGGCCGTGGTGGGCTCGCCTTTTATTTTCTCACTCAGCATCATATTGACTAATTCATTCTTTTCCTTTTCAATATTTTTTCTCATTTCAAGGTCTTTTTCCAGGTCGAAATAGAACACCCCTTCGATCATGGTCTTCTCTGCTTTCGCCTTGACAGACAACGGATGGTCCGACCACAACACCAAATCCGCTTCTTTACCTACTTTGATGCTTCCGAGCCTGTCATCGATGTGAAGCAATTTAGCCGGATTCAGCGTTACGAATTTCCAGGCGTCCTCCTGACTCACACCCCCGTATTTGATCGTTTTCGCGGCTTCCTGGTTCAAACGGCGACTCATCTCGGCGTCATCCGAATTGATGGCCGTAACAACACCTTGGCTGTGCATGATTGCGGCATTGTAAGGAATGGCATCGTTGACCTCGTATTTATAGGCCCACCAGTCACTGAAAGTCGAGCCACCTGCACCGTGCTTGCTCATTTTGTCAGCCACTTTGTAGCCCTCGAGAATATGGGTGAACGTGTTCACTTTGAAATCGAATTGCTCAGCTACCTTCATCAGCATGTTGATCTCGCTTTGAACGTACGAATGGCAGGAGATGAATCGCTCCTTATTAAGAATCTCAGCCAGGACTTCAAGATCGTGATCTCTGCGCTGTTCCACTCCGGATTTACGATTGAGATCGTATTCTTTTGCCCGTTGAAAATAATCAACATATACCTGCTCAACTCCCATTCTCGTCTGAGGAAACCTTGTATTGCTGCCCCAATTCGATTGCTTGACATTCTCTCCCAAAGCGAATTTAATGAAGCCGGGGGCCTTTTTATCAATCATTTCATCGACGGTTCTTCCCCATTTGAGCTTGACAATGGCCGATCTTCCCCCAATCGGATTGGCCGAGCCGTGCAAGATTTGAACTTGAGTGACTCCTCCGGCCAGGTTGCGATAGATGTTCACATCCTCGTGGTTGACGGCATCCTCCATGCTGACCTCAGCCGTTGAGTTTTGACCCGCCTCATTGGTCGACAGGGTGGCGATATGGGAATGTTCGTCGATGATTCCCGTAGTGAGGTGCTTGCCTTGGGCATCGATGACACGGGCCCGACCCGCTTTCAGATCTTTTCCGACCTTGCTTATTTTTCCGTCTCGCACCAGAACATCGGTCGCTTCGATGATTCCTTCCGCTTCATTGGTCCAAACCGTCGCCCCTTTGAACAGGACATCCTCTGCTTCTGGAAGCTCAGTAAATCCATAGGCCACGTTGGGATAGGTGACAGGCACAAGGGGATAAGTGCTTTCCTCTGTGGATTTTGGGCTCCCCGGTTTCACCCAGCGCGCCGTCCAGTCTTTTTTACTCCCGTCAGGAAAGACGGCGATTCCTTTTAGGTTTTTATTCCGATCCAGATGAGATGACAATCGAATATATTTTTTGGACAAGCTGTCAGACTCAAGAAACAATTGTAACGAATTGTCTTTGATCTTCAGTTTGCTTTTGACGCTCTTACCGTCCTTTTTTACAGCAGAAGACCTTTGCGATGGATCACCGCTGATTACCAAATCATAAGCATCACCTCCGATGGTCAATTCGTAATTTCCGTTGAGATCAGGACTGTCAAGGGATTCGATTCGATAGGGTTCTCCCTGAACCCAATGCTCCAGAATTCTGCGGTCTTTGGCAAAAACATTGCCATCACAGATGAAAAAGTTAGCTAGAGTTCCTTGTTTCAGGCTCCCAACCTGATCACTTTTTTTCAAAATCCCGGCGGGTATTGTGGTGAGTGAGGCCAAGGCATCCTCCTCGGAAAAGCCATACTGAATAGCCTTTCTGACATGGGTGTTAAAATCTTTGATATCCTTCAGACCGTGAAGGGTCAGAGCAAAGTCGATTCCATTCTTCTTTAAGACAGCAGGATTGGATGGCGCCTGATTCCAGGCTCTCATTTGTGCCAGTGATAAATATTGTGAAGTGTGAACATCCTCAACATCAAAAGCCTTGGGAAAATTCAGCGGCAAGATCAACGAGGACTGCGTATTTTTTATTTGTTCGACCATTTCGTATTCATCTCCTCCTCCGAGCAGCACATAATCGATTCCGAAGGATTCACCGATCTGATTCGCTTTCAGGACATTGCCCTTGCTCCCCGCATCAAATATCTGTACCAATGCGCGATTCTCCTGCAACGCCTCCAGGGAGATGTCAGTTGTCTTTATCTTCCCTTTTGAATACCACTCCAAATCTGAGTACAATTGTCTCAAAAGCGCCATGGAACCCATGAGCGAGGTAGGGTAGGACTGGTTGTGGTACTTGCTTTTCCTGAAAGAAAGATACTGACCCGAATTACTTTCCAGGATTCGTTTGTTGTCGTTTCCTGAATTGTTCAGCGCGACCAGCATTCCTGTACCCCTGACGATTCCATCCTGAACGTGTGTGTTGACCACTCCGAACCCTTGCTTCAGGTAGGCTTCAGCTTTGGCCTTGCTGTACTTGAACTTCAAGGTTGCATCGGTTTCGGGCATGACATGCTCGTTCCAATAGTAACCCTCTCTCTTGCTGTCGTACTGCGAACTCCGGGATACATCCTTGTCGGACTTGGGCAAATCAATGCCGAAATCCGAATAGACATCTATAAAGGAGGGGTAAACAGAGAGACCCTTCAGATCAATTACCGCAGAATTCTCGGGGATATTCACCTGCCTTCCGACCTGGGCCACTTTACCCTTGTGGATCAGAAGGGTTCCGTTATCGATGACTTGCCCCGGTGCCATAAATATTTTTGCCCCTGTCAAAGCCACGTACCCATTATCGGGGGTCTTCACACCGTCATTTTTCGGCGTGTACTCCTGGGCACTTGCGATCGCAATGGGCAGGAGCAATAGTAGAATCAGTATTCTTTTCATAAAACGTATAAGTAGAGTTGAAAATTGGAATTGCTCCAAAAGTATTAATAAATATCAAATGCGTGGACCTGGTCGGCCGAAATTAGAAGACCCATGATTTGATTATAGGTCTCCAAACCGTCCTCTTGTTGATTGTATTTAAGGTAATTGTCATAGAACTCTTTGAATAAAGGCTCCAGTGGATTCTGATAACGTCTCCAAAAACGGTCCGATTCCCTGAGGTTTTCGAGCACACCTTCCGGCACTTTTTCCAGATAGTTTTCGAAGAGCTCCTGGTCATAGCGACGGATGTCCGACAGGGCATATCGAAGCGCGAACAACATGGCAGCATAGTTGAAATAGGGGTCCTCATGCAAAGCCGCTGCCAGGAATCCGAGAAAATTCGCCTCGTTTTCATAGGCCACGCCCAATTGATGGGCGACTTCATGCGAGGCGGTTAGCGCATAGCTCACTTCGGGAATCAAGGCGTCAACCTGGGCCTCCCCGGTGAGTGGGTTCAAATATCCGGCAAATCCCATGTAGGTCAGAGGAAGGCTGAATATAGAATTTTTGATTGAAGGGTTATCGTAGGCATATTGTGGCAAATACTCAGACAAACTTGCATATCCTGACGTTGTCATTCCGAGAATCTCTCTCTTCGTATAGGGAGAGGATACGGGAAGGGTGTCATGGGATGACAGATATCCGTGAAGCGTTTGGGTTCTTTTCAGAATTCTTTCTGTTAGAATCTCAATTTTTTCAATTTCATAAGACTCATTGACGAGTCCGAGATTTTCCGCCACAGATATTCGAGAATAATTGAGTCCCCAAAGGGAATAAAAAGCAAAATAGAGCAGCGATATACCTGCGCCCATACTGAAAAGTTGTGATCTCCAGGTCTGAGGTTTTTTTATGACCCTATAGATCAATCTGATAAACAGGAGTACAAGCACAAGGTAGACCAGGTCGCCCACAGACACCTGGAGCCACCCGAAGAGACGCCTCATGAAACGAGAGACATGGGGGTAAATGCCGAGACTGTAATAGGTTTCAATCCACTGTGAATGTTTGGATGCCCAATGAACCAGACCGATCTGTAAAAAAAGGAAGAGGGTAAATAGAATATTTCGTTTTTCTTTATACATTGCATTCGGAAGACGGAACAAAAGAACAAATTATTAACAACATTGACAATGTGTTTTTGGTTTGTGTCCCCCGGGCACGAGGTCTTCAAAATTGCTAATAATTTGCAAACTAAATTTTTAGGTTGGCACTTTTCCAATCGCGTTTCGAAGCTTGTTGTTTGACAAGGTTGCGAAATAGGAGAATTCGACCGCGAGGTTGTTAACATTTGACGCTTTGTTAACAAATATTGTTAACTTTAATGTTGACCAAAAAAATTGGGATTGCTGCATAAACATATACATTTGCCACATGGATTCCGCAAGACAAATTTCGGTGCAGAAAAAAGGAAAAGGTACGATCATCAACCTCGAGCAGGGCAAGGTTCCTCCGCAGGCTACCGACCTCGAGGAAGCAGTGCTTGGAGCCATGATGATCGATAAAAAGGGAGTGGATGACGTCATTGACATCCTTCATCACGAGGCCTTTTACAAGCCGGCTCATCAGTTTATTTACAATGCTATTTTCACCCTCTTTGAAAATTCGGAACCCATCGATCTGCTCACGGTATCCAATCAATTAAAAAAGGACGAAAAGCTCGAGGCCGTTGGAGGCGATTTTTACCTGATCAACCTGAGTCAAAAGGTATCCTCGGCGGCACATATTGAGTTTCATGCGCGAATCATTCTTCAAAAATACATTCAGAGAAAGCTAATCAGCATCTCGAGCGAGATCATCACGAATTCATACGATGAGACCGTTGATGTTTTTGATCTTTTGGATGATGCCGAATCCAAGCTTTTCGACATTACCCAGGGGAACTTGAAGAAGAGTTCAGAAGCGGCTCACAATCTTGTGACCCAGGCTTTGAAGAAAATTGAGGACATTTCCAACAAAGAGGGCATGAGTGGAATTCCTACGGGTTTCGACAAGCTCGATCAGCTGACTTCAGGTTGGCAGCCTTCAGATCTAGTTATTCTTGCAGCAAGGCCCGGTATGGGTAAGACCGCTTTTGTGATGTCGATGGCCAAGAACATGGCTATTGACTTCAATCAACCGGTAGCGATATTCTCGCTTGAAATGTCATCCGTTCAGCTCATCACGCGTATGATCTCAAGTGAAACCGGAATATCATCTGAAAAACTAAGAAAAGGTAATCTTGAGACCTACGAATGGGAAGCCCTTAATGTCAAGGTTAAAAAGCTTTCTGAGGCCCCCATATTTATTGACGACACTCCTTCGTTGTCAGTGTTTGACCTTCGGGCCAAAGCGCGACGCCTTGTGTCTCAGCACGATGTGAAGGCGGTGATCATTGACTACCTGCAACTGATGACGGCGGGTTCAACGATGAAAAGCACAGGGAACAGGGAGCAGGAAATATCAACAATTTCGCGAAACCTCAAGGCACTGGCCAAGGAACTCAACGTTCCTGTGATCGCCCTGTCCCAATTGTCACGAGCCGTGGAAACCCGGGGAGGAAGCAAACGCCCGCTCCTGTCGGATCTGCGTGAGTCGGGTGCGATTGAACAGGATGCCGACATCGTCTCATTTATTTACAGGCCCGAGTATTACGGTCTTACCGAGTGGGATGACGAGGAGCGAACCCCTTGTGAAGGTCAGGCCGAGTTCATCGTGGCTAAGCACCGAAATGGTGGTTTGGACAACATACGGATGAAGTTTATTGGAAGACTGGCCAAATTTGCAAATTTAGAAGAGGGCTTTGAGACGGAGTTCCAGTCCTCAATGAACAATGACTCCATATCTCCGAGCAATTTCAACAGTGCCAATGAGGCATTCGGTCAAATGGACAATGACGACGTACCATTTTAATCTCAACACACATGCAAAGCTTACGTTCCATGCGAATTCAGATTTTCGGATCGATTCGAGGGCCCTGGGTGATGTGTGTTTTTATTCTTTTCTTCTGTTTTCAAGGATTTGCTTCCTATTTGCTCATCCCGATGGATGACACTTCCCAAAAGAATCACCTGAAGGCCTACGGGATCACTTTTTATTCCCTCTTAAAGGGAAAGAAAGTGCAATGGCTCCTGAACTATCGCGGCGGATCCTTTTTGCTCGAGGACAATGAGGACTTTCGAAATGAATGTGTGATCCGGGGCGTGAGCTATGAGTTGATTTCCGATTCTGAGGCCCTTGATATTCTGGCCTTTATCGGAAGTCCTTCCCAAAACATGGAATCCGTGATCCTCGAAAAAGCTCCGAAAATTGCCGTCTATTCTCCAAAGGACAAACAGCCCTGGGACGATGCGGTGACGATGGTTTTGCAGTACGCTGAAATTCCCTATGATGTGGTGTATGATCAGGAGGTATTGGATGAAAAGCTACTCCTTTATGAATGGTTGCACCTCCATCACGAAGATTTCACCGGGCAGTATGGAAAGTTCTACGGGGCTTTCAGAACGGCACCCTGGTACATTGAGAACAAGATGAATGCTGAAAAGCAGGCAGCGGAGATGGGATACGCCAAGGTCTCTGAGCAGAAGCTTGACGTGGCACTGAAGATTAGAAATTTTGTCCTGGGCGGGGGATTCATGTTTGCCATGTGCTCAGCCACAGACAGTTTTGACATTGCGCTTGCGGCTCAGGGCCTTGACATCTGTGAAACCATGTTTGACGGTGATCCTTCAGACAGCGGTTATCAGAACAAACTCGATTATTCCCAGACCTTCGCATTTACCGATTTTGTGCTCGAGCGCAATCCGACCATTTATGAATTCTCCAATATTGACACGACGAGAAAGCGGCAGGTACTTCGCACGGAAGATTACTTTGAACTGAAAGAATTTTCCGCCAAATGGGATGTTGTGCCGAGTATGCTGTGTCAGAACCATACGCTTCTGGTCAAGGGTTTCATGGGGCAGACCACGGCCTTTGAGGCTGGGACCGTCAAACCGACTGTCATGATTCTGGGTGAGAACAAGATCAACGGGGAGGCTCGCTATATTCATGGGGTCAAAGGGCAGGGTCTCTTCACTTTCTTTGGAGGCCATGACCCCGAAGATTATCAACACAGGGTAGGGGACCTGAAAACTGAACTGGACCTTCATCCCACATCACCCGGTTACAGGCTCATCTTGAACAATGTATTGTTTCCGGCTGCCAAGAAAAAGAAGCAAAAGACCTGAGAATCTCTATCTTTTTAAGTTTTCAATCCATTTCCTGGCATTGACAAAGGCTTCCAGCCAGGGGCTCACATCGTCATTCCTGTCTTCTGGATAGTTGGCCCAGTTCCATTGAAATATAGACCGCTCAATGTGCGGCATCATCACCAGGTGCCTGCCGTCATCACTGGCCATCATGGCTGTATTGAAATCGGACCCATTTGGGTTGGCTGGATATTCGCCATATCCGTATTTGGCAACGATATTATAGCGACTCTCCTCATAAGGGAAGCTGAATTTACCTTCTCCATGAGAAATCCAAACACCTAGGGTAGAGCCCGCAAGACTTGAAAGCATGACGGAATTGTTCTCCTGAATGGCAACAGAAGTGAAGCCGCTTTCGTGCTTCATCGAATCGTTGTGAAGCATTTTGGGTTTGACTTCGTGATCCGGGTTGATCATCTCCAGCTCAACAAAAAGCTGGCAGCCGTTGCATATTCCAACCGACAAGGTGTCTTCGCGGGCAAAGAATTTCTCCAGGGCCTTTTTGGCTTTTTCATTGTACATGAAGGCTCCTGCCCAACCTTTGGCCGAACCCAAAACATCCGAGTTGGAAAACCCGCCCACGGCTCCAATAAACTGAATATCCTCGAGGGTTTCACGACCGCTGATCAGGTCGGTCATATGGACGTCTTTTACGTCAAACCCAGCAAGATACATGGCATTGGCCATTTCACGCTCACTGTTTGATCCTTTTTCGCGTATTACCGCAGCCTTCGGACGTTGTCCTGGCTTTTCAAGGTTCGCAGCGATTTTGCCATCGAATTGGGATGGCAGAGTGAAAGTCAGAGGCTGTACTTTGTAATTGTCGAATCGGTCCTTCGCCAGGCTGTTGGCCGTTTGCATGGAGTCGAGCAGATAAGAGGTTCGGAACCAAAAATCCCTGTATTTTGCAATGTCAAATCGAAGGTCCGGATTTTTAAAGGTCAGAGCGGAACTCGTATTGGCACTTCCAATTTTATGAAAAGAAATTTCTCTTTCCCGGAACAGCTCTTCGAGCTTTTCTGATTGATCCGTTTGAAGAATCACGCCACTGTTCTCTGCAAAAAGGATTTTTACAGGATCCGTTTCAGAAATCGGGGCCAGGTCAATTTCGGCTCCCAGATTATTATCTGCAAAGCACATTTCAAGCAGGGCGGTCAGCATTCCTCCCGCGGAAATATCATGTCCGGCTAAAACCAGGTCCTGACCAATGGCTTCCTGAACAGCATTGAAACAGGTCTTGAAGTAATCGGCATCCTTCACGGTAGGTGTTTCTTTACCAACTCGGTTCTGTACCTGGGCAAAGCTAGATCCTCCCAATTTAAAAGCATCCGAGCTAAAATCGATGTAAAAAATGGCATTACCGGCTTTGCGGCTGAAAACCGGTTCCACAACTTTTCGAATGTCATTGCATTCTCCCGCAGCAGAGATGATGACCGTTCCGGGAGCGATGACCTCATCATCGGCATATTTCTGTTTCATGGAAAGAGAGTCCTTTCCTGTTGGGATATTGATCCCCAATGCAATGGCAAATTCCGAGGCGGCCTCGACAGCTGCATAAAGTCTTGCATCCTCACCGGGATTTCTGCAGGGCCACATCCAATTGGCGGATAGAGACACCGAGGCGAGACCTTCGGTCAGAGGTGACCAAACCAGGTTTGTGAGGGCTTCGGCTATGGAATTGACCGAACCCGCTTTTTCGTCGATCAAACCACTGGCCGGCGCATGCCCAATGGAGGTAGCCAGGCCTTTGTGACCTGAATAATCAAGGGCCATCACCCCGACATCGTTCAAAGGCAGTTGAAGCGGGCCGGCACACTGCTGTTTCGCAACCTTTCCTCCGACACAACGGTCGACTTTATTTGTGAGCCAGTCTTTGCAAGCCACGGCTTCGAGCTGAAGCAGCTTCTCGGTGTAGTTGTAAATCTCAGCAGCATCGAATTGAACAGCTTCATAGTCTCTTTGGATGGAGCTGTCGTTCATGATGGTATGTGGAGAGCTGCCGAACATGTCGGTCAAACTGAAATCCATAGGAGCTTTTCCGGTTTTGGAGGATCGGAAAGCAAAGCGGAAATCGTCCGTCACTTTTCCGACATCATAGATCGGGGACCGTTCGCGGTCTGCGAGTCGATGAAGATAGTCGAGATCCTTTTGGTGGATCACCAACCCCATGCGCTCCTGGGATTCATTTCCGATGATTTCTTTCGCCGAAAGGGTTTGATCTCCCACAGGCAGGGCATCAAGGTCAATGAGTCCCCCGGTTTCTTCGACCAGTTCCGACAAACAATTCAGGTGGCCTCCGGCTCCGTGATCGTGAATGGAAACGATTTTGTTTGTATCTCCTTCGACCATGGATCGAATCGTATTGGCAACACGTTTCTGCATTTCCGGGTTGGATCGTTGTACCGCATTGAGCGTGATCGCATTATTGAATTGACCCGTGTCGGCTGAGGACACAGCCGCTCCTCCCATTCCAATTCTGTAATTGTCACCTCCCATGACGACAATGGTGTCACCTTTGGTTGGTCTTTCTTTCAGGCTGTCTCTTTTCACGCCGAATCCGATGCCACCCGCCAGCATGATCACCTTGTCATAACCCAGCTTTCGATCTCCCTCCTCATGCTCAAAGGTCAGCAGGGAACCGGAAATCAAAGGTTGTCCGAATTTGTTTCCGAAATCGGAGGCGCCATTGGAAGCTTTGATCAGAATGTCAATTGGGGTCTGGTACAGCCATTTGCGCTCCTCCATATTTTCCCAGGGTCTTTCCTTTTCGAGTCGGGAATACGGCGTCATGTAGACAGCTGTGCCCGCCAGAGGGATCGATCCCTTTCCTCCGGCAAGACGGTCGCGTATCTCACCCCCCGACCCGGTGGCCGCGCCATTGAAGGGTTCAACGGTCGTCGGAAAATTATGTGTTTCTGCCTTCAGCGAAAGCACGGATTCAATAGTTTTCTTTTGGTAGTAATCCGGTTTGTCGAACGACTTCGGTGCAAACTGCTCTATTTGAGGGCCTTTGACGAAGGCCACATTGTCCTTGTAGGCAGACACAATGCTGTTCGGATGCTCC
>JAHEHE010000026.1 GCA_024644725.1 Flavobacteriaceae bacterium | reverse complement strand
TGGGGCTCCTCCTCCTTGTTCCAGGCTGATGCAATGTTCTCTCCGATGTCGTAGCGGGCCACAGCCAACTTTTCTATGGTATCCCTCTCTTTGTCCCTGTAAAAAGCAATGATGGTTCGTCGCCTTGCATTGAGCCACTTGGCCGGAAGCATCGTCCTCATCACCGGATCCTCATTATACTCCCTGGAAATGATCAGCCACATGTCTATCCCTGTTCGGTCCATCAGTTCCGGCAGGAGCTCATTGAACCGCTCTTTGAGGATCTCATCCCGCACCTGGGCGCGTTCCCTCTCATTTAAAATACGTATCCCATTGTCTTGACTCTGTCCAGTTGCTGTAACGCTCAGCAAAGTCATCAGGATCCAAAAAACAAAACTTATCTTTTTCATGTCTTACTTTCTTAATTTGCCCATAAAAACGCTGACCTTTGAATTAAAAGGATTGCCAGATGCCCGCCTCAAAAGCACAAGCTGTCCACAATGCCACAGGGCATCCGAAATCGGGCCATTAACCTGGTTCCAAAAAGGATACTCGACATTCGATTCCTTTCCTTTGAAAACCACGGGATATTCACCCAGGTCCTCTGCCGACCTGAAGATCCGTGATGCCTGCTCCAGGTTTTTCAGAGTAAGCGCTCTTTTCTGGTCAAAGGTCATAGGCGCTTCCTCCCTGGGCTCGTTCACCTGACGGAGAGCTGAATTTAAGACCACATAGGAAAGGCCTAAAATGTGATCTGCCGTTTCCTCGGAAGTTCTTCCCTCAAGAGAGGCCTTGTACTTGAGGTCCTCGGGCCTGAGTCCTTCTGTGGCCCAGTAGTACCTGAATCCCAGCCCATCGATCATGCGTGAAACCAGTCCACCTGGCGTGTAAGCATCAGGGGCCTCGGGGATCTCGGCATAAGGGAGCTGACTATCTTGTTGTGCCGTCATAAATAAACTTGTGAGTAAAATCGTAAGGAAGATAAAATTTTTAAAATACATGTATTCAGTCTTTAATCGGTTGATTTGCTGTTGCGCTGGTTCCATATCGATCGATCAGATAGACCAATGACGCCATCGTCGCTGCACCGAGCTCGAGCTCTCTTTGGTTGACAGCGTCAAAGGTGTCATTGCTCGCGTGGTGATGATCAAAGTAACGCTGAGAATCGGGTCTCAAGCCCGCCAGAACGATACTCTCTGATTTAAGTGGACCAATGTCGGCTCCACTTCCTCCTTTTTCAAAATAGTGAATCAGATAGGGCTTAAAGAGAGGCTTCCATTGAAGAATCCGGGCATAATCCTCATCACTGCAATCAAAAGAGAACCCTCTTGGCGTAAATCCACCGGAATCGCTTTCCAGGGCAAAAATGTGGTTCTCGCCCTTTGACAAGGCCTCTTCCGCGTACTTTTTTCCTCCGCGCAGCCCGTTCTCTTCGTTCATAAACAAGACGACACGAATCGATCTTCTGGGCCTTATCCCTGATTTCTTCAGCAATCTTAGCACTTCCATGGATTGAACCACACCCGCGCCATCATCATGGGAGCCGTCTCCCAAATCCCAGGAATCCAGGTGGCCGCCTACGAGCATGTATTGATTCGGAAACTCCGTACCCGTGATTTCACCGATGACATTGAAAGACTCCACATCTTCAAACTGCTTACAATTTTGCCAGAAGAACAGTTCAAGACCCGGATCGGTTTTAAGTCGATTGCTCAGGAATTCAGCATCGTTCGTGCTTATCGCGGCTGAAGGAATCCGCTGCTCCACGGGAAGATCTCCATACGTCATGCTTCCGGTGTGCGGAAAATCGTCCAAACGCAAGTTCATCGAACGCACGATCACCCCGGCTGCGCCCAACTTTCCGGCTTCCATCGCGCCCGAATACCTTTGGTCGACGCATCCGCCATAAGCCTCAAAGGTATGGATGAGTTTTTTTTCCATCGGGCGGTTAAAAAAAATGATCTTTCCCTTTAAGGTTTCGGGGTCCATTGCTTTCATCTGCTCTATGCCCTTCACTTCAATAACATTGGCAGACACCCCGGTTTCGGGTGTGCCTACCGATCCTCCCAGAGCACAAATATTCAAGGACCTCTTGCTTCCATCAGTACCCCGAATCTCACCTTTTTCAGCACTGCCCCGCTCCCATTTGGGAACCATCACGGATTGCAGGCGAACCTCGTCAAGACCCAGATTTTCCAACTCATCTTTGACGTAAAGAACAGCTTTTTCCGCATTCTCCGAACCCGAAAGCCGCCCGCCGATTTCATTGGAAAGGTGATCGAGCCAATGATAGCTCATCCCGTCCTCCAGCGAGTTCTCAAAAAATTTTTTTACAGTTTCGGAATCCGCTTGGGCCCAGGATGCAAGGGTGAGCATCAGGGCAAATATGAATCCAGGTAATCTCATAGTTTCTCTCAAATCAATCAATTTATTGCTTCAGGTATTTCTTCCGTTTTCAACAGAAAGGCCTAAAGATACATTTCTCTGATAAAAAAACTTATTTTTATGTCCTTCAAAATAGAACACGATGTCAACAATAAGTCCATTTCATTTAGCGATCCCCGTAAGGGATCTGGAACTGTGTCGAAACTTTTACAAAAAGGTGCTGTCGTGCAGGGAAGGCCGAAGTGACAAACACTGGGTCGATTTTGATTTTTTCGGTCACCAACTCGTGATTCATCAAAAAGAAGGTTATGAACCTGTAAAAAGTGCTTCAAACCCGGTGGATGGACATGATGTCCCGGTTCCGCATTTCGGCGTGGTCCTGAAGTGGGATCAATGGCACGAGCTGAGAGACAGACTCCTGAAAGCCGAAATCGACTTTGTGATCGAACCCTACATTCGTTTCAAGGGACAGGTTGGTGAACAGGCAACGATGTTCTTCAATGATCCCGAAGGCAATGCCTTGGAATTCAAGTCCTTTAAAGATATGAATGAGTTGTTCCGAAAATAAGGAGCCTCCGGTGAATCTTTTCTACATGCTGTGAAACTCGATCAGATTGGCCTCGTAATACTGCTCCCCTAGTTTGTTCAACAAAGCTTTGATCTCATTGGAATCTCCCTCAACTGCGAGGGCCGAATAACCTATTTTATTCCTTTTCCCCAGACGCAGATCTACGATATTGACGTGCTTGGAAGCCAGGGCCGACAAAAGTATGAGCAGAACCCCGGGAGAGTTTTCATGTTTGGTAACGATCATTTTGTCACTGAGTGCCATCTTGAGCTCAACGCCATCCAACTCATAGAGGTAAACTCCTTCACCGTAAAAATTGGGAAGCTCTGTGTTATCATTGAAAACAAGCTCTAAAAAGGAACCCTGGTCGGTTCCCCGAACGAAATCAATGGCGTTTTGAATGTTCCCATTGTGTTGACCCAGTGTTAAAAAGGCAACGGCAGTTCCGTCATTCTTGGAATGGAGACGGGCCGTTTCCACGTTCACCCCTTCTGAAGCAAGTGAATTGAACAGGGAGGACAGTATGCCCGGTTTGTCGAGATGTTTTGAGAACAAACCTTTGACAGGCATTTTGGAATCTATGGGGGTCTCGTTTGAAACCGTGACCGATTTATTGCCCTTTCGGATACGAACTGCGTTGTAATCACCCATTCCGGTGGCATTCTTGTAGATGTCGACAAACTCTGAAAAAGAGCCTCCGAAAGAAAAATCCGGGATGATCCTCCTGCTTTGTGCATCAAGACGCTGATTGAGCAGTTCAATCCCCTTGTTTAAAATCGTGTACTTGACCTTAAGATCGTGATCGTCGAAAATAGTTCTCTTCTCGGGGATCAACTTGGAAAAGCTCACGTACTGCTCATATCCGGCCTGCTTGATGTAATCCAGACTCTCGCGAAAATTATGACCGTAGTATCTCACGTGATGCGTATCTGTGCCAACGGCCACAGGTATCTGCAATTCAAAGGCCCGCTTTAAAATATTCTGAGAAGGATAAACGCCGACGCCTTTGAACTCACCTGCCATGTTGACATCCAGGGCAAGATCCCGGTCTGCGATGATCTCCAAAAGGGTCCTGAATTTGTTGGCCAATGGATGTGAGCTGCTTTCAAAATTTTGTAAAACCTGTGGAACCTCAACATTTAGCTTTGGCAGGTCCAAATGGCCTACGACCTGGATCATGTCACCAAACGATTCGATCATCTCGATCATCTCATTGATGTATCCGTTCCAATAATTCTCAAGTGAGCCCCTAAGTTTCAGGAGCTCCAAAGCCTCTTCCTTGCTCCCATCATAGGGCAACCCTTCAGGAGCAAAATGCACGGATCCGATGACAAAGTCAGCCTCTTCAGCCTGGAAAATCTTTGACCGGCTCCATAAAAGCCCGATATCCGGACCCATCCACTCCAACTCAACCCCGTATTTGATGTTGATTCGGCCCCGGTACTTCTCCCTTAAATTGGCGATGCGTTTCGGATAATTCAGATAGGAACGGTCCCCTCGTATAAACTTGATATTGGTATCCTTCTCAGCTCTGTACCTGAAATTTGTAAGTCGCGGGGAATGAATAATAAAAGTGATGCTCGGATGCTTCTTCTCTATGGCCTTGTCAACGATATCCTCAAGCCGGTCAATCCCGTGTTTGACATGATCATTTTCCGTACCGGCATGTATGCCATGGGTTTCCCATATGAACTCATTGAGCTTCCTCATATTCAAATCTACAATGTTTAAGAAGATGCAAACATAAGGAATGCCTTAAAAAATCGAAACACAAAGCGATGAAAAAATGTCAAATCCAAAATCATATGATCGTAAATCTGATATTCTTCCACCACAAGGGCATTTCGCTTAGAAATTCATCGGCACCTCAACCAGCAGGACCTCCGATGCCTCTTGGGCTTTCAGTTCAAATGACTCGGTTTCCCAGACGCCCAGGGCATCTCTCTGATTCAGTTCAACGCCTCCGATGCTGACCTGACCTGAGATCAGCATGACATAGACCCCGTGCTGGTCTGATTTTGGATGATATATAAAGTTCTTCTTCGCATCCAGGTCTATCCTTGAGATACGGGCATCCTGATGAATCTTCAGACTCGATGGGTCCTCCCTGTCATCATGAGAAGATACCAAGGTCTGGAGTTGGTTGTGCCTGTCCTCCTTTTCAAACTTTTTCTGATCATAAGCCGGGTCAATGTTCATTTTGTCGGGTATGATCCAAAGTTGAAACAGATTGATGAAATCTGTCGAGGAATTGTTTCTTTCTGAATGATAAACCCCGCTGCCCGCAGACATTACCTGCACCTCTCCGCTATGGAGTGGAATCCAGGTATTGCTCATAGAGTCTTTATGCTTTAAAGAACCTTGCAGGGGAATGGTAATAATCTCCATGTTTTGATGAGGATGCTCACCGAAACCGGCGCCTCCCTGAATGACATCGTCATTCAATACGCGCAGGGCCCCAAAGTTCTGTTTGCCCGGATTGTAGTAATTGGCAAAACTGAATGAATAATTGGCTTGCAACCATTCATAGTTGGCATAGCCTCTTTCCGATGCTTTGTATAAATTAGTTTTCATGTCTCAAACTTTATTTCTTTAAACGTTTACTTTCTTATTTTGTCCAACAAAAGGTTCAACTGCATCGCCTCAGCCTTACTGAGCTGTTTCATATAAGGCTCAAAGCCATCAAAGCGAATCTCCTCGAGGAGTTCTGTGCCTTTCTCCAATATTTCTATATACACCACCCTTCGGTCATTCTCACAACGACTCCTTTTGATCAGGGACTTTTCACATAACTTATCCATTAGTCGAGTCGTGTTCGGAGACTTCTGAACCATTCTCTCCTTAACCTGATTCACCGTGATTGGTTTTCCCGCTCCCTTGAGTATCCTCAAAATATTGTACTGAGGTTCTGAAATCGCATAGGGTTTGAGCATGGATGCACCGATCTGGTCCAGATAACTTGCCGTGTACTTGATGTTGATCAATGCCTTTATATGCTCGCTTGGAAAACTGGAATTTATGTCTTTTGCCAGGTCACCCATCTCAGATACTTTCTTCAAGCAGTCTCACGCCTTTATCCAACTCGGCCTTGAGCTCGGGGTTCACGACTTGATCTCTATTAAAATTTTCGTTGAAGGAAGGAAACGACATGGAAAAGACGATATTTCCGTCATGACGGGGAAAACGGTCCAAAGCCATGGCCATTACAGACTTCCCCCCTCTTGCTCCGGGGGAAGTACTCAATAAAAGCATAGGTTTGTTTCTCCAGGTTTTCGACTCTATGCGTGAGAGCCAGTCGAATGCATTTTTGAACGCAGCCGTGTAAGCTCCGTTGTGTTCGGCCAAAGACAATACAATGCCGTCAGATTCGGCTATTTGCTGATTCAATTTCTTTAAATCCCCAGGAAAACCGTTTGCTTTCTCTTCATCTATAGAATACAACGGAATACTGTAATCATTGAGATCGAGGTTTATGACTTCTGCGTTTTGGATTAGGGAGCCGGCATGCTCGGCCAATCTCTTGTTGATTGACTCTCTGCTGTTACTGCCTCCAAGAGTGAGGATTGATTTCATCTTAAATTATTAGTGTTTTACATGGCAAATATATGATAAATTATTTTATTTACCATGGTATTTATTTACATGTAAAATATTTTAACAGAGTTTAACAGAATTCGTTATTTTAGTCGGCTCTTACACCTCATGACCACATGGACATAAACTTCAATATCAACGAGGATCACAACAAGCTTCTCCTATCCCAACTGCGAAAAAATATGAGCCGAATTCGTCTGGGTGGAGGGAAAGAGCGCATCGCCAAACTCCATGGAGACGGAAAAATGACAGCGCGTGAACGTATTGATTTTCTTCTGGACAAACCCGGGGATGCTCTTGAAATTGGGGCATTTGCAGGTGACGGAATGTATGAAGAGGAAGGGGGATGCCCTGCAGGGGGCGTCGTGGTCAAAATTGGTAAAGTAAAGGAGAAATTGTGTGTCGTTGTGGCCAATGATGCCACAGTCAAGGCGGGAGCCTGGTTTCCAATCACAGCCAAAAAGAATTTGCGGGCACAGGAGATCGCCATTGAAAACCGAATTCCCATCATATACCTCGTCGACAGCGCGGGAGTTTTTCTTCCCATGCAGGACGAAATATTCCCGGACAAAGAGCATTTCGGAAGAATCTTCAGAAATAATGCAGTGATGAGCAGTATGGGCATTACCCAGATTGCAGCTGTCATGGGGAGCTGTGTAGCTGGAGGGGCGTATTTGCCGATCATGAGCGACGAGTCGATCATAGTTGACAAAACCGGAAGCATCTTTCTGGCTGGAAGCTACCTGGTCAAGGCTGCCATTGGAGAGATCATACAGAACGAGGAATTGGGAGGTGCCACAACCCACACGGAGATTTCAGGAGTATGTGACTACAAGGCCAAGGACGACCAGGACGCACTTGACACCATTAAGCAGATCGTCGATAAAATAGGTAGCTTTGACACAGCGGGATTCAACCGCATCGAGGCATCCAAGCCTAAGGAAAAACCAGAAGAAGTCTTTGGAATTTTACCCAAATCCAGGTCAGATCAATACGATTTTCACAAAATCATCGATCGCCTTGTGGATGATTCCGAATATAAGGAGTACAAAGCAAATTACGGCAAATCGATCATCTGTGCCTATGCCAGGATCGACGGTTGGGCTGTGGGCATCGTGGCCAATCAAAGAAAGGTCATAAAAAATGCCAAAGGGGAATTGCAATTCGGAGGTGTAATCTACTCGGAAAGTGCAGACAAGGCAACCCGGTTTATAGCTAATTGCAACCAAAAGAAAATACCACTCGTCTTTCTGCAGGATGTAACCGGTTTTATGGTGGGCAGCAAGTCGGAGCACGGTGGAATCATTAAGGACGGCGCAAAAATGGTGAATGCCGTTTCCAACTCCGTGGTGCCCAAATTTACCGTTATCGTGGGAAACTCTTACGGAGCGGGCAATTACGCCATGTGCGGAAAAGCCTACGACCCCAGGCTCATCGTGGCCTGGCCCAGCGCTGAACTCGCCGTTATGGGGGGTGATCAGGCGGCTAAAGTTCTGCTCCAAATCGAAACTTCCAAGCTGAAGAAACAGGGTGAAGAAATAAGTAAACAAAAAGAGAAAGAAATACTGGAATCGATTCGCAAGCGCTACAAGGAACAGACATCGCCCTATTATGCAGCAGCACGTTTGTGGACCGATGCCATCATCAATCCCCTGCACACGCGCCACTGGATCAGCACCGGAATCGAAATGGCCAATCACGCCCCGATCGAAAAGAAATTCAATTTGGGCGTTCTTCAGGTGTGAAAATTGACTTGAACAACCAGCTTACGACAAAGATTAATTATGGGAAGAGCATTTGAATTCAGAAAAGCGAGGAAGATGAAAAGGTGGTCAGCTATGGCCAAAACCTTTACCCGCATAGGAAAGGACATCGCCATGGCCGTAAAGGAGGGAGGACCCAATCCGGAAACGAATTCCAGGCTTCGAGCCGTCATTCAGAATGCCAAGGCGGCCAACATGCCCAAGGACAACATAGAGAGAGCCATTAAGAAGGCCTCTGAAAAAGATACGGCCGAATACAAAGAGGTGCTTTTTGAAGGATATGCGCCGCATGGAATTGCTGTGCTTGTGGAAACGGCCTCCGACAACAACAACAGGACAGTTGCCAATGTCAGGGCGGCTTTTAACAAATGCAACGGAACGCTGGGCACATCAGGCTCCGTGGTCTTTATGTTCGATCACACTTGCAATTTCAGGATCGACGCGTCCAGTGTGAAAATGGATTTGGAAGAACTCGAACTCGAACTGATTGACTTCGACGTAGAGGAGGTTTTTGACGATGAAGACGGAATCATCATATATGCTCCCTTCGAGCAGTTCGGGGCCATTCAAAAGTTTTTGGAAGAAAAGGAAATGGAAATCCTGTCCTCCGGTTTTGAACGAATCCCGACTACCACCAAAAAGCTGTCTGAGGAGGAAGAAGGAGAAGTGGACAAGCTCCTGGAGAAACTGGAAGACGATGATGACGTTCAAAATGTATATCACTCAATGGAGCACAGCTAGATTTTCATGAAGACCATTTATAAGCTCGCTGAAATCTCAGAAGTTGCGGAAAGCCTCCTTCGCGAAGTAGATTCCCGAATCCTGCTGTTTTACGGTGAAATGGGAAGCGGCAAAACCACGATCATCAAGGAGATTGCCGCTAAGCTTGGGGTAAAGGACCTGACCAACTCCCCTACTTTCAGCCTTGTAAACGAATATGTGACAGGTAAAGGTGACCGTATGTATCACTTTGATTTTTATCGTATTGAACGCGAAGAAGAAGCGTTTGACATCGGCTTCGAAGAATACCTGGACAGTGGAAACTGGTGCCTGATCGAATGGCCTGAAAAAGTTGAAAATTTACTACCTTTAGACTCGGTTGTCATTCGGATAGATATTAATCCGGACGATTCCAGAACTATTCAACTGACTAAAAATGTCTAAACAACTTTCTCCTTTCAGCAAAGAGGAATTGCTTCCAAAACCTGAGATGCTGGAGATCCGAAAAAGCAAAGATGAATTGTTTATAGGAATTCCCAAGGAAACCCATTTTGAAGAGAAAAGAATTTGCCTGACACCCAACGCCGTGGCGGCTTTAACGTCGAATGGACATCGAATTATGGTCGAATCCGGGGCCGGTGACGGAACGAATTACAGCGACGATCAGTATTCAGAGGCCGGAGCTAAAATCTCCTACAACACCAATGACGTCTTCGCCTGCAATATCATTTTAAAAATCGAGCCACCATCGCTGGATGAGATAAAGATGATGAATCCGCAGAGTGTCCTTATTTCGGCCATGCAGCTCAAAACCCAGACCAAAGCCTTTTTCAAGGCCCTGGCCGAAAAGAGAATCACAGCGATTGCTTTCGATTATATTCAGGATGATCACGGAATTTTTCCCCTGGTCAAATCGTTGAGCGAGATCGCCGGAATCGCATCTGTATTGATCGCGGCAGAGATCATGAACAACAACAACCTGGGCAACGGATTGCTCCTGGGCAATATTGGTGGGGTTCCGCCGAGTAAGGTCGTAATCATCGGAGCAGGAACTGTGGCGGAATTCGCTGCCAGATCTGCTTTGGGGTTGGGAGCTCAAGTCGAGGTTTTTGACAATTCCCTGACCAAGCTTAGGAACCTTCAACACAAACTACAGTTTCCTATCGCCACCTCGACCATTCAACCCAAGAACCTTCTCAAGTCGCTGATCGATTGCGACGTAGCTATTGGTGCTCTGAGAGGTAAGACCCGAACACCTGTCGTTGTGACAGAAAGCATGGTTGAGCAAATGAAGGACGGGGCTGTTGTGATTGACGTGAGTATCGATAATGGAGGCTGTTTCGAGACCTCCGAAATCACAACGCACAGCAATCCAACCATGGTCAAGCATGGAGTCATCCACTATTGCGTGCCGAATGTGCCTTCGCGATACTCAAGAACCGCCTCTGTTTCAATCAGCAACATCTTCACCCCGTACTTGCTCAATATCGGAGAAATGGGAGGAATCGAGAATGCGGCCCGTTTCGACAAAAGCCTTCAAAAGGGCATGTATTTTTATCACGGAATTCTGACCAACAAGAAAATCGCTGACTGGTTCAATTTACCACTGACAGACATTAATCTTCTTATCCTGTAGCAATGGATGATATGCGACAGCGATTTACCCTTTACGGGATTGGGTTTGCCATGGGAATAGTTATTGTTTTTTTCTTCCTGGGAGGGAAAAGGGCCTCGTGTAACTGGATGCCCAATGATCGGATTCTAAATATCATTGAAAGAAAGCAACTCGTATATGGGGATCAGATTGAACAGAATCTCAAAGAGGCAGAAGCCGACAGTCTGGACATACGCGCCATCCTGAAAAACGGGGATATCGATTTCTCAAAGAGCCGGGTAAAAAATGAGCCCTGTAGATTGTACTGGATCGAGGGACAAGGAAAGCAGAGCTCGTTGCTGATCAGCGTCGAACTCTGCGATTCTATTGCTACGGTAAGCTCGCTGAAGCGCTTGCCGCCTCAATAAGTACTGACGTTGCCGGACCCACTTACTTTTACGTCTTCAATTGGCGGATTACCCTTGTATTTTATGTTTCCTGAGCCAGAGATACGAGCATAGAGTTCATTGGCCACATTGGCGTGAATGGTTCCTGATCCTGAAATCTTCAGTTCAGCTTTTTCCGATTTGAGTTCATAGGCCTTGATATCCCCGCTACCGGCAACAGCGGCCTCAAATGACTTGCTTGTTCCACTCAACTCAATATCTCCAGAGCCCGAAATCGCTGCATTGGATTCCATGGCGTCAAGCTCAAGCCTTATATCACCTGAACCGGCCACTGCAATGTCCAGTTCATCCGTTGCAATAGGGTCTCGTGAAACAATATCTCCCGAGCCAGCAAGGGCCACCCCACTGAGGTCTTCAAAGTGAACCGTAACCTTGGTGCTCTTTGTAGTTCGAACATTGCTACCTTTTTTCCATTTTACCTTGAGGGTTCCATTCTGCACTTCTGTGATCAAATAGGGCTCTAAATTTTGCTCCACGTTTACGATGACCTTTCCTTCCTGGCCTTTTACCAAAAAGACATCAAAGGAACCCGATACACCCAGGGCGTCAAAATCACCTACCTGGCGCGTCTTTTCGATGAGCTTTCCATTTCCCTTGACGCGCTGGGCATGCAAAGTCGTTGTAATACCTATAAGAAGCGTGAGCACCGTTAGTGTTCTAAAGACAGTAGTTTTCATTCTTTTTACTTTTAGATTTAAATTAGTTTTCATGATTATTTGTGGTAAAGCTTAACGCCACCATAGTCTGAGACAATGTCTATTACAGATCCTGAGTTCTCCTGGTTCACATAGCCCTGGTAAAATTTAGAAGACGATTTGACGATTTTTTTCAGGTAATTGATATTATCTGCGTCATAATCGAATCCGCCGTAGCTCAGTTTGGCCGTGAAATCAAAGGAAATCCCGTCTTCCAGTCCCATTTTTATGCCGGTGTAGTCAGACCGTACGCTAACCAGTTCAAAGCCCTTCATCAACTTATCGACTTTGATGCTGCCGTAGTCAGCCTCTACAGTCAGATTCTTATAAATGTTGCCAAAGCGCATGGTCAGGTAATCTCCGTGCCCATCAATGGTATTTGCACTGCCCACGTCAATTTTTCCATAGTCACATACGAAATTGAGATCCTCGATATTTTCGATTTTCGTATCCGTATAATCTGCATTGAGTTTAATGCTCTTGGATTTCTCAACGGTCAATTGGGAATAATCCGCATTGATCTTTCCGGTATTCATGAATTCGATCACCGAATTGGACGTATAGTCTATGTTGATCTCATTGTCTTCGTGAAAGAGACTTCCGATCAGGATTTTTCCGTAGTCGCAGTTTATGCGGGCAGAGCCTTTGATCTCGTTGAGTGAAATGCTGCCGTAGTCATTGGTGAGATTCACACTGTTCGTGACAGGCACCTTGATCTTGTAGTCAATCTGGTAATTCATTTTGTTTCCTGTGTTCCACCATCCCGAAGAGCTTTCAATGACCGTTTTGGCAGACACCTCGCTGGCACTGCTGTTGAATTTGACATCAATCTGCTTCAACCGGCTATCCACTTTGGATTCATTATTGCCCGAAACTGTGATGGTCACCTCAATCTCAACCCGGTTTTCATCCCAGGAGACAGCTTCGACATTTCCATACTTGTTATTGATTCTCAAAAGAGCATCCGAATTCACGCTGAATTCCTTTTTAATAGTCTTGCTCTTCTCATGGGCCCAACGCTTATCGATTGGGTTTGCATTCACCACTGCCGGAAAAACCAACAGGGCTATAAATAGAATTGTTATTTTTTTAATCATCACTTCTAAATTTTGATTCGTGTTCATTTTAAACTTTGTTTTCCTGGGGAGCCATAACTTCTAACTCCTCGAGTCGATCCATCAAATTCTCCAAAACGTACAAACGCTTCTGAAAATTCGTGATCATTGCGTGTATGACGCGTTTATCAGCGCCGCTTTCCTTGAGCTCTAAGGTCAGCTTCTGATAATTTGTTTCCAGAATCTCCAATTGCTTGAAGGCGTCATCTATGATCCTGGTGTTTTCTTCTGTTCTCTTTCCACTTATTGTCTCCATTTCCTTGCGGATGGTAGAGACGTAGAAATTTTGAGTCTCTTCCATCTGGGGAGACACATCTGCGAGTTCAATGCCCTTGTTCGAATTGAAGTTGCCCAGCCAGTAACCGAAAACCAGCAATACGGACGCTGCAACAGCCATTATGTAATATGAAAAACTGCTTCTTCCACCAGAATTGCTGTCCTGGCTCTCCAATCTTGCCCGGAATCGCTCGAAATGACCTTCATTCGGCTCATAAGCGTCGAACATCTCTTTGTTCTTGTCGAAATATTGTTCCAGATTCATTTTCATCTCATTTAATTTACTGCCGATGCTTCCATCAGTATTCTTCTCAACCGGGCTTTGGCCCTTGATATTGTTGTCCTGCAGTTCTCATTGCTTATCTGCAGAATCTTCGTTATTTCCTCATTGTCATACCCCTCGATCAAACTCAGGTGCAAAATGACCCTGTAATTGTCTTTGAGCTTATCCATGGCGTGCAATACTTCCTGCACCTTGGAATGAGTCAGATCCAATTCGCTCATCCCCTCTTCTGCGCTGTCGCCTTCCAGCTTGTAATCGACCACTTCGAGATTGGTTTCGTTTAAGCGACTTCTCTTTTTCAATTGGGTCAAGCTCCTGTTAATGACGATCCGTTTCAACCAGGCTCCAAATGCGACCTCGCCTTTAAAAGAATCGAGCTTCGTGAATGCATTCAAAAAAGCCTCCTGCATGACATCTTCGGCTTCATAACTGTTCTGAACAATCCTCAGCGAGGTATTGAACATGGCCCTGTAATAGAGCTGATACACCTCAAACTGGGCGCTCTGACTGCCCTTCTTACACGATTCAATCAACTGATCTATATGTGCGTTTCTAACTTGCAATACTCAACTTCTGATAAAAAGACAATTCAATTGTTCTGTTGTTACACTTGCTCAAATAAAAGTACGATTTTTTGCAGGCCCCAATGAGGGCCCACGAAATCAGTAATTGGCACAGGAATTGAGTTACAGTTAAAGCAAGAGCAATTGACTATTGACTAAACCCTTGTTAAATAATAGTTTAGATATTATACGGCATTTGTGCATCGATTCACAAATCGTGTCAGGAATGTCAAAATGACTGAAAAAGAACATGAGCAGAGCGAAATTTATGAATATTGACAATTTGTCACTGCAACACATACTCGACGAAGATGCGGAGTTGATCCCGCTTATGTCCCCGGAGGATGAAGAGGAAATGAAAAAAGAAGATGTGCCGAAAGTGTTGCCACTTCTTCCTCTTAGGAATACCGTGTTGTTTCCGGGTGTGGTGATTCCAATAACGGCGGGCAGGGACCAATCGATCAAATTGATCAAAGAAGCCAATAAAGGGGATAAAACGATTGGAGTTGTCGCTCAGATCAATGAGGCAACTGAGAACCCCGGAGTCAACGACATCTATATGTCGGGTACGGTTGCCAGGATTCTGAAAATCCTGAAAATGCCCGACGGAAACACAATGGTCGTGCTTCAAGGCAAGAAGAGATTCAAGGTAAAGGAACTCGTTCAACAGGAACCTTACATGACCGCCAAGGTGCTGGAATTAAAGGAGAAACCACCTGCGAAAAATGACAGTGAATTCAAGGCGATCATTGATTCGATAAAAGACATTGCGCTAAAAATAATCAAGGAGAACCCGAATCTTCCCACTGAGGCTTCCTTTGCCATAAAGAATATACAAAGTGATTCTTTCCTGGTGAATTTTGTTTCCTCAAACCTCAATCTTGAGATTAAAGAAAAACAGGAGATACTTGAAATTGATAACTTGAAAAACAGAGCTTTATTCACTCTGAAAAAAATGAATATAGAGCTTCAAAGGCTTGAACTGAACAATGATATTCAGTCGAAGGTCCGAGAAGACATGGATCAGCAGCAAAGGGAATATTACCTCCATCAGCAGATGAAAACGATCCAGGAAGAGCTTGGAGGCGTTTCGCACGATGAGGAGATCGAGGAGATGCGGGCGTTGGCGAAAACCAAAAAGTGGAGTGAGGAAATCGCCAAAACGTTTGAGAAAGAAATCGGAAGGCTTCAGCGCATGAACCCTCAGGTGGCAGAGTACTCAGTTCAGAGAAACTATCTCGACCTGTTGCTCGAATTGCCATGGGGAGAATTCTCAAAGGACAACTTCGACCTCAAAAGAGCTCAGAAAATTCTCGACAGGGATCATTTCGGGCTGGAAAAGGTCAAAAAGAGGATTATTGAGCACCTCGCCGTTCTCAAGCTGAAAGGAGACATGAAATCTCCCATCATTTGCCTGTATGGACCTCCTGGTGTAGGAAAAACATCACTTGGAAAATCCGTAGCAGAGTCACTGGGTCGAAAATACGTGCGAATGTCACTTGGAGGGCTTCGTGACGAGGCTGAAATAAGGGGGCACCGAAAGACTTACATCGGGGCGCTTCCCGGGCGAATCGTTCAAAGCATCAAAAAGGCTGAGACTTCGAATCCCGTATTCGTGCTCGATGAGATTGACAAGCTGGGCTCGAGTCATTCCGGGGACCCTTCGTCTGCCATGCTCGAAGTCCTGGATCCGGAGCAAAATGAAGACTTCTATGACAATTACCTCGAGGTAGGCTACGATCTTTCAAAGGTCATGTTCATCGCCACGGCGAATAGCCTGGGCACGATCCCATGGGCCCTGCGAGATCGAATGGAAATTATTGAAGTGAGCGGCTACACGGTGGAAGAAAAGATCGAAATTGGTAAGAGGCACCTGCTTCCCAAGTTGCTGAAAGAGCATGGAATGACATCCAAGCACCTTAAAATCAGCAAAAAGGCTTTTGAGAAAGTAGTGACCGGATACACCCGTGAATCCGGAGTCCGCGGGCTGGAAAAGAAATTGGCAGAGCTGGTTCGTTATGCTGCCAAGTCATTGGCCATGGAAGAAGAGTATTCTGTAAAGCCCACAGAAAGTGAGATTGAGTCCATCCTGGGACCTTCGCACCTGGAGAGAGACAAGTACGAGGGCAATGACATTCCCGGGGTGGTAACGGGTCTGGCCTGGACGAGTGTCGGTGGAGACATCCTGTTCATAGAGTCCATTCTTTCGAAAGGCAAAGGCGCACTGACCATCACCGGAAACCTGGGCAAGGTCATGAAGGAATCCGCAACCATTGCGCTGGAATTCATCAAAGCTCATGCCAAGGAGCTCGAAATCGAATTTAGCACGATAAGTCAGAACAATGTGCATATACACGTGCCAGAAGGGGCTACTCCCAAAGATGGACCCAGCGCCGGAATAACGATGCTGACTTCTCTTGTTTCATCATTCACGCGCCGCAAAGTCAAATCGAGATTGGCGATGACCGGTGAAATTACCCTTAGAGGCAAAGTTCTTCCCGTAGGAGGTATCAAGGAGAAAATCCTGGCTGCCAAGCGAGCCAACATAAAGGAAATCATTTTGAGCGCTGACAATCGAAAGGACGTGGAAGACATCAAGCCCGAATATCTCAAGGGGCTTAAGTTTGACTATGTGACCGATATGATGGAGGTTATCGAATTGGCCCTTTTGAAACAAAAAGCCCCTAAGGTCAAATAAATTTGAACATTGCCAAACAATTTCAAAAGCCGCCACTCTGGCGGCTTTTTTTGTAGCCCGCATTTTTCTATATTTACTTCGTATTAACAGGGTTACGATTCACGTTTTATGCTGGAATTCATACTTGATCTTTCTTTTTGGCAGGGCCTAATTTTGACTACTCTTTCTATTGGATTGATTGGTATTGCGGTAATCCTGGTAGTCAAGAAGTACGTGGCTCCCCATCTCAAAAAGCAACACGAGAAGGTAGGCCGTTTACTCTTCCGGGTTACAGCCGGACTGATCGCCCTTCTCATTTCTCTGAGCTACGCCAATGAGCGCGTTGCACAGGGCAAAATCATTGATTCCCTGGAGGAAGAAGCTTCCCTGCTTGTGAATTCGGCTTTGATCCTCAACATTATCGAGAACCCTCAAAATGATGTGATCCGTGGTAAAATCATCGAATACATTGATTTGACCGTTCGAGACGAATGGAAAACCGTTAACTCCAACCCCTATTTCTCTGATGCGACGAAACGCTTGAAGGAAGCTTATATGCTAACGGCAAGTTTAGCCGTTGCAAACGCTGATGACGCAATGATCAAGAGCAAGCTACTCAGCAATTTGGATCGTATCATTCAATTGATGCAAGTCCGAGTCTATTCTCAAACGGTCCTGATACCCAACCTGATTTACATTCTTTGCCTCGGGCTTCTCTTTATGTGGGTCTTCTATACCGTGTACCCGATTGATTTAATTTCATTGGGCTTCGTAACCTTGTACAACTTATTTATAGGCACATTGATCTATTTTGTGCTTGCCCTGAGCAATCCTCTTGCAGGTCCGTTGAAGATCAATGCCCACTCTTTCGAAGTGATTCAATCCAAGGGAATTGAAAAAGTTGTAAATTAAGGCATTCACGTTACATTCTAACCAATGAAAAAACAACTGTCCCTAATTCTATTTTTTATCCTCTCAACCCTTCTAGTTCATTCTCAAAAGGTTAAGAAGCTTTTTCAAACTGATGAGGTCTTGGATTTCACGATGACCATGAATATGAAAGAAGTTTATCGCGATGTTGAGGAGCGCAATTACCATCCTGTGGTCATCAGCTGGAACGAAGCTGACGGAACGACCCATGAATTGAACTCACGCGCAAAAGTGCGGGGTCATACCCGTACAATGAAATCCACGTGCAGAATACCCCCACTCTTTCTGAATTTCAAAAATTCTGACACAAAGGACACCCCCTTTGACAAGCAGAAAAAGATCAAGCTTGTCAGCCATTGCAAGAACAGCAAGAGCTTTCAGGAGTTCGTGGAGAAAGAGTATCTGATCTATAAACTTTACAATCAGGTATCTCCTTATAGCTTTAATGTTAGACCCTGCCGAATCACTTATGTCGACTCTGAAAAACCAGAGAACAGCTCTACGCATTTTGGCTTTCTGATTGAGTCGATCAAAGACCTGGCGAAGAGAAATGACATGAAAGAGTTTGACGGACTCCTGCGGAATCAAGAGGCACTCGACAAAGACAATATGGACAAGCTTGCCCTGTTTCAATACATGATCGGAAATCTTGACTGGTCCGTTCCGGAACGTCATAACATTAAAATCATGCGAAAAGAAGGTGGATCGTTGCCTGTAGCGGTGCCTTATGATTTCGATTATTCGGGCCTTGTTGATGCTCCGTATGCCGTTCCACCGGAGGGTATGGGCATTACGAGTGTCCGGACAAGGATTTTCAGAGGACTCTGTCGCGAAAATGGGTACGGCAGCGAAATTCAATTCTTCAAAGCTTTGCAGCCAAAGATTGTAAACGAGGTTAATCAGGCTGATTACATAGAGGAAAAATCACGGTCGGATGTGCTCGACTATATAAATGGGTTCTATAAAGACATCAATAACCCCTCAACGGTTAAGGAGAAAATCGATCGAGCATGCCGGGCAAAACACAAGCATCAATATGAATACTAAAAAGAAATATGCAGGTTCATTTCTATTGAGCCTCATAATCTTGGTAATGGCCGGCTTGAGCCTGGCGTTTTCCATATCGGATACAGGGAGGCTGCAGGAGACCATGAAGTATGATGGAACCTATTCCCTGTATGTTTCTTTGGATTCAGGCATGACCATTAATTGGATTACCAACAAAGGTCAACACGGCAAAGTCGCATTGAAAGATGAAAACGGGAATACGATCGAAGAAAGCACCACAAAAGTCTCGAGGGTTCACAGCTTCAGTGCGAAAGAAAAACCGAATCAGAATGTCAGATTGGAGTTTGGAGGCGAGGAATCGGGCATTGAATCCGTTCTTCTAAGACCTGATTTTCCCAGAGAAAAAGGAGTTTTTAAAGGAGTAGATTCGGTATATCTCGTAGGAGATGTTCACGGGATGTATGACAATCTGATCAATCTTCTCAAGAAGGCAGGCGTGATCAATTCAGAACTCAAGTGGCAAGCAGGAAAAGCGCATTTGGTTTTCTTAGGCGATCAGTTTGACCGCGGAGATGATGTTACCAAGGCACTCTGGTTCATCCATGAATTGGAGCCCCAAGCTAAAAAACAAGGAGGTAAGGTTCACCTGTTGCTTGGAAATCATGAAATTATGATCACAACCAAAGATTTGAGGTATTTGAGTCGCAAGGAGAAAGCGCTTTCCATAGCCTATAAAGTGGGATATGATCACATGTATCATCCTACTAAATCCTATCTCGGAGCCTGGCTGACAAGCAAACCTTCCGTTATAAAAATAGACGGGATGATACTGGCCCATGGTGGTATCGTCGACCTCGGCACACCCTATATCGAGGAATTCAACGATCAGGTGTACAAATACATGCAGGAAGACATGTATCTGGACATTACCAAAGAATATGCCGACAGCGCATCCTATGATCCTGAAAGGTGGCTGAAAATGAAGTATTTTTTCTACAGCGACGTGAGTCCGTTTTGGTATCGGGGTTATGCACTATCTGACACCCTGGGCAAACAGTTAGATGGCATGCTCAGCAAATACAAGTCGAAAGTCCATATCGTCGGTCATACCCCAATGGAAACGATCACTTCGCGTTACAAGGGAAAATTCATTACAACGGATCTCACTGAGAAGGCGACAGAGCTTGTTTTAATGAAAAGAAAAAGGAATAAATATGAAAGGTTCAAGATCGATTCTGAAGGACAGGTAAGTGAACTGGTATCCGAGTAATCCAATCCCGTTTCTTGTGAAATAAATTCCTATTTTTGGGAAAAGCAATTGGGAAAGATGCAATTCAATCATCCAGAAATTCTGGCACTTCTCTTGGTATTGATCATCCCGATACTGATTCACTTATTTCAACTCCAACGATTTAAAAAAGAAGCTTTTACAAATGTGAAATTCCTTCGACAGATCGAGCTGGAGTCCAGAAAAAGCTCGAGGATCAAGAAATTGCTCATCCTGGCGTCCCGCTTGTTGGCCCTAACTTGTCTGATCCTTGCCTTTGCACAGCCGGTAATGAAAAAAACTGACGGTCAGGAGAACCGCAAAACAATCATTTACCTTGACAATTCCCTAAGCATGCAGGCTGCAGACAATAATGGATCTGAGTTGCTGCAGAATACGAAACGAATCCTGATCGACGAGCTTCAGAGCTTTCCAGGCGACTTTGCCCTGATAACCAACGACAAAATACAGGAAAACCTTCAATCAGACCTACTGAGGCAGGAATTGACAAGAATAACATACTACCCCGTTCGAAAGGACCTGTCTCAAATTTTTTTGGAAGCCGAGACAATCACAGACAACGAAAGATATGCAGGGTCAGACGTTTATATTTTTTCCGACTTTCGAACCTCGACTTATGAGATCGACACGCTGCCTAAAAGGGATCGGAACCGATACTACCTTATTCCGGTTCGACCGGATCGCTTTCAGAACCTGAGTCTCGACAGTCTTTGGATCAGTGCCTTTGACCGAAATGAATTGAAAATCAGCGGCAGAATACAGGCTCAGAACATTGATGAGGAGAATCTCAGCGTATCACTGGTTTTGAACGGCCAACTTTTCGGAAAGTCTTCTGTATCCATAGACAAAGGGAACGATGCCACTGTAGAATTCAGCGTCCCTCCTGAAACAATGGGCAACGGAGCGATGATATTCTCTGACCCCAGACTCGGATTCGACAACTCCCTGTTTTTCACTCTCCCCGAACCCATCAAGCCCAAGGTCCTGGTCATTGGAGACTATTCCAATTATATTCAGCGCATTTACACGAGTGATTCCTTTGAGCTGACATTTCAGGAACTGTCGAATCTCAACCAGGGTGAAATACAGGATTACGACCTGATTGTCCTCAACGAGCTGGACAAGGTTCCGGCACCATTGATCAAAAGCTTAAATCCTTATGTGCAAGAGATTGGCAACCTGGTCATAATACCTTCAGCCCAACCTGATCTGGCCTCCTATCAATCGATTTTCAGTGCTTTGGGCATTGGAAGGGTCTCGTCTGAATTCGAGAGGCAAAAGACAATTATCTCGGTCTCGGACGACCATCCTTTTTTTAACAATGTATTCAAAGGCGAGGTAAATAATTTTGATTATCCGGAAGCCACTTACGGAATCGAAACGGATTTCAGATCCTCAGCACCTCTGATCAGCTTTGATGATGGCAGCCCTTTTGCCAGTGAAATTCCAGTCGGAAAGAACAGGGTATTTTGGATATCCTCCCCGCTGAAAGGCGAACAGTCGAATTTTCGCGATTCCCCTTTGATCGTTCCGTTGTTCTACAATTTCTCTTTACCCGAGAATCAAGCTGACGGTGTCTACACCATTATTGGCAGAGCGAACGAGCTTCAGGTCAGTAATGATTCTCTCAGCGGCAATGCCCTCAAAATAACGAACGGCAAAGAGGAGTATATCCCCCTACAGAAAAACACGTCAAAGGAGGTTCAGCTCTTCACGAAAGATTACCCGCTCCTCCCCGGAGTTTACCAGGTCGTCGATCAAAGCAGAGTGCTTTCTGAAGAGGCATTCAATTACGACCGGGAGTTGATCCGTCGCGGCTATACGAATCTCAACCGACTCGCAGAGGGCAGCAATCAGATCAAATTGCTATCCACCCCGGAGGAAGGTCTGCGCGAGCTAAATGACATGTTTTCAAGTAGAAGTTTGTGGCAATTATTTACTATTTTTGCTCTGATCTTCTTAGTTCTGGAAATGCTTATTCAAAAATTCTTTAAAAATTAACCATCCGCCAATGGACGTACTTCTGAGATCTGCCAGGATAATTGATGAAAACTCAAAATACCATCAACAAACAAGGGATATACTGATCGAAAAAGGAGTGATCAAGGTCATTCGGAAAAAAATTGAGCTTCCCCCAAAATGCAAGGAGATTAAGATTAATAATCTACACGTGTCCAACGGCTGGTTCGACACGAGCGTTTCTTTTGGGGAGCCCGGCTTTGAAGAAAGGGATACCATTGAGAATGGTTTGAGAACAGCGGCTCTCAGCGGAGTTACCAAAGTGGCTGTAAATCCGAATACGAATCCGGTAATCGACAACAAATCGCAGGTCGAGTTTCTCATCCAGAAGAGTGCAGGTTCGGCTGTTGCCCTGTTCCCAATTGCGAATCTGACGCAGGGAGCACAAGGAAAGGAACTCGCAGAGCTCTACGACATGAAAAACTCCGGGGCCGTTGCGTTCAGCGATTACTCAAGAGGCATTGAAAACGCGAATCTATTGAAGATTGCCTTGCTCTACGCTCAGAATTTTGACGGTTTGATCATGAGCTTTCCACAAGACGACAGCATCGGAAGCCATGGTTTTGTCAATGAAAGTCCCGCAACGACCAAACTGGGTCTCAACGCTGTTCCCAACCTGTCGGAAGAATTGCAGATTGTTAGAGACCTTTATCTGCTGGAGTATACGGGAGGAAAGCTTCACATCCCAACCATCACGACTGCAGGTGCTGTTAAGCTCATTCGAGAGGCAAAAAAGAAAGGACTCGATGTGAGTTGCAGCGTTTCTGCCCACCATTTGTCGCTGACCGATGAAGAAATTGCTTCATTTGATTCAAATTTCAAGGTGAATCCTCCTTTGAGAACCTCCAAAGATGTCAAAGCCTTGATAAAAGGAGTTCAGGATGGGACCATTGACATGATTGTGAGTGACCACAACCCAATAGACATTGAAAACAAAAAAGTGGAATTTGAAAATGGCCTCTCAGGAACAATCGGTTTGGAAACACTTTTTGGAAGTGTTTCAAACCTTGTTGGCATCGAGTCTTTCGTCAAATGCATGACGACAAATCCACAAAAGCGGTTTGGCCTTCCACCTTCGGTTATTGAGGAAAATGCATGCGCGGATCTCACATTGTTTGATCCTGACAGGGAATATGTGTTTGAGGAGGAGATGATAAGAAGCAAATCCCACAATTCGGCTTTTCTGGGAAAAAGCCTCAAAGGTCAGGCCCTGGGAATATTCGCTCGAAATCAGTTGGTGATCTAAAAAACTAATGCCATGTACAATCAAACTGTTGCAGAAGGAAAAACCATTGCAATAATCAGCTATATCACGATCATCGGAACGGTGATCGCATTCGTCCTGAACCAAAACAAACAGAATTACTTCGCGGCCTTTCATATCAGGCAGGCCCTTGGTATTTTCTTAACGGCATTGATTGTCAATTTCTTGCAGCGCTTCAGCGATTTCGACTGGTTGGACTGGATTCTCAGCCTTGGAGTTTTTGTCCTCTGGATCATTGGCCTGATTGGAGCTATTCAGGGAGAAGAAAGAAAAGTACCCCTGCTTGGCGATCAGTTCCAGGAATGGTTTCGATCCATTGGTTGATCAGTTCTTACCTGCAACATTAGCAAATTCATACAATTCATGTCCGATCTCAATTTGGAATATCTTATCAGAAAACCGACTGACAATCTTGACGGGCCTCCCTTGCTCATTATGCTTCACGGATATGGGAGCAATGAACAGGATTTGTTCTCCTTCGCACAAGAGTTGCCATCTGAGCTCCTGATTGTCAGCGTAAGGGCACCTTTGTCCATAGGATTTGGGAGCTATGCCTGGTATTCGATAAATTTTGAAGCTGATCGGGACAATTTTTCAAATTTGGAGGAGGCCAACACCGCTCTGAAATCGATCGACGTCTTTATCGAAGGGCTTCTAGACAAATACAAGCCAGATCCGACCCGTATTTTTCTGATGGGCTTCAGCCAGGGCACGATATTGAGTCTCGCCTACGCTCTGAATCATCCGGGGAAGATTCAACATGTAATTGCGCTGAGCGGCTATGTCAACCAAAAGCTGATCAAAATGCCCCTTGAGGCGAATACCTACAGAGATCTCGATGTCTTTGCTTCTCACGGGACTGTGGATCAGGTGATCCCGGTGGAATGGGCGCGAAGAACCCCGGAGTTTCTCGATAAACTGAAGATTGAACACGAGTATAAGGAATACCCTGTGGGTCATGGTGTTGCCCCACAGAATTTTTTCGACCTGCTTTCCTGGATTCGAAAACGACTCTAAATTTTGATTTTTATGATGGCTTTAAGCAAATTGAAAACCCTCACCAATTTGACAAGAATTTGGTTCGCTCTGAGTTTGATCCTGATACTGTCGGTCGTCTCATGCTCCGACAACGAAAACGCACGTAAGATCTCCGAAATCAATGACCGTATTGAAAACGAATTCGCTCCTGACAAGCGAGTTGCCGTCTATGACATTGAGATTGTGAGTGATCGCAATGTCATCCGAATCAAAGGGGAAACCGATCAGCCCGAAGCCCTTGAACAACTGAAAGAGGAACTGGAGCCCTTTAATACATCAATAAACAATGAGGTGTCTTTGCTCCCTGACACGAGCATTGGCAACCACCCTTATGCGGTGGTCAACAACTCTGTTGCAAACATACGCTCAGCTCCCAGGCATTCAGCTGAACTTGCGACCCAGGCCATTTTGGGAACCGGTCTGAAGGTCCTGAAGATCGAAGGAGATTTCTACCGGGTTCAGACCCCTGATCAATATATCTCGTGGGTGGACCACGGCGGGGTTCAGCTGATGGCCCAAGAAGAATATGACAGTTGGTCAACTGCACCCAAGATGATTTATTTGAAAACTTCCGGTCATGTATACGCCTCAAAAGACAATGAGCTTCAAATCCAGGGTGATCTGGTATTGGGATCCCTGTTGAAATTGACCGGGAAGGATGAAAAATACTTCGAAGTGGCTTACCCGGACGGTAGAATCGGATATGTCAGACGCGATGAGGCTGAGGTCTACCTGGATTGGCTCGATGAGCTGAACCCCTCTCCCGATAGATTGGAATTGTACGCTCGTTCCCTGCTCGGATCACCCTATCTCTGGGGAGGCACCTCGTCCAAAGGAATGGATTGCAGCGGCTTTACCAAAACAGCGTTTCGCATGAATGGACTCATTATACCACGTGATGCTTCGCAGCAGATCATGGCGGGAAAAGATGTTGACCCGGAACTCTCTTTTGAGTCTCTTACCAAAGGGGATTTGATGTTTTTTGGAAAAAAGGCTACTGACAGCACACGTCAACGGGTTACACATGTGGCCATTTGGCTCGGCAACGACCGGGGCGAATTCATTCATTCCTCGGGTCGAGTCAAAATCGGTTCCATAGATTCAAACGCTCCGAATTACGATGAATTCAACACCGGACGGTATCTCGGAAGCAGGCGCTACCTGGGAGAATCAGACCCTCAAATCGCCCCTTTGCCCTTCAAAAACTAGTTGAACTCCCATCCGAAGGAAGTCGTGAAGACATAGTCGGAATCTGCTGCACCTTCAGTCGGCTGACTATCATAGTTATAGGTAATACTCAATTTGATGTAGAAATCCAGCGGCAGATCGTACTTCATATCACCGTTCAAATCGACACGATATCTTCCCGATTCCGTCAAACTTGGGTAAACCACAGCTGTGGTGAGAAAGCTCAAATCACCAATCGAGTATTTTTGAAAACCGAGTCCGAAAAAACCTTCTGCGCTGTTCCTATCTGGGTTGTCATTCGAATAGGTTTCAGAAGTCACAGCTAAACCTCCACTAAGCGCAAAATACATGGAGTTATTGTGGATGAAATAATATCCGGCACCACCCTGGTAGGTTTGCCTCAAATCGAGTAGCTGCTCATCGTTGGCCAGAAATTTTGCTGTCGCAGTCACAAACCAGTCATGAGGAAGATAATATTGTCCGCCCAATTCAGCATCCATCCTTCGAATGTCGGCCACTTCGTCCTGGCTGCTCAAGACTGTTTTAAAAAAACCATTGGCATTCCACTTCTTGGCCAAATAGGTGCCTCCCAGGTATGTATTCAACTGACGCAGGTTATTTGCCTTTGTAAGTGTGATTCCCAAATCCACGTCGATAGAGAGGTTACTAAAGACACCGGACCCTATGGGTTCGAGAAAAATCAGATCTTTCAGTGACTCTTCTGCAGTTTGACCATCAAATTCGACCCTGACGATCTTTTCTTCCTCGGGAATACTGGTCAACTGACCTGTAAACCTGTCTCCATCCGAAAAAGCCATGATGAATGTGCGTCGACTTCTGATTTCCAGAACTTTGTCCCATTCGATTTTAAAGTCAGAATCACTGTATGCCGTGCTGAATGTCAAGACATTTTTGTCCAGCTTTTCTATTTCTCCCACCAATAAATCTTCATTTACCAGTCGAATAGTATCCTTCTGTGCCCAGGTTTGCAGACCCACAAATAATGCGAAAAGAAACAGAATGTCGATTTTTTTCATGCTAATTATTTTGACGCAAAGATAAGGAAACTTCAATTTATACCATATCCTCAACAACATATCCCCGTATCAATCAAACAATCTTTTAACATTACCATAACACGGTGCTTTTCGAATAGTCTGTACCTTAGATCTTACAGATCCTCAAGGAAATAAAACCCATGTATACAAGGATCCATTTAGTATTAACTCAAAATCTTTCTTTATGAAAAGTATCTTTACATCATCAAAATTTCACCTGTTTCTCTCCCTGCTGATTTTTGTGGGCTTCAGCACTTACGGTCAAATGGATATGCCCCAAGGCAGCCAAAGAGCAAGTGTTAGCCAACGAGTTGGAATCACCGACATCACCATCACGTATTCACGGCCCAGTGTCAATGACCGCGAAATCTGGGGAAAGCTCGTTCCTTACGGGATGAATAATCTCGGTTTTGGAACGGCCAAGGAATCTCCCTGGAGAGCCGGTGCCAACGAGAACACCACCATTCATTTTACAGACGATGTCACTATTCAGGGCAACAAGCTAGAAGCTGGCACCTACGGACTGCACATGGTGATCCATGAGGATGGCAAAGTCGACATCATCTTCTCGAACAATTCAACAGCCTGGGGAAGTTATTTCTATGATCCGGCAGAGGATGCGCTCCGCGTAACTGTGGATTCGAAAAGTGGTCCCCACACCGAGTTGTTGACCTACGAGTTCCCGGCATTTGACAAAACTTCGACGACTGCAGTACTCAAATGGGCTGAAAAGAGAATTCCTTTCAAAATAGACGTTGATGTAACCGATATCGTCCTCACTCAGGTGAGAAAAGACCTGCAGGGTCAAAAAGGCTTCACCGACCAAAACTGGAACCAGGCGGCGAACTGGTCGATGAACAATGGTGGAGACATGGAGGAGGCCCTGGCCTGGAGTGAAGCCGCGATTAGCGCACCCTTCATCGGAGTCGAGAATTACAACAATCTTCAGACCAAGGCTCAGATTCTCAATAAAATGGGTAAAGGCGAAGAGGCCGACAAAGTCATGGAAATCGCCATGGAGAAAGGAACCGTTTTCCAGGTTCACAACTACGGTCGCCAACTGATCGCCCAGGGAGAAAAGGAAAAAGCACTTGAGGTATTCAAAAAGAATGCTAAAATGCACAAGGATACCTGGCCCGTGAACTACGGTCTTGCCAGAGGATACTCAGCTTTAGGCGACTACAAGAAAGCGTTGCAATATCTTGAAAAAGCGTATGATCTGGCTCCACAGCAAGTAAACAAAGACAGGGTGCAGGCCAATATGGAAAAACTGAAAAAAGGGGAGGACATCAACTGATCTTGCTCCACAGGGACTTGTTTCTTGTAATCATTTGATAACTGTCCCAAATCTCACTGTAAGCGGCGTTCGATGAACCTCCTTCTACCGAGGCGACTTCGAACGCCGCTTTTCTTGCGAGTTCCAGTATTCCCTGGTCCTTGACAATATCTGCAATTTTCATCTGCAGGACCCCGCTCTGTTGCGTTCCCATGAGATCACCCGGACCCCGAAGCTTCAAGTCGACTTCGGCAATGCGAAACCCGTCACTGGTGTCAACCATGGTTTTCAATCTTGTTTTGGCATCATTGGTCAATTTATGAGACGAGAGCAAAATGCAATAACTCTGATCGGCACCCCTTCCTACCCTGCCGCGAAGCTGATGCAATTGAGACAGACCGAATCGCTCTGCGCTCTCAATGACCATGACACTCGCATTGGGAACGTTCACACCAACCTCAATTACAGTCGTGGCCACCAGGATCTGGGTCTCCCCTTTCACAAATCGCTGCATCTCATAGTCTTTGTCAGCTGCTTTCATCTTGCCGTGAACAATGCTGATTCTGTAATCCGGAAGTGGAAACTCACGCGAAATGCTTTCGTATCCGTCCATCAGATCTTTATAATCCAACTGCTCGGACTCCTGTATCAACGGGTATACGATATACACCTGTCGGCCTTTAGCAATCTCTTCTTTCAGGAATCGAAAAACAGAGAGTCGGTTTTGGTCAAATTTATGTACCGTCTTGATTTCTTTTCGACCCGGAGGAAGCTCATCGATGACAGAGATGTCAAGATCTCCATAGACACTCATGGCCAGGGTCCTTGGGATGGGCGTGGCCGTCATTACCAGGATATGAGGAGGCAATACATTCTTTTTCCACATTTTAGCCCGCTGGGCAACCCCAAATCGGTGCTGTTCGTCAATGATTGCAAATCCCAGGTTTTTAAACTTTACCTTGTCCTCAAAAAGTGCGTGGGTGCCTATCAAAATATCGAGAACCCCTTCTTCGAGCTCCCCGTGAATGACCTTTCTCTGGGAGGCAGTTGATGAACCGGTTAGAAGCCTGACATTGATGTCCATTTTATGCAAGAGCTCCTCTACGGCCATAAAATGTTGATTCGCCAGGATCTCGGTGGGTGCGATCAGGGCCGATTGAAACCCGTTGTCTTTAGCGATTAGCATCGCCAAAACTGCCACGATGGTCTTTCCTGAGCCCACATCCCCCTGCAGCAGGCGATTCATCTGGGCTCCGGTGCTGAAATCCTTACGGATCTCTTTCAAAACCTTCTTCTGCGCTCCGGTGAGATCAAACGGAAGAAACTCGCGGTAGAACCTGTTGAAATTGGCTCCAACTTTTTCAAAGACATACCCTTTGATCTTCAATTGACGAGTTCGTTTCTTAACGACCAGTTGCAGCTGAATGAAAAACAGTTCCTCAAATTTAAGTCTGAAGCGTGCACTTTTGAGTAATTCCTGGTTTTGAGGGAAATGGATATTGAACATGGCCTCATCCTTGGTCATGAGTCGGTATTGCTTTCTAAAACCCGGAGAAAGCGTTTCTTTGAACCGTCCTTTTGTTTCCTCAAAAAGCTGGACCATAAGCTTCTGAACCACCCGATTCGTTACTCCTTTGTTCGCCAATTTCTCTGTTGAAGGATATACGGGCTGAAGGCTGCCCCTCAAGCTCTTTTTGAAATCAGCAACGAGATCCATCTCCGGATGCGGCATGCTATAGATTCCTTTGAACCGATTCACACGACCAAAGATAACGTAGGGCGTATTGAGCTTGATGGTATCCTGAATCCATTTTGTTCCTCGAAACCAAACGAGTTCCATGGTTCCGGTCTCATCAGCGAATTGAGCAACAAGCCGACTGCCTCTTTTCTGTGCTACGGTCTTCAGGGAGATCACCCTACCGACCAACTGCACTTCCAGGGCGTTGTCGTTGAGCTCGGCAATCTTATAGAATCTCGAGCGATCGATATACCTGTTGGGGAACAGGTTTGCCAGGTCGGCACAGGTGAAAATTCCCAGTTCTGAGCCGAGGAGTTCACCTCGGGCCGGACCTACACCTTTTAAATACGATATTGGAGTTTGAAGTTGAATCACTTTAACGAGGATACCGCTTACGAAGATAAAAAACTAGACGGTTTTATCTATTTTTGACACGCATTAAAACTGCTCCATGAAACGAAAAGAGCTCAAGGAATTTCTCGATAAGAAGGTAGAGCTGTACAATCAATCTGATTTTATCGAAACGGACCCCATCCGTGTGCCTCATCGCTACAGTCTAAAAGAAGACATCGAGATTTCAGGTTTTCTGACGGCGACCATTTCTTGGGGGAACAGGAAGATGATTATCCGAAATGCCGAGCGTCTTATGGAAATGATGGGGAACTCACCTTATGATTTTGTCATGGAAAGCAGAGAAGATCATATCGATGAGTTCGTGCACCGCACTTTCAATTTGCAGGATCTTCAATTTTTTCTGAAGTCACTTCGAAACCTTTACGAGTCCCATGGAGGCCTGGAAGGTATTTTTCAGACCCATGCAACCGGAGACAGTCTCCAACCCGCGATCCATATGTTTAAAAAAGTGTTTTTCGAGATCGAGCATCCCATGAGAACGACCAAACACGTTTCCGACCCGATGAAGGGTTCAGCTGCCAAGCGAATCAACATGTTCTTGCGTTGGATGATCAGAAAGGACCCCTTTGGCGTCGACCTGGGTGTATGGAAGTCCTTGTCTCCTTCCCTTCTTTCCTGCCCACTGGATGTTCACACAGGCAGGGTGGCCAGGAAACTGAATCTGATGAAAAGAAAGACAAATGATGCCCGTGCACTCCAGGAACTCGACAAGAGCCTGCGGGCATTGGATCCTGATGATCCGGTTCGATACGATTTTGCCCTCTTCGGACTCGGGGTGTTCGAAGGGTTCTAAAATAGTGGTACCTTTGGCCCCTAAACAAATGCTTGATGCGACTTCACAGAAATTTGGTCATGGCAGTGATCCAGGCTTTGGATCAGATCTACAACGAGGGACTTTATGCCGACAAAGTGGTTCAAAGGACCTTGAAATCAGACAAACGCTGGGGCTCGCGCGATCGTAAATTCGTAGCGGAAACCATTTATGACATGGTCCGATGGAAGAGACTCTACGACGAGATAGCGGGTACCAAAGGGCATTATTCCAAGGATAATCTTTGGAAGAATTTTGCGGTTTGGGCGGTTTTGAAAGGCTATTCCCTTCCTGACTGGAAACAGTTTGCTGGAACCCCATCCCGAAGGATCAAAGGCAAATTCGACGAATGTCAAAAAGTCCGGAAGATCCGGGAGTCCATTCCTGACTGGATGGACGAAGTCGGTTCCCAAGAACTCGGTGAAACCTGGGACAAGGAAATCAAAGAACTGAACAACCAGGCCAAAGTCGTGTTGCGGGTGAATCAAATCAAGATCAGCAGAAATGACTTGAAAAAGAGATTGGCTGAGGAAGATATTGAGACAGAATACATCCAGGGCTATCCGGATGCCCTGGTGCTAACCGAACGCAAGAATGTCTTCCTGACCCAGGCCTTTAAGCAAGGGCTGTTTGAGGTTCAGGATGCCTCGTCGCAGCTTGTGGCTCCCTTTTTGGAGGTCGAACCCGGCCAAAAAGTGATTGACACCTGTGCCGGAGCCGGCGGAAAAAGTCTTCACCTGGCCGCCCTGATGGAAAATCGGGGCCAGATCATCGCCATGGACATCTATGGGCATAAGTTGACGGAGTTGAAAAAAAGAGCCCGCCGCGATGGAATCCACAATATTGAAAACCGAGTCATTGAAGGCACAAAATCCATCAAGAAGCTCAAAGGCAAGGCTGACCGGGTTCTGATCGATGCTCCATGCAGCGGAATCGGAGTTCTCAAAAGGAATCCGGATTCCAAATGGAAGCTGGAACCCGACTTTCTGGATCGAATCCGAAAGACACAGGCTTCGATCCTGGATCAGTATGCCTCGATGGTCAAACCTGGCGGCAAGCTCGTTTATGCCACGTGTTCCATCCTTCCATCGGAGAACGAGCAGCAGGTAAAGGGGTTTTTAAAGAAGCATCCCGAATTTGCTTTTGTCAGGGAGAACAAGGTTTCTCCTTCCAAAAGTGGCTTTGACGGTTTTTACATGGCACTCCTCGAGCGAAAGACCGATGCCTAGAAAATATTGAACATTTTCAGGTTCTTATTAACATTGGGGTACTTAAAACTTATTCAATTGATTAAATTTGCACTTTTTACAACAAGCGCATAATCTGACGATCATGATCCATTTCTTCCAAAAATCCCCCGTTGTATTTGCTGTTCATTGCCCTGACCCCTTGCATCCATCTGACATCGACAAACTGATTTGGCTTTTTGGGAATGCGACTCATTTGAGCACCGGAGAAATTCAGGGAAGCCACGTCGGACCGAGAAAGGAAATGATCAGCCCCTGGAGTACGAATGCTGTAGAAATCACCCAGAACATGGGGATACAGGGAATTCTGCGCATCGAGGAATTTACGGGAACGGAACAAACCTCTCCAGATTACGATCCCATGATCCAGCATTTGTACGAGAAACTGGATCAGGAACTCTTCACTGTCGATATCGACCCCGAACCAATCCAATACATAAAAGACATCGCCGGCTACAATGAAAGCGAAGGACTCGCCCTGAGTCCCGAAGAAGTGGGTTACCTGGAGAATCTTTCTGAGAAACTCGACAGAGATTTGACGGATTCGGAAATATTCGGATTTTCACAGGTGAATTCAGAGCACTGCCGGCACAAAATTTTCAACGGGACGTTTGTGATCAATGGCAAAGAGATGCCCCATTCGCTGTTCAAAATGATCAAAAAAACTTCGCAGGAGCATCCGAACAGCATTGTGTCTGCCTACAAGGACAATGTGGCCTTCGTCAAAGGCCCTCAAATAGAGCAGTTTGCACCGAAGTCGTTCGACAAACCGGATTACTACCAAAAGAAAACCATTGAATCCGTGCTTTCGCTGAAG
>JAHEHE010000075.1 GCA_024644725.1 Flavobacteriaceae bacterium | reverse complement strand
GAGCTTTTGTGATTCAGATTTTAATGAGATCGAACTCCAGCTTAAGCGGATCGAGGCGTTCGAGAATAAGAGGAATCAGGTCTTCTCCAAGCTCCTCATAAAACTCTGAGAAATTGGCCTGGCGTTCCTGGAGGCTGCCTTTAGGAAACAAGTGATCCTGCAGAGTCTTAATGCGCACGACGCGGTCGGCGTATTTTCTTTTCTGAGCCCGGAGCAATCGTTTTTCAAGTTTGTCAAGACCGTTGAGCTGCTTCTTTTCCTGGGCTAGTACCGCGCCAATAAAGGATTCGTCCGTCTGTTCCGCGATGACTTTCATCGATTGGAACATCTCCTCCAATCGCTTTTTTTCAGGCGAAAAATCGATATTCAAATCAGAAATTTCCTTAACTTTTTGAGATATTAGTTCGTTTTGATCCTGAAACAATTCCGGGATCTCAATGTCCAGCTTCCCCAACTTGCCAGCTTCTTTTTTCGTGACTAGCAAAGCCGAATTTCTCAAATGAAGTATCGGGAAGGGAACATCCACTTTTTTAAAATACGATTTCAATTGCATCCAGTAAGCCAGCTCCCCTCCCCCTCCGGTATAGGACAGGTTGGGCAGGATTACTTCCTGGTACAGAGGGCGCATCAGTGCATTCGGACTGAACCTCTCCGGGTGATTCTCCAACTCCTCCAAAATGGATTCCCGAGTGAAAACGTGATTGGTTTGGTTCACTCTGTATGACTCGCTTTCAAAAACAATCCGCTCTCTCAACGCATCAGTCAGATAGAAAAGATTGATCTCACGAGGATTGACCTGGATGTGATATTTCCCCTCAAGCTCCTTATTGGTGCCTGAAACCTCAGAGACACAGCTTTGATTCAACAGTTCCTCTTTTATCTTGGGCGCAAAGAGGCGCTTGAGCTCTCGATCATCCCCGTCGACGATGATGAGCCCTTCCTCACCGAAAAGTTCATTCGCCAGATACCGGGTCGCTCCTGACAAAGTCTTATGCTCCAGGTAGGAATCCCTGAAAAGTTTAATGAGCTGCTTCGCATTTTTGCCGGGACCCAACAGTTCACCGAACTCCTTCATTACTTTTTCCAGCCCATCAGTTGACAAACGTCCAACCGCACCAGAGGCTTCCCTCTTCCAACGAAGCTTGGACCCTTTGAAATTGAAAAAGCAGATCTCATCAAAGTCATGATCCTCACTTGCCATCCAGTAAACCGGAACGAATTCTTGTCCGGGAAACCGGGTTTTGAGATCCCTCGCCAAATTGATAACAGAAGCGATTTTGTATAGAAAATACAGGGGGCCCGTAAAAAGATTCAGCTGATGCCCGGTCGTCACGGTGAATGCATTCTTACCTTTCAGCCTTTCGATATTATCGAGGGTACCCTCAGAAATAGAAAAACCCTCGTATTGCTTTTTCAATGCATCCGAAAGGACCTTCCTGAAGGCTGTCGGATAATGCTCCCCTTTCTCCTTCAACTGCTTGCCGAATCCTTCGTAATCCGGAAAATTATTGTAAAAACCTGAGATTTTCGGACTCCTTTCCAGGTAGTCACACATCATATCGGAAAAATAGCCTGTATCCTGAAAAGTGATCGATGTTGGGAAGGTTGCCAATGCCAAATTCTTTTCCGTAAAAATACAGTTTTCTTTTCAAGGATTCGGCATTCCTCAAACAGGTTCTCCGTAGAGGTCAAAATCGGTGGCTTCCGTGATGCGAATCTTAACAAAATGACCGATCTGAATGTAGTGCTTGCTGCCATCTACGATCACATTGTTATCGACATCCGGGCTGTCAAACTCGGTCCTTCCGATAAAGTATTTTCCCTCCTTGCGATCAAAGATGCAATCGAAGGTCTTGCCCACCTTCTCCTGGTTCATCTCGAAGGAGATCTGCCCCTGAAGCTCCATGAGCTCGGCTACTCGTTTTTCCTTATCATCCTCCGGCACATCATCGACCAAATTATAGGCATGCGTGTTTTCTTCGTGGGAATAAGCGAAACATCCCATCCGGTCGAATCGGGTATGTTTGACAAACTCCTTGAGCTCTTCAAATTGCTCCCGGGTTTCACCCGGATACCCAACGATCAGGGTAGTTCGGATTGCCATGTCAGGGACCTCCTCCCTGAATTTGTTCATCAGCCGAATGGTCTTCTCGGAATCTGTTCCCCGCCGCATGGATTTCAATAGCTCTGAGTTCACATGCTGTAAGGGGATATCGATGTAGTTACAGACTTTGGGCTCCTCTCTCATCACATCGAGCACATCCAGCGGAAAACCTGTGGGGTATGCATAGTGAAGTCGGATCCATTTTATGCCCTCTACTTTTGCAAGCTCTCTTAGTAAATCCGCAAGGGCCCGGCGTTTGTAGATGTCAAGACCGTAATACGTCAGGTCCTGGGCGATCAGTATGAGTTCTCGAACCCCTTCAGCAGCAAGGTTCTCAGCTTCTTTGGTCAATTCCTCTATGGGTTTGGAAACGTGCCCGCCTCGCATTAAAGGTATGGCGCAAAAAGAACACGGACGGTCGCAGCCTTCCGAAATCTTTAGGTAGGCATAGTGTTTGGGCGTAGTTGTCAGGCGCTCCCCTACAAGTTCGTGCTTGTAATCCGCTTCCAGAGCTTTGAGCAACTGCGGGAGGTCGTGAGTACCAAAATATTGATCTACCTCACTGATTTCCTTTTCGAGGTCCGGTTTGTATCTTTCGCTGAGGCAGCCCGTCACAAAAACTTTATCGATCTCGCCGGCTTCCTTGCGGTTTACATGGTGCAAAATCGCATCCACTGACTCTTCCTTGGCCTTGCCAATAAACCCGCACGTATTGATGACGACTATGTTACCATCTTCCTTCTCATCCTCGTGAACGACCTGCTTGTCGTTCGCCTTGAGCTGTCCCATAAGAACTTCACTGTCGTACAGGTTCTTGGAGCAACCCAGGGTCACTACATTGATCTTGTTTTTTTTTGATGATTTGGTTCTCATATTAGTGTCCCTTGAAAAAGGAATCCACAAACTCCATTTTATTGAAGACCTGGAGATCATCAACGCCCTCACCCACTCCTATATATTTGACCGGGATCTGGAACTGATCTGAAATTCCGATCACGACTCCTCCCTTGGCCGTACCATCCAGCTTGGTAATGGCAAGGGATGTCACCTCGGTGGTTTTTGTGAATTGTTTTGCCTGCTCAAAAGCGTTCTGACCTGTTGATCCGTCAAGGACAAGAAGCACCTCGTCGGGCTTGTTTTCAACTACTTTTTCCATGACCCGCTTGATCTTGCTGAGTTCGTTCATCAGATTGACCTTGTTGTGGAGCCTGCCCGCAGTGTCAATGATCACAACATCCGCGTCCTGGTTGACCGCTGACTGCAAAGTGTCGAAAGCAACCGAAGCGGGGTCACTTCCCATGTCCTGGCGAACCATGGGAACATCCACGCGATCCGCCCAAACCTGCAATTGGTCAATGGCCGCTGCCCTGAATGTGTCTGCAGCCCCAAGCACCACCTTTAGACCCTGTTTTTTGAACTGGGCTGCCAGCTTGCCAATGGTTGTGGTCTTGCCCACACCATTCACGCCGACGATCATGATCACATAGGGTTTCTTGCCTTCAGGTATGACAAAATCCGTTTCATTCCCCGAATGGGTCTCAGACAAAAGAGCGGCTATTTCTTCACGCAGAATTTTGTTGAGCTCTTCGGTGCCGAAGTATTTGTCACGAGCTACCCGCTCTTCAATGCGATCAATGACTTTCAAAGTAGTCTCCACACCCACATCGGAGGATACCAGTACCTCTTCGAGATTGTCGAGCACCTCATCATCGACACGGGATTTACCCGCTACGGCCTTGGAAAGCTTACTGAAGAAAGAGGTGTTTGATTTCTCAAGCCCCTTGTCGAGTGTTTCCTTTTTTTCCTTTGAAAATATTTTTTTGAACAAACTCATTGTTAAGGTAGGATTGATTGGTTTTCAGAAGCACAAATTTAGTGAAAATGAAAAAGCCACTCTCCGGATAGAAAGCAGCTTTCATTATATCGATAAGATCAGATTCTTATTTCTTGCTCAACCAGTCATTTACCCTTGTAGGGTCCATGATGCCTTCGACAAAAGTATAGGCTCCCGTCTTTTCAGATTTCACCATTTTGATCGCTTTGGTCAATCTCTTCGATCCTGTTTGTAACGATGCTACCGCTTTCTTTGCCATGACTCTAAATTATTTGATTTCCTTGTGAACTGTCATTTTCTTCAGGATCGGATTGTATTTCTTTACTTCCAACCTGTCAGGAGTATTCTTCTTGTTCTTTGTTGTGATATAACGAGATGTACCGGGCTGCCCGCTCGCTTTGTGCTCAGTGCACTCCAGAATCACCTGAATTCTATTTCCTTTACTCTTTGCCATCTGTCCTTACTTTTTTAAATAACCGTTTGCTCTCGCTTCCTCGATCACGGCCTCAACACCTTTCTTATTGATGTTCTTCAAGGCTCTCGTAGAAACCTTGAGGGTGATCCACTTGTCTTCTGCCGGCAAATAAAAACGTTTCTTCACCAGGTTCACCTTGAATTTCCTTTTCGTTCTATTCAAAGCGTGAGACACGTTATTACCAACCATGGCCCTCTTACCCGTTAACTCACAAACTCTTGACATTTCCTGATTGTTTTAATTGTTATTTCAAAACGAGGTGCAAAAATAAACATTCTTTGCTAATCAAACAAACTATTTTCCTGGTTTTTTAAAAATTCCCGACGCACCATCTCAAGGGCCTTAACAGACGCTCTTTCAATGACCTTACCCCTGGGTTTTCCAAAATAGAACTCCTCGACCGTTTGCCCTCCCGGACCTGCAACGGCTATAAAAACCACTCCGACCGATTTGTCTGTTTTATCTTTGCCCGGTCCCGCATTTCCCGTGGTAGCAATCGCATAGTCGGTTTTGAATTTCTCCCGACATTTTAGCGCCATTTCCAGTGCCACTTCCTTGCTGACGACCGTATGCTCCCGAATGGCTTTTTCTGAAACCCCCAAAACATTCTTTTTAACTTCCTCCGAATAGGCAACAAGCCCACCTTTTAAAAACACAGAGGCTCCGGGTATGGCAGTTATCCTCGAAGCTATGGATCCCCCGGTGCAGCTTTCTGCCATGCTGAGTGTCGATTTACTCTCAGTAAACAACTTGTTCAAGACGACTTCCAGAATCTCCTCGTTGTCAAATCCCACAAGAATATCAGGAATCAGCTCCTTGAGCTTCGCTGTTTCAACAGCCAATCCATGTTCCAGTGCCTCCCTGTCATCACCCCGGGCACTGAGCCGCAGCCTCACCTTGCCATATGAGGGAAGATAAGCGAGTTTAATAAAGGGAGGCAAATTGTCTTCCCAGGACTCGAGTCTTTGTGCCACGCGACTTTCACCCAGACCATAGGTATGCACCGTGCGGTGAATGATAAACGGCAAATGGAATCGATCACGAACCTCAGGTATGACATAATCGCTCATCAGACCCTTCATTTCATTCGGGACACCGGGCATGGAGACAATGATCTTGTCCCCTTTTTCAAACCACATCCCCGAAGCCGTCCCGTAAAAGTTCTTCAGCACCCGGGATTTGGAAGGCAGCATGGCCTGATCAATGTCTTTGTCGGTGAACTTGTACTTGATCTTTGCGAAAAGCTCCTTGATGTGTTCTACGATTTCCGGATGCACGATCAGCTCGTCATCAAAGTACTCGCAGAGCGTATTTTTGGTGATGTCGTCCTTAGTTGGTCCGAGTCCCCCGGTTATGAGAATCAGGCTCGATTCCTTTTCGGCTTCTCGCAAGGCATTTAATATATGGACCTTATCGTCATGAACGGAAGTAATCTGGTGTACCTCGATACCAATTTCATTGAGGCGCTCCGCCATCCACTTGGAGTTCGTGTCTGTGATTTGTCCGATAAGGATCTCATCACCGATCGTTATGATTTCTGCCTTCATTGAAAAATTTTCAGGATGCTGACAAAGATACTCAAGTCTGAGAGTTTTAGACTGGCCCCATGCGAAATGTTCCCTCCTTAGTCTTCAAAAGTCTGCAAAAAGAAAGGGTCACAGGTTTTTCCTATATTTATCATCCTTAAAAATGAAAATAACATCCTATAAATTAATAATGAGAATACCTACCTTAATTATCCTACTTGTTGCGGGATCATTTTTTATCCAGGCGCAGACCGATGCAGACAAAGTAAGAGCAACCATTTCAAAGAACGACATTGAAGCACATATTTACTTTTTGGCCTCAGACGAACTCAGAGGACGGGCCACCGGTTCCCCTGAAATCGATATTGCTGCGAGTTACCTGGCCAATCACCTCAGAAGGTTTGGCGTAAAACCGGCAGGAGACGACGGAAGCTACTATCAGCAGGTTAAACTTGAAAAGGTCAGCCCTCCGGAATCCATTGAGATGACCATGAAGAATTTAAACCTTTCTGAGTTTATCAATTTGAAAGTCAGCAATATGGAATTCGAAGGCGATGCCATTTTCCTGGGATATGGAACTGAAGATGACTTTAAATCACACGATGTCAAAGGAAAGCTGGTTCTTGTTTTGGGAGGACAGGAAGGTGAAACCGAAATGATGCAAAGCTACAGGGCCGGTAGAAAAAAGCGAGATCTGGCAAATAGTGGTGGAGCCGTCGCTTTGGTTGAAATAGTGAACCTTTCGGATTCAGAAAAAGGGAGAATGGCTCATCACTTCAATGAGCCAAGAGTCACTTTGGGAGCCAAAGACGAAGAACCTGAATTCGCTCACTTGTGGGGCATCCCCCAAGTAGACACCGATCTGTCTAAACTGAAAAAAGGAACTGGAAAGACTGCCTTATTGAGCATCCGTGGGATTTCAACGGAGAATATGGGAAGTAAAAACGTCCTGGGCTATCTCGAAGGATCTGATCCGGAGCTGAAAGATGAGTTTATTGTCTATTCGGCCCATTATGACCACGTGGGTGTCGGCAAGCCCAATGCCGAGATGGATTCGATCTATAACGGAGCGCGAGACAACGCTGTTGGTACGGTCACCGTGCTGAATGCAGCAGAAAACATCGCAAAATATCCGACCAAGCGCTCATCTCTTTTTATTTTCTTCACCGGAGAGGAAAAGGGACTCCTGGGCAGCCAATATTTTGTTGAGAACCCAACCATCGCTCTTGATCGCGTGGTCTATTGTTTCAACAGTGACAACGGGGGCTATAACGACACGACCAAAACAACAATCGTAGGACTTAACAGAACTACAGCCGGCAAGCACTTTATCGACGCGGCAAAAGAATTCGGATTGACCGCCATCGACGATCCGGCTCCTGAACAGGGTCTCTTCGACCGGTCTGACAATGTCCATTTTGCAAAAAAAGGAGTGCCGGCACCCACTTACAGCATGGGCTTCAATGCCTTCGATGAAGAGATCACCAAATACTACCACCAGGTCACCGACAATCCGAATACCCTGAATTACGATTACCTCTATAAGTTTTTCCAGTCTTATGTGTTGTCCGCTCGTTTGATCGCCAATGACCCGGAGCGCCCATTCTGGACAGAAGGGGATAAATACTACGAGGCCGGTAAAAAACTATATGCCAAGAAAAAAGAGGAAGCGACGATTTTAGATTAACCCCCAAACCTTAATATCATGAAACACATTTTTATTTTTTTATTCCTGTTAGGATCCGCCTCTACTGTCTCCGGACAGGAGCTTCTAGCGAAAACCTATGATTCCAGCTATGAAAATATCATCCGCGTAGACACATTCATGCTGGGTGACCTGATTGTCATAGGACATGCCAAGAAAGGAAAAAACCCGCATTACTTCCAGGGCAAGATCACCGGCATTTTCAAAGACCGCGGCGTGGTTCGAGTATTCGACTACGCAAGAAGCACCCGCTTTATGCCTATTGCAGGTAAAAAAATACCCATTGACAATATCATTGCCGTGGCACGTCCTGATGAGAAAAAAATGAAAGGAAGAGAAACCCGGGCCATAGCGGCTACTGCCGGACAAGTTCTGGGCAGTGCTGTTGGCGGCACCACCGGAGATGTTATTTTTTGGGGTTCGACAGCAGGCAATATCACCTCGGATTTTATCTCCCGTGAAAAATTGAAAACCCAAAGAGTCAAATGTGAAATCCTTGAATTTTAGAATCATGAAAACCAACCAATTATATCTTTTCATATCCCTACTTACCCTACTGTTTATTTCTTGCACCTCAGGCAAGAAAAATGACCCTTCAAGTGAAAGTAAAGTACCCGAAGCAACTGCTGTTCAGCATCAATGGACGGACAAACACAAGCTTGAATTTGAGAGAAATTGTGTAGGCTTTTTGGAGCGTGAAGGCGTTGTCAATGCCAAGGAGTATTGTGATTGTTTATTGGAGGCCTCCGTAACAAATTATCCCGATCCCGAAGTTGCCTCAGAGCTTGAGCAAAATGACATCGTTCAAATGTTTGAGGAATCCAAGTGCCTCGACGACATCTTGCTCATTAAGATCGAAGACCCCTGGACAGAAGAAGTCGAAAAGCTGTTTGTCAAACACTGCCAGGAAGCACAGGCCGAACAGGGAGTCGGCGAGGATGCGGCTAAAGCTTACTGTGACTGCGCACTCGTTGAGATCAAAGAAATCGTTCCGAACCCACATCATGTCATGTCTCTCACCCAGGATGAATTGGATCACATTTTGAACAAATGCAAGCCGGAATAGGGTCAGATTTTAAAAATATCTGAAACACATTTCAGGAATTACATCACCACTCCGAAAAGGGCAATTTGCTGAGAGAGGCGTTGTAGTATTTGATTTGACCTGTTACCTCCTCCCCCAGCCATGTAGGACGCTCAAAGGCTTCTGTCTCATCTTCGAGTTCGATCTCGGCGATGACGAGTCCCTGGTTTTGCCCTTTGAACTCATCGACTTCGAAGGTATGCGCCCCTATTCGAATGTAGTATCGTGTCTTTTCGATCCTGCCGGACTCGCAAAGGTCAAGCAGACTTTTGGCTTCGGATCCGGGAATTTCCTTTTCCCATTCGAAGCGGGTGGTTCCGGATGCATTGCCGAGTCCCTTAACCGTGATCCAGCCGAGGTCATCAACCTTTCTGATCCGAACGGTTCTCTCGGGCACCGAGGAGAGAAAACCCTGGATGATCTCCTCTTTCTTATAAGCGTCTTCGCGATATGCGTTCGTCTTTACCAGGAACTTTCGTTCAATCTCTTTGCTGCTCAAAACCTCTTTCTTTGACCTCTATCTATTTGACCTTGACCTGGAACATTCTTCTGCCTTCGATGGTGCCTTCAAGGACATCATCCGCAGCTACCTTTCCGACGCCCGACGGGGTTCCCGTAAAAATGAGGTCACCTATTTTGAGGGTGAAGAATTGGGAAACATAGGAAATGATCTCATCGATGCTCCATAGCATGTGCGTTGAGTCCCCATCTTGCACCAACTCACCATTTTTGAGAAGTTGAAAATGGATTTGACTCATATTGAGCTCCGACTTGTCTATGAAATTTCCAACAACAGCGCTTCCGTCAAAGGCCTTCGCCTTCTCCCAGGGCAGTCCTTTTTCCTTGAGCTTGCTTTGCAGATCACGAGCGGTGAAATCAATTCCGAGTCCAATCTCATCGTAATACTTGGGAGCAAATTTCTCATCGATATGCTTACCGATCTTCTTGATCTTCACAACGAGCTCCACTTCATAGTGAATGTCCTCGGAAAACGGGGGGATAAAAAAGGGATTGTTCTTCAATAAAATAGCAGAATCGGGCTTCATAAAGATAACAGGGTCCTTGGGCCTCTCATTCTTCAGTTCCTCGATATGCTTGGCGTAGTTTCTACCTATGCAAATGATCTTCATTCGGTTTCTTTTGGTTTTCTATTGGTTGTCTGTTGGTTTTGATACTATCTGATGTCCTGTCGCCCGTGAGATGGCCCTGGAGCGACCTAGGGGATCCATTTCTTTTCAAAATTCGGCTTTCTCTTCTGTAAAAATGCATCACGCCCTTCCTTGGCCTCATCGGTCATGTATGCGAGCCGGGTTGCCTCTCCGGCAAATACCTGCTGCCCGACCATTCCGTCATCGGTAAGGTTCATGGCAAACTTGAGCATTTTGATCGAAGTGGGGGATTTCGCAAGGATTTCCTGGGCCCATTCATAGGCTGTTCCTTCCAGCTTGTCGTGTTCAATGACCGCGTTTACCATTCCCATTTCATAGGCCTCCTGCGCCGAATAGTTCCTCCCGAGAAAGAAGATCTCCCGGGCTTTTTTCTGTCCGACCATTTTGGCCAGGTAAGCAGAACCATACCCCCCGTCGAAACTTGTGACATCGGCGTCTGTTTGTTTGAAAATCGCGTGTTCTTTGCTCGCCAGCGTCAGATCGCATACCACGTGCAAACTGTGTCCGCCTCCCACGGCCCATCCCGGAACAACGGCGATAACGGCCTTCGGCATAAAACGAATCAAACGCTGGACTTCGAGAATATTCAATCGATGATAGCCATCCTCGCCTACGTAACCCTGGTGGCCCCTTGCTTTTTGGTCACCGCCACTGCAAAAGGAATAGACCCCGTCCTTCGGAGAGGGCCCTTCAGCAGAAAGAAGCACGACGCCAATTGAAGTGTCTTCCTGGGCATCGTAAAAAGCCTCGTAGAGCTCTTTTGTCGTCTGCGGACGAAACGCGTTTCGCACCTCCGGACGGTTAAAGGCAATGCGGGCGACCCCATTACTTTTTTTATATGTGATGTCTGTAAATTCCTTCGCGGTTTTCCATACGGGCTCCTTCATTTGATAAGTTTTAAGGAAGTTCTAAAATAATTGCAACAATTTATCGTTGGTTAGGTAACTGAGAGAAGCGAATTTAGGAAAAAAACGCTTTTATCAGGTAATTTAGGTAACCT
>JAHEHE010000025.1 GCA_024644725.1 Flavobacteriaceae bacterium | reverse complement strand
GTTTCTTCTGCCGTAAAACCGAATTTTTTATTGCAATGGACCTGAAGTCCGGTCAGATCAAAAAGCTTGGGAGCATATTCAAGACCGTTTTTTTTAACCACAGATATGATTTCAAAGGGACTATTTTCTACTTTTGAGAACAGCGCCTCGCCTTCTTCCTGTTTGTCAAATCGTCCTTCCTCACATTGAAACACAACATCCTTATAGGTGGTTTGGAGGACCCAATACGGACTGGGTTTGAAATCCTGAATGCTGAGATAGCGCTCCACAATCATGGCCAGGGTTGGAGTTTGCACCCTTCCCACAGACAAAACCTGCTTTTGCCGGGCATAGGTAACCGTGAAGAGCCGGGTCGCATTCATCCCCAACAACCAGTCTCCAATTGCTCTGGAATATCCGGCAAAGTAGAGGTTGTCAAATTCTGAAGAGGGTCTAAGGCTTTCAAAGCCCTCTCGAATGGCTTCAGCTGTAAGGGACGAGATCCAAAGTCTTTTGATGACTCCCTGATATCCGCCCTCATTGAGGACCCAGCGCTGAATCAGCTCACCTTCCATTCCCGCATCCCCACAGTTTATTACTTCTGTGGTTTCCTTCAATAATTTTCGAATGATCCCAAATTGCTTCTCGATTCCCGGATTGGAAACGACCTTCGTTCTGAACTTCTCGGGCAACATGGGCAGGTTGTTCAGATTCCAACTTTTCCAATGAGGTTTGTAATCATGGGGTTCCTGCAAACTGCATAAATGACCGAAAGTAAAGGTTACCCGGTATCCGTTTCCTTCAAAGTATCCGTCATGACGTTGCGTGGCCCCAAGGACCCTGGCAATTTCAGAAGCTACGCTTGGCTTCTCGGCAATGCACAATTTCATAGTTGCTATTCCCCGGGTTGTCTGATTTCAAAGTTTTCCTTTTCCTTTGCTGCTTCCACCATGTCTCGCACTTCTTCCAGGAGTTTCTTCGAATCGTAGATGATTCCATCTTTAATCGTGTACTTCACTCCACCAACGCGAACTACCTCGTTGTCCTCGGTGAGTTTGATCGCACCCGTGCCATAAAGTACTTTCAGGTTTTCAAGTGGATTTTCCTCAATCAGGACAAGGTCGGCGAGTTTGCCCACCTGGATGGAGCCTATCTTTTGATCCATTTTCAAGGCTTCTGCACCGTTCAGGGTAGCGGCACGAATGACCTCGAGCGGGTGAAATCCGGCCTCACGCAGAAGCTCCAATTCGCGAATGTAAGCGAAGCCGTACAATTGAAATATAAATCCGGAATCTGAACCGGCGGTGACCCGACCTCCCCGGTTTTTGTATTCATTGACAAAGGTCATCCATAGTTTGTAGTTCTTCTTCCATGCAATTTCCTGTTCGGTTCCCCAATAGTGCCAATATGAACCATGAGAGATCTTGCTGGGCTGGTAAAAGCGCCACAGAGACGGCAAGGTGTATTGCTCGTGCCATTCCGCGCGTCTCGCCCGGTGAAGATCACGGCTGGCTTCATAAATATTGAATGTGGGATCCAGTGTAAAATCCAATTCGATGAGCTCATTCATCACGGAATTCCACTTATCGGAATAGGGGGGAGCCGCCTGCTCCCAGAGCTTGCCCGCCTCCTCAAAACGATGCTGCTCATTATTGTAGTTGTAATCTAATGGGTAGTCCTGAACCGTCCTGTCTTCGAACAGGGCCTCGGGAAGCCCGTACCAATGCTCCATGCTGGTCAAACCGGCACGAGCCGAATGTAACACATTCCATCGGGCCACGCTCATCTGCGCATGATGACAGGCAGAGCCGAGGCCCAGTTTTTTGTTTTCGTCCAGGGCAGCTTCCATGATCTCGGGTTCAGCTCCAAAAAATTTGATTCCGTCTGCACCCATTTTGGCGTTCGCCCGAACCCATTCCCGAGCTTTTTCCGGGGTATTGATCGGTTGATCGTTCAGCGGATTGAACGAGTCACTGACCTGACCGAACCCCGTGTAGGAAACGATCCTGGGAGCAGTGATTTTGTTCTGGCTACTCAGCTTTTTCAAGTTCAAGGCATAGTCGATGCCACGGCCACTTGGTTCGCGAACCGTTGTAATTCCATGAGCCATCCACAATCGAAAAACATAGTCGGATTCCGCGCCTTGTGCCTCACCGCCGATGTGCCCGTGCATATCGATGAATCCCGGCAGGACATACATCCCTTTGGCTTCGATTTCCTTGCCGCCTTTTTCCAATTGTGGTCTTTTGTCCTGATCGATCTCAACTCCGGGATACCCGACTACTTTTATCGCTGAAATCTGGTTCCCCTCAATCACGATATCCACCGGGCCCGTGGGAGGTGCCCCATTTCCGTTGATCAGCGTTGCGCCCCGTATGATCAATTGATCGAATGGTCCTTCACTGTGATCGCCCGAGTTTTGAGCAACAAAAGAGGCGGGAAGGAATAGGAATATGAGAAGCTGCAACAGTACAGAGTTTTGAATCATAATTACCAGGGAATTTGTAGTGTTAGAATACGGGGGTCTAAAATACAAATCTATTTGAAGTTTCGAGAAAGGCTTTATTAACATGTTGACAATCCCCTCTTTTTTTTACATTTGAAGATCAACACCTCAAATCTCGTAATATGAAGAGAATCATCCTTCCATTTCTATTGTGTGCGACCCTGTTGCATGGACATTCAATCCATTCTCAATCGAAAAGTGAAAAGGCAGTTCGCGAAGTTATTGACCAACTCTTTGAGGGAATGCGATTAGCTGACAGCTCGGTTGTTTCGCCCCTCTTTCATCCTGATGTGAGAATGATGACTTCCTATCAGAATGCATCAGGCGAAGTCGTCCTGAAAGAAGGATCGCTCCAGGCATTTCTGACTGCCATTGGAACTCCCCACCCCGAAGTCTGGAACGAAAAAATTTGGAACACGGAGGTTCGGATTGACGATAACCTCGCTCAAGTATGGACAGATTATGCTTTTTACGTCGATGACCGGTTCAGCCATTGTGGGGTGGACGCTTTTCAACTCACAAGAGATGCAAATGGTGTTTGGCGAATTGTTCACCTCATTGATACGAGGCGAAAGGATCCTTGCGATCAACCCTGATTATCTTCTTCCTAACGTCACGACTTTACCGGCTCGAAGCACCTTCAACTCGATGGGTGATTCTTTATCCTTTCTTTCAAAGGTTCTCGCAATGTTCAGTAAAGATTCGTCACTCTCTTCGAATTTGACTCCATTGATCTCCAAAATAATGTCGCCACCCACTATGAGTTTTTCTTCACCGATGATTATCTCAGTGTCCCCATCCTGAACTCCCAATATCCCGAAAGGCGAAACCTTGACGACCCTTTGGACCAGGAGACCACTTTCCTGGGGAAGGTTAAAGATCTTTGCCATTTTTCCAGTAAGAGGGAGCACATCCGTACCATTCCAAATGATCTTTTTTTCAAAAAGCAGGTCTTTGGTTATATTCGAGGAAGCGGCAAAACCGATTCCCTGAAACCCTCCTGACTGGGTCAGAATATTGCTGACAACGCCAACAACTTCACCGTTCATATTAAACATAGGCCCCCCGGAATTGCCCGTATTGATTGCTGCGTCAGTTTGAATGTACTCCGAATTCGTAAACGGATTCTTATCCTTCTTCATGTCGATTTTACCACTGACGTATCCTGAGGACAGGGAGTGTCCGAGGCCAAAGGGAGCCCCGACCACAAATACCTGGTCCCCGATACGGACCTGGTCGGAGTCAGCGAGTTTGACCGTAACAGCATTCTTTTTCGGCCAGAGCAGTTCAAGCAGAGCAACGTCGGCCACACTGTAAGCTGAGATCACTTTTGCCGGAATTGTTTCCCCGTCAACAAACTGAACATTTACTTTCTCGGCCACCTGTACCACATGTGCCGCTGTGACAACCTGATTCTCGGAAATCAGGAAGCCCGAACCTAAGCCTCCTGCAGTAACTGTCTTTGTCAACTTTCCGCTGCTTACAAGTTCCTTCTGCTCCGTGAGGATGACAACAACAGCCGGGTTCGTTTTTTGATACAAATCGTTCAGGGATTGAGCTTTCGAGCCAACCGTCGCCAAAAGCATGAATACAATCAAAAGTGCTCTCATATTTGTCTGTTTTGGGTCAAAAGTAGCTATTTTCTTCTTTTGATCATCAAAGCAGACCAAACTTGCTACATTTGTTTATAAATTTATTCTGGCATGAGAAAATCCCTTATCCTTAATTCTTTAATTTTCTGTGTTTTTCTTGTTTTTCTTTGGAGTTGCTCCGAGGACAAACTTCACACCGATCCTCCGGCTTCTGACCGTGTGCAGGATGAACTTCAAACGCTTGTCGACTCTCGTGTTGGAATTGACAAACTCGTAGGCGTTTCCGTTTCCATCCGACAGAATGGTCTCGAAAAATGGAGCCTTGTGGGAGGAATCTCAAAGGAAGGAAGTCCGGTTTCCAAAGAAATGAAATTTGGAATTGCCAGCATCACCAAAACTGCAATTGCCGCAGCCATTCTCAAACTAGGGGAAGAAGGAAAAGTTGGTCTCGATGATCCAATATCCAAGTTTCTTGAGATCACCAATAAAAATATTGACCCGTCTATTACCGTTTTTCAGCTTTTGAACCACTACTCAGGTCTTAAAGGTTATTTTCAACACCCTGATATTTGGCCGAGGGTGGAAGGTGATCTAGATACATCAATTCCCACCGAAGAGATACTCAGTTATATTGGAGAACCAAATTTTAATCCCGGTGCACGATTTGAATATTCCAATTCGAACTATCTTGTTCTCGGTCTTATCATCAAGGAGGCCTCCGGACGTAGCGTTGGTGCCTATTTGAGAGAAAAATTCTGGCAGCGATTGGAGCTGAGACAGACTTTTTTCGGAACGGATGAAACTATTCCTTCACCAATTGCAGACCCCTGGAGGGACGGAGATGGTGATGGAACTCTTGAGAACATCAAGGATGAATACGGCCCCGCCTATCACAGTGTCTTTTTCGCGGCAGCAGACATTTTCACAACCGCCAAAGATCTTTCGCTATGGGCTGAACATCTTTATAATGGAAATGCCCTTGAACCGGCATCTCTTGAAAAAATGCTGGATATTGTAACCATAGACTCAGGCTCTCCCTATTGGAACGGCTATGGTTTAGGGGTGCGACGGTTCTATATCTCGGGTCGATTACTCATTGGGCACACAGGCGGAATGAGAGGATACGGTTCCTATATGCTTTACGACCCTTCCTCTGGAATAAGCGTTTCTCTGCTCAACAATCAAAGCCGATCAGAAAACGGTCCTCTACTTCGGTTTGAGCTCATGCAAGACATTCTCAATGTTGTATTCGAAGAACTTGACTCATGAAAAGAATATTTTTTTCAACCCTGATATTCGTCTTTGCACTGGCCTGCAAGGAATCGCATGAACAAAAGACCTCATTCTCTCATGGAATCGAAAGTTTGAGTAAACCATGGAATAAAGAGCCCGTCGAAGTTGAAGGGGATTTCAGCTTTGCAATCATCTCAGACCTGACAGGTGGAGAACGCAAAAGAATATTTGAGGTGGCCGTGGAACAGATCAATCGATTCGACCCAAGATTTGTTTTGAGCGTTGGAGATCTTATAGAGGGCGGAACCGAGGATACGTTGCAATTGAAAAAAGAGTGGGAGTATTTTGATCAACGAGCTGACAAATTGGAAAAGCCTTTTTTTCATCTGGGTGGCAACCATGACCTGACCAACCCCGTCATGAAACAATTCTGGAATACCAGGTATGGGCCAACGTATTATCATTTTGTCTACAATGACGTGTTATTTCTGATGCTTGACAGCGAGGATTATGACGAAGAGCGGATGCTGGAGATCTACGAGGCTCGAGCTAAAGCCCTGAAGATGATCAGTGGAGAGCTGGAAGGGGAATACACAGACTCCGAATACTACCATATGGAAGAGAGAAAAACGGGTTCAATAGGCAAGGAGCAGCGTATGTATTTCGAGGAAGCAATGAAGGCCAACCCACAAGTGAGTTGGACCTTCGTTTTGATGCACAAGCCCTTGTGGAAAAATAAAGATCTGGAGGAGTGGAGCATGCTGGAAGAAATGCTTACAAAAAGAAAACACACGGTCATCAACGGTCACTATCACTCTTTCAGTCACGAAAAAAAAGGGGAGAATTCCTACATCATGCTTGGCACGACCGGCGGAGCTCAGGACGATGAGGATCCGAATTCATTTGATCACATAACTTGGATCAAAATGAACAAGGGTGTCCCCACTCTGAGTCATTTGAGGATGGATGGAATTTTAAATGAAGAAGGAAATATTCCCTTACATGGGGATACCTTGTCCTTTCAGGCGTACAAACCTCATTTAATACCCTGAATCATCCGTGTCTGCAACCTGCAATAATATCTTTAAAACGGAGTTAAATCAGTAATAGATTCTTTATATGGAGTTCCTGGAAATCCCTTTATTCGACGATGATTTTTTCAAGATGCTTTTTCGCTTTGCGTTAAACCTCATTTTCCTGTTTTACATCATTCGATATCTTTATTATCCCTCGACACGCAGGAGGGATTACATGTTCACCTTCTACATGATCAGCATCATCGTATTCTTTCTCTGTTTCACGTTGAAAAAATACGAGCTTGATCTGGGAATGGCCCTGGGGCTCTTCGCCATTTTTGGCATCATTCGATATCGAACGGCCCCCATGAACATTCGGGAAATGACTTATTTGTTCGTTGTGATTGGTGTATCCGTTATCAACGCATTGGCCAACAAAAAAATGAGTTACGCGGAGATCCTGGGCGCGAACCTGCTGGTAGTAACTTCAATGACCATCATAGAACGCGTCGTACTTTTCAAACATGAGATTCACAAGGAAATTCTCTACGAAAACATTGAAAACATCAAACCCGAAAACGAGGCTTCGCTGATCGAAGACCTCGAGGGGCGCACGGGTTTGGAAATCAACCGGGTTGACGTCGGCAAAGTGGATTTCTTGAGGGAGTCCGTTCAGATTACCATCTTTTATTTTAAAAACCAGGGCATTTGAATTGGAGAATCCTCCAGCTAAGATTTAACAGTGAAGCTTAATCAACTTTTGATCAATTGTTTAGCAGGTCTATTTTTTCTTTTGGGATCGGGTTATGCTGCAGGACAAGAAAACAGGGACCTGGAGACCTGGACGTCGGCTGAATTCAGATACAGACCCACCAAGAAATGGCGTGTGGGCCTTGAGGGTCAGCTGAGGCTCAAAGAAAATTCCTCTGAGATCGATGGGTATTTCGCTGAATTGACGGGTGGCTACGAGATCTTCAAAGGATTCAGAACAACACTCGGCTTCCGGTTGATCAGCAAAAATGACAACACCGGAAAACAACAGGGGTATGAAAACTACGTGCGACTTCACGCTGATGCCTTGTACAAGCATAAAGTAAAAAGACTGGGGCTGAATTATCGCTTTCGTTACCAAACTCGCGATGAGCTCGGGGTAACCAATGAAAACGGAGATTTTGCGGATCAAACACTCCGTCTGAAAATCGGTACGGAATACAACTTCAGAAAATGGAAGCTGGATCCACTGCTATCGGCAGAAATCTTTCACGAAAATAACAGAAACGAGGATGAGAGTTTTGACAAGTTTCGAGTCACATTTGGCACAGAATACAAATTCAAGAAATGGGGCAGGCTCGGACTCTTTTATCGTTATGAGCGTGAAATTGACAAAACAAATCCGGCAAGTACCGATATTATTCGCATCCAGTACGTCTATACCTTAAAGGGCTATTGACAATTTCTTAGAATTTCAACAAAACAAGAGGTTTGTAACAGGGGCGTCAAAGATATTCGCAGAGAATTCCTAAATTGGGCAGCCTAACTTAAAACTCACCTCTGTCATGCTAAAAACGCTCAGAAATTTGTTCCTGCTCTTGTCAATTGCGGGATCTTTTCAACTCGCTATTTCTCAAAAAGTCAATTCAGATACCTTCAAGGGGTTGAAATTCAGAAATATAGGACCCGCCCTGACTTCGGGTAGAATAGCTGACATTGCGATTCACCCGGAAAATGAAAACATCTGGTATGTTGCAGTCGGTTCGGGCGGTGTATGGAAAACTGAGAATGCGGCGACGACATGGACGCCAATTTTTGATAAGCAGAGCAGCTATTCAATTGGTTGTATCACCATTGACCCGAACAATCCACACAGGATTTATGTGGGAACGGGTGAAAACGTCGGTGGACGCCACGTAGGTTTCGGTGACGGAATCTATGTGAGTGAAGATGATGGAAAAACCTGGACCAACCTGGGTCTCAAAACTTCGGAGCATATTTCAAAAATTATAGTTCATCCTGAGGACCCAAAAACCATCTGGGTAGCTTCTCAGGGACCCCTGTGGAGTAAGGGTGGAGAAAGAGGTGTCTTCAAGTCAACAGATGGAGGCAAAACCTGGAAACGGACCCTGGGCGACGCCGAATGGACAGGGGCAACAGATCTATTGATCGACCCAAGAGATCCGAATGTACTCTATGCGGCAACCTGGCAACGACACAGAACGGTGGCGGTGTACCTCGGAGGGGGCCCGGGTTCCGGTATTCACAAGTCCACAGATGGAGGAGAGACCTGGACGAAACTCACCAGTGGAATTCCAAAGTCAAACCTGGGTAAGATCGGGCTGGCCATGTCCCACTTCGATCCCAACACAATTTACGCGGCTATTGAACTCGACCGAACAAAAGGAGGCGTATTCATTTCGAAAAACCAGGGCCTGACCTGGAAAAAGCAGTCCGATGCAGTTTCAGGCGGAACAGGACCTCACTACTACCAGGAATTGTATGCCTCGCCGCACCATAACGGCAGGCTTTACCTTATGAACAACTACGTGCAAATATCAGAAGATCATGGAAAGACCTTTTACACGATGAATGAAAAGAACAAGCACGTCGACAGCCATGCCATGGCCTTTAAAAAATCAGATCCGAACTATGTTTTGTTTGGCACAGACGGTGGCCTCTACGAATCGTTTGATCTCACATCGAAATGGAAGTATGTGGGCAATTTACCCATAACACAGTATTATAAAGTAGCGGTAGATGATTCGGAGCCTTTTTATAAAATCTACGGGGGTACACAGGACAACGGTTCGCACGGAGGTCCATCCCGAACATTGAGTTCGATCGGTATTCTCAATTCAGACTGGTGGATCACCCTGGGAGCAGACGGACACCAATCGGCCACAGAACCCGGAAACCCGGATATCACCTACGGAGAATTTCAAGAAGGAAGGCTCTGGCGTGTCGACCAGACGACTGGCGAGACGGTTTTGATTCAGCCTCAGGCTCGCAAGGACGAACCGTCTGAGCGATTCAACTGGGATGCGCCCATTCTGGTGAGTCCGCACAAGCCAACACGTCTTTATTTCGGATCGTACCGTGTTTGGAAATCGGATAACCGTGGTGATGACTGGGAACCTATCTCAGAAGATCTCACACGGAATGAAAACCGAATCGAGCTGCCGATCATGGGAGGTCAACAAAGCTGGGACAATGCCTGGGATGTCAAGGCCATGTCCATGTACAATACAGTAACCTCATTGGCTGAATCTCCTCTGCAGGAAGGACTGATTTACGCCGGAACCGATGACGGAATCATCCAGGTCACTGAAAATGGAGGTTCGTCATGGAACCGAATTGAGGTGGGCTCCATCAAAGGAATTCCCTCAACGGCATTTGTCAATGACATCCGGGCCGATCTTTTTGATGCAGGGACCGTTTATGCGGCACTTGACAATCACAAATACGGAGACTTCAAGCCTTATCTGATCAAGAGTACGAACAAGGGAAAGACTTGGGTGTCAATCAACGGAAACCTTCCCAACAGGCTATTGACCTGGAGACTGGTTCAGGATCACATAAAAAAAGACATGTTGTTCGCCGCAACGGAGTTTGGCATTTACTTTACCTATGATGGAGGAACGAACTGGATTCAGCTCAAAGGAGGACTTCCTACGATTTCCTTCAGGGATCTAACGATTCAGCGACGTGAAAATGACTTGGTTTGTGCTTCCTTTGGTCGTGGTTTCTATATCCTGGACGATATCTCGCCTTTGAGAGAATTCGATCCGGCCAAAGCCAAATCTGAGACTGTGCTCTTCCCGGTTAAAAAAGCCTATTGGTACGTTCAAAAAGATGGTGTATACGGGCAGGGAGATGCCAGTTATGCTGCGAAAAATCCACCGTTTGGGGCAGTTTTCAACTATTACCTGCCAGATTCTTTGCCTTCGATCAAGGACGTCCGATCGGTAAGAGAAAAAACAGACAGAAGCTTCCCGGGTTGGGAGGCGTTGGAGCAGGAAAGAAGACAACAGGGCCCCGGATTAATTCTAACGGTCAAGGACGATCAGGGCCGTGTGATTAGAACCATTGAAGGCACAAACAAGAAAGGCTTCAATCAGGTCAGTTGGAATCTGGCTTATCCGGATAAAACCGGTGAGCTGCTCAAAAAGAAAGAGGTTAGTGACTGGGAAAGAGCCGAGTTCATGGTGACGCCGGGAACCTATTCCGTATCGCTTGCGAAAAGAGAAAATGGTATTGCGACTGCCCTGGGGCAGCCTCAAACATTTGAAGTGGTTTCTCTCCGAGAGGGAGCACTCCCAAGAGCTTCTTTCGATGAGATTGATGCATTCAGAGAAAATTACTTCAGTTTCAAAGAAGATCTAACCGCTACCCAACAAGTTCTGTCTCGCGACATGAAAGTTGTGGCAGCCATGAAGAGCGCCCTGGACAAAGCGGAGGGAGCCTCGACGGATCTTGCTGAGAAAATCGAGAAAACCAGAATTGACCTTCTCGACCTGGATGAAAGACTCACCGGAAATAAAACCAAGGCCGAAATTGGGGAACAAAGCAAACCTACCCCTCAATCAGCTGACGGAGTGGCAAGAAATGCCCTAAGCAGTTCAACCTACGGACCGACGGGTACGCACAAAGCAACCCTTCAGTTGGCTACTGAACGATTGAATGCCATTAAAAGTGAATTGAAAAGAATCGATGAAACAACAATTCCCGGGCTGATCGACGAGCTTAAACAAGCAGGTGCGCCCTGGATTGAAGGCAGCGGTCTTTAAAAAATTGTTAAGGCAGTTAAATTCTTGTTAAATCTGAGAAATCGGGTTAACATTTTTTCATCATGATAGTCTATTAGGTATAACCTAAATTAAACGATCATGAAAAATTCCATTATGTCATTGTTGCTCCTTTTGAGCTTCAGTGTGTCCTTTGCTTTGACCACTTCTCATCCCCCGTTGGATGCGATTGAAACAACTGCGATTTCCAATGTAAATTCTTTCTGCAAACTCATTCAAATGGGAGACTATGATGCCGTCAGGGCCTTGATCCGGCAGGGGGAAGATGTCAACGAAAAATCGACTGGCCTTACTCCACTTATGTTCGCTGCAAGGCACAACCAGCCTGAGATTGCGCAGCTTCTCATCGACAGTGGAGCCAAGCTAAACAGCCGTTCAGAAAAAGACGGGATGACGGCCCTTGAGATGGCTGAGAGGTACAAAGCCACGGATACCTATGAAGTGATTCAAAAAGCAACTAAAAACAAGAAGAAAAACAAGAAGAAATAGTTTGTATTAGAGTTTTTTGTTAATATGGTTGAGGGTTCGGATTTAATTTTCGGGCCCTTTTTTTATAGACAAGACTTATGGAAACATAAGAAAGTATGATGGTTGGATTTTGTTAGTACATTTTTTTTGTTTAACTTTGATACAAGATAGTTGAACAATTTGAAAATAAGTTTGAAAGTATATCACTATTTTTCGATCAAAGAATTAAATTAAATCCCCCTACGCCATGAGTATTATTGAACAAGCACTAGCATTTGAGCAAAAAAAGATTTCCCTTCGTTCCACTGATGAACGCATTCACGTCTCGAGAGAAGTGAAAAGTTTGATTCTGAATCTAAATGAGATTTACAAAGAGAACAGAGATCAGAGCATCATGGACCTGATGAAAAGGTTGACCGCCATCAAAAGGAAAGCCGAGTCCAGGTTGAAGATGCACGTTACCATTTAAGTGAAGTTCCTGGGACTTGTACTTTTATTTGCTCTAATCAATTTTGGAGGACTTGGAGTGGGCAGTTGGCTCATGGGTGAAGGACCGACATCTGAGTGGTATCTGAAATTGAACAAAGCACCCTGGACGCCTCCGGGTTGGGTGTTTGGAGTGGCCTGGACCACAATAATGATTTGTTACAGCTTTTATTTAGCTGATTTGTGGTCCAGACCAGTTCCTTCGAAGGCGTGGATTCTATTCCTTGTTTCCCTTCTTCTGAATATGAGTTGGAACTATTTCTTTTTCAATCTTCACTCGACCCTCATGGCCCTGGCTATATTGGTAGCGTTGACAGTCGTAATCTGGTTTTTCTTTTTTGAATTCAAAAGTGATGTGAAAACGAAATCTTTCCTTCTTCTGCCTTACATGATCTGGTTATTGTTAGCGGTTTCGCTGAACACTTTTGCAGTCCTGAAAAATTAAATATGAAAATATCCAAACACGGAAATTTATACGAGTTGACCTCGGTACAACGACTCCCAATATCCTTAAATAAGGCATGGGATTTTCTTTCCAGTCCGGCAAATTTGAAGGAGATTACCCCCGATTACATGGGTTTTGACATTGTATCAGGAGACACCGGCACAATGTATCCCGGACAAATTATTCAATATATCGTTAAACCTCTGCTCGGAATCAAGACACGTTGGGTGAGTGAGATCACTTATGTCAGAGACAAAAGTTATTTCGTGGATGAACAGCGCTTCGGTCCTTACGACCTCTGGCACCACAAACACTTTTTGAAAGAGGTCGACGGGGGTGTCGAGATGCACGATACGATTCATTATAAATTGCCGTTTTCACCCATTGCGAATTTTTTTCACGGTCTTTTGGTGAAACCCAGGCTCGAAGAAATTTTCACCTACAGGGAGTCAAAACTTGTTGAACTGTTCGGTGAGTTCAAAGACGAAGCAAAATGATTTTAATTCTTACACTGATTATGTTGATTCAAGATTCAGGCACCATGCAAAAAACGATTTACGACTTCTCCAAGGAAGTCAAACCATCAGGATGGATGATCATAAACGATGGAGTCATGGGCGGGCTCTCGCGAGGGAATATCTCCATGGACGATGACGGTAACGGAATATTCTGGGGGCACGTGTCCCTGGAGAACAATGGAGGTTTTTCCCTGGCCAGATTGTCAATACCTACCATGGAAGCCGCAGGATTCTCTAAAATCGTCCTGGAAGTGAAAGGCGATTCGAAAAGATACCAATTTCGTCTCAAGGAGAAGAAAGGCCAAATGCACTCTTATGTTCATTTCTTTGAAACCAATGGATACTGGCAAACCATAGAGATTCCTTTTGAAAAGCTTATTCCCGCCTTTCGAGGACGGACTATGAACCTCCCCGATTTTGCGGGAGATCAGATCGAAGAGATCGGTTTGTTGGTCGGGAACAAGAAAGAAGAGGATTTTCAAATCAGGATTCGAACAATTTCTCTCCAATAAGTTGATGAACATTCGCTATTTTTGAATGTGCGACTCAACGAATTGAAAAACCAGTCTATTCTCGTTACCGGTGCCTCGGATGGGATTGGTCGTGAAATAGCAAGATACCTGATGCAAAATGGTGCCCGTGTCGCCATTCACTACAATTCGAATAAAAAGGCGGCCATCGATTTGCTCAAAGAATTTGGTTCCGATGACTCCGACGTTTTCCAGGCAGATTTGGGAGATTTGGGTAATTGCCTCAAACTATGGAAAGATGTCCTGAAGGCATTTGGCCAGTTGGATTCGGTTGTTCTCAATGCAGGAGTCTACCTCGAGCATGCGATTGAGGAAGAAGATCAAAAATGGCTTGATACCTGGAGTCGAACCCTGGCCATTAATCTCGATGCAGCGGGTCTTTTGACAAAGAAAGCCATCGAGCACTTCAAACTCACAGGAGGAGGGAGGTTGATCTTTATCGCGAGCAGGGCCGTTTTCAGAGGAGAAACGGAAGAATATCTAGGTTATGCCGCATCAAAAGGCGGAATGGTATCCCTGGCTCGAAGTGTCGCCAGATCCTTTGGTAAATACAACATCAAATCTTTTATCATCGCGCCCGGTTTTGTTCGCACCGCCATGGCCAATCAATTTATTGAAACCTACGGTGAAAAAAGGATTTGTGATGAGCTCGCCCTTTCGAAACTCACTGAGCCCAAGGATGTTTCACCCCTTGTTGCTCTGATGTGTAGCGGCTTGATGGACCATGCAACGGGTACTACCGTTGACATCAACGCCGGAAGCCACATTCGTTAGGCTGTTTTAATTGTAAATTTCCGTATTCAGTCTTTGATTTACTGATAATTATCATCCTTTTTCATTTTCTGCAAAGCTATATTTATAGGTTAAAGACGAGTTGTCTTTATCACTGATTTCCGCCGTTTTAAATCTCTTTAATCTAAAAAAATTACCTATGCGCAGCTTCAAAAACAATTTAACGGCTTCGGGTCAGTTGGGAATTCCCCTTATGATCGCATTTATTTTCTTGAGTTTTGGAATTTTAAACCACTCCGCTACCGGACTCCAAAACAGATCCATAGAAAAGGCTGCACTGGTTAAAGAGGTCATTTGGCACGTCAAGGCGGTCCATCCGGAAGGTTATTTCATGGATGTCAAGGCCTTCGATCGGGAAGGCAACATATACGATGTCAAGTCCATTCAATACGCCGACCAAACATCGATTCTCGACATCAAAGCAGAAGTCGACGGAGAGAACGTCCCGATAAAGATCCTCGTGAGCAACGAGCGCTTCATGCCTGTGAAAGGCATCAAACCTGACGGAACCCTCCTGAACATACATGCGGTTGCCCCGGATGGCAATAAGTTCGATGTAAAGGGAGTTTCTTTTTCGGGCAATATCATTCACATCAAGGCCGTCTCACCCAACAACGATTTCTATGGGGTAAAGGCCATTTCGCCCGAGGGCAGTCTGAATGACGTGAAAGGACTCAAGATGTCCAATGACAGGGTAGAGGCTGTGGTCAACAATGTTGAAATCTACGCTCACATCAAAGCTATCGCTCAATCGACATGTGCCGGCAATAACTTCATTTGGCATATCAAGGCCATTCACCCCGAAGGAAAGGTGATCGACGTGAAAGCCCTTGACAAAGAGGGCAACATTTATGATGTAAAAGCTTTACAGGATTCGGATCAATCGAGTCTGTTGGATGTTAAAGCGTTTATCGGTGACTCCAACCAAAGCCCGGTGAAAATCCTGCTCAACAATGACAAGTATGCACCTGTCAATGCCATAGGAGAAGACGGCACCATCTACGACATCAAGGCCATGGAAACCGATGGGAGCAAATTGGATATCAAAGGAATCAAAAGATCGGGCAACCTGGTCCATATAAAGGCCATCAACTCAAAAGGAGAATACTACGGGGTAAAAGCGATTTCACCAAGTGGTCATCTCAACGATGTCAAAGGTGTTAAAATGGTCAAGGAGGACCTGGAGACTTCAATAAACGGAGTCGAGGTCTACGCGCACATCAAAGCCATTCCACAGAAATAGATTCTTTAGTCGTATTTTAGACCCGGATAAACAATTAAGATCATGAATACTCCGGATAAGAACCGATATGAAAACATGAAATACGCCCGCTGTGGAAACAGCGGGTTAATGCTTCCGAAGATATCCCTCGGGCTGTGGCACAATTTCGGCGGTGTGGATGTCTATGAAAACGCAAAGGAAATGGTCCTCCGGGCCTTTGATTTGGGAATCACTCATTTTGACCTGGCCAATAATTACGGTCCTCCACCAGGCTCCGCCGAAGAGAATTTTGGCAGAATACTCAAGAGTGAGCTTGCTGCCTATCGCGACGAGATGGTTTTGACCTCCAAGGCCGGATATCTCATGTGGCCCGGCCCCTATGGTGAATGGGGCTCCCGAAAATACCTCATTGCCAGCTGTGATCAGAGCCTCAAACGCATGGGAGTTGAATATTTCGATGTCTTTTACAGCCATCGACCCGACCCTGATACGCCACTGGAAGAGACAATGATGGCACTCGACCAGATTGTACGATCGGGCAAAGCCCTTTACGCCGGTATTTCGAGCTACAGCCCCGAGTCATCGGAAGCAGCCTTTAAAATTCTGCAAGAACTGGGCACGCCCTGTCTGGTGCATCAACCCTCGTACAGCATGTTTGACCGCTGGGTGGAAGACGGACTCCTTAATGTGCTCGAAAAATACGGAGTTGGCTCAGTGGTTTTCAGCCCGCTTTTCCAGGGTCTGCTGACTGATAAATACCTCAAGGGAATACCGGAAGGCTCAAGAGCTTCCAAGGAACATGGTTTTCTTCAAGCCTCTCAGATTACTGAAGACAAGATCGAAAAGGTTAGGGCCCTCAATGAGATTGCTTCAGCAAGAGGACAGAAAATGGCGCAGATGGCATTGAGCTGGGTACTGCGTGATGAAAGGGTGACCAGCGTAATCATAGGAGCGAGCAAGGTTTCTCAAATTGAGGATGCCGTAGCTGTTGTGAATCAATCCGCTCTGAGTTCAGAGGAAATAGACAAAATCGAAGCTGTTTTGGTTTCCTGAGTTTTAAGAATATCCCATCGAGACATTTATTTCCTATCTTTATCCATCGAGAATCGCTTAGCCTTTAAAGATGAATGTCTGTTTTTTAATGTACCCATGGGACGAGATCGATCCGGACAACGATTCCTCCCTGGCCCTGATCAAAGAATGTTCCAAGAGAGGACATGGAGTCGCCATTTGCACGCCTTCCAACCTAACCATTCGCGACAGTGTAACCAGTGCCTTTTGTACGGTAATCGGTCGCATGGATAAAGTTCCAACGAGTTTGAAATCCTTTTACAACAAGGCGAAGCTTCGCGTTGAAATGCTGCCTCTCGCGGGGTTTGACGTGATTTTCTTCAGAGCGAATCCACCCCTGGATCCGATCATGCTCAACTTCCTGGATTCAGTAAAAGATGACGTATTTCTCATGAATTCCCTTCAGGGCCTGAGGGAAGCCAATAACAAGCTTTACACCGCCGCCTTTGGAGATGCACACAGCAATATCATCCCGAATACGCATGTGTCAAAAAATAAAAAATACCTGATTGATCGGATCAAAGAGTCGAAATCAGAAAAGATGATCATTAAGCCTTTGAATGGATTTGGAGGTTCAGGAGTGATCCTGATTGAAAAGTCGGCAATGAACAATATTACTTCGCTCCTTGACTTTTACATCAATCGCGACAAGGAGAATTCCAACTATGTCATTTTACAGGATTATATTGAGGGTGCCGACAAAGGAGACATACGAATTCTCATGCTCAATGGACAGCCTATAGGAGCGATGAAAAGAGTTCCCGGGCAAGATGATCACCGATCCAATGTCTCAGCCGGAGGGACGGTGCAGCGCCATTCTTTAACAAAAGAAGAAAAAGATCTTTGCAAACAGATCGGCCCCAAGCTGGTAAAAGATGGCCTGTATTTTGTCGGAATTGACGTCATTGGAGGCAAATTGGTGGAGGTCAATGTCATGTCACCGGGCGGCATCACCTACATCAACAAGGTTTATAAGAGCAAACGAAAAGTAGAGGAGCGCGTCATTGACTTTTTGGAAAGCAAGGTCCTGGATAAGCTTCAGGCCTTTGACAGACGCTCGCGTTTGCGAAAAACTGTAGACGAAGCCTAATGCGTTGAAAAATGGAACGGTTGACCATCGAGCAAATCCTTCAGAATATTCACGCAGGCGTTCCCTTCGAAGCCGTGGCTGAAGATTATTCCTTCACACTGAAGATTGAGGAGTACGCGCATTACGTCTGTGGTGCGGTACACGACGGGCATCATTTCAGAAAAGATCTCTGGGAGAATTGTGCCCATTCGGAATACGAAAGATGGTACGAGGAGGATCCGTCTACAGCTGAAATGGTTCGAAATCATCCCATCGTTATCGCCGGCTGTGACTCGAGATTCGAATACGATCTCAACCGCGAACCTGAAATAGCCATTTATGAGGATGCCTGGGGAAAACAACTGTGGAAGAAACCTCTTTCAGGCAACGATCGCAACAAAAGCATGAAAAAACACAACAATTTCTACCGTGTTGTCAGGGCTCTGATCGAAAAACTGGAATCGCTGCATCCGCATTGCGTCGTTTATGACATGCACAGTTACAATTGGAAGCGGTGGACCCGGGTTGTGCCGACTTGGAACATCGGAACCGCCAATATAGACCAGGTTAGATTTGGCAAAGAAATTGATTCCTGGAGGCAGGCCCTTTCTGAAATTGAGCTTCCCGGTGAGATTCCAACCACTGCCCTTGTCAACGACACTTTTTTTGGCAATGGATATTTTCTGAAATTCATTTCCAATAACTTCGAAAATACCTTAGTTTTGGCGACCGAAGTAGCCAAGATCTACTGCGATGAGGTCGATCAGCGTATCTATCCTGAAGTGGTGCGGGCCATAGAACTGGGCCTGGAGTCAAAGATACCGGCTCACGCTGAGTCGTTTCGCGAGAATCACAAATAACAGCAGCATCGATGACAATAAAAAATGCCGATTTGTCCGTAAGGGCTTTGTTGGAAATAGACAGGAACATTGATCAACTGGTCAAGGAAGTTGAGTTATTGAGCTATGTCAATCCTGTAAACATCAAAGAGGCGAAAGAACGTTTTTTTCGATCCAAATACCTGACCGATCCGGAGTTTATTTACCCTCAAATCGATTTTGACCGTTTCAGACTGCATCGCGAGCTCTTTACCCAACCTCTGGAGCATATTGAAGATGCTGAGACCCGGCAGCTCTACGAGGACATCATCTATACCTATTCAGGGCTCATTCAATGTATAGAAACCATCGGATCCGGCAGGAAATTTTACTACAACTGTCTTCACTGCTTCGGGACACCGACCGAGACGGATGTTGAGAACGCTAAGTTCATCCTGCATTTTGAAGACAGAGACCTCGAACAGGAACGTTTCGTACCCAAGTTTACTTCGTTGGAAACTGAGCCCTTCTTCGAGGCTTACTCGAAGCAATACGACTTCAATTATCGCATAGAGCATTCCAGCAAAATTTCGGCCTCAGCCATGGTGCTCAACAACAAAAGAGCCCTGGTCCTGAACGAGAATTACCTTTTTTCTGAGCATGAGCTCAATGTACTGAACAACCATGAGATAGGAGTTCACATGGTGACCACTATGAACGGGCTTGAGCATCCTTTAAAGATCTTTTCGCACGGCTTCCCGAACTATGAGGAAACCCAGGAAGGGTTGGCGGTCTTTGCGGAGTACATGAGCAATAATCTGACGGTCACCCGATTGAAAGAGCTAGCCTATCGCGTAATCGCCGTCGATAGCCTGGCCAAGGGGTATGACTTTTCCAAAACCTTCAGGCTTTTACACAACCAATTCGACCTGGAGAGGGAGCAGGCCTTTTATATCTCATTGCGGGTGCATCGCGGTGGCGGATTCACAAAAGACTATCTCTATCTGACCGGTCTCAAGAAAATTTATGATCGCTACAAGAGAGGTGAGGATCTCTCGCCACTTCTCACGGGTAAGGTAAGCCTGGAATACCTGGACGTCATTCAAACGCTGACTGATAAAGGCTTGGCCATGCCTTCCCGGTTTATCACGGATGCATATGCCTCAAATTCCAATCAGGATGAAACCGTTGACTTTATCCTGAACAACCTCAAGTAGATGTTTTATTCGTTAAGGATTTTTGGGGAAGAATCTTCATTGGAATAATCCTTATCTTTGTTGTATCCAATCCTGGGACCAGGGAATCTTTTTGCCACTGGGAAAAATTAGGCAAAAGATCATCTTCGGTCATCCGATCAAGCTATCAGAGAATATTGAATCATGAACCAAAAGAGCCACAAAGCCCGTGGAGGCTTTCAATTCACGCTTTATCAGGAGGAGTCCAAGACCCCTTTCGAGAAGCTGTTCGACATCTTCAAGGAATTAATCACGCATACTTCCGGGGATCTTGACGAGGCACTCGACTGGTTGGAACAGCTCGATCAGGAATACAATCTCACCAGTGAAGATTACACGCTGGACGATTTTGTCGAGGATCTTAAGAAAAGGGGCTACATCCGGGAAGAAATAAAACCCGACGGCTCCCTTGGTCAGGCCATTACCGCAAAGACCGAGCGCGCCATACGCAAAAACGCCCTGAACCAGATCTTTGGAAAAATCCGGAAAAAAGGAACGGGCAGCCACAAGACCAAGAGCAGCGGAGCGGGGGATGAGCATACAGGAGACCTGAGAAGTTTTCAATTCGGCGACCGGCTTGAAAACATAAATGTGACCGAGAGTCTCAAAAACGCCCAGGTCAATCACGGGTTCGGAGATTTCTCCCTCACCGAAGATGACCTCGTGGTGGAAGATACCCATCACAAAGCCCAAATGAGCACGGCCCTGATGATCGACATCAGTCACAGCATGATCCTTTACGGAGAGGACCGGATCACACCGGCCAAGAAGGTGGCCATGGCCCTGGCGGAATTGATCACAACACGCTATCCCAAAGACACCCTCGACATTCTTGTGTTTGGAAATGACGCCTGGCCGATTCAGCTCAAGGAACTTCCCTATCTGCAGGTTGGGCCCTATCACACCAACACGGTGGCCGGCCTCCAACTGGCCATGGATCTGCTCCGAAGGAAGAGAAATACCAACAAGCAGATCTTCATGATCACAGACGGAAAACCCAGTTGCCTCCGAATGCCCGATGGAACTTATTATAAAAACAGCAACGGCCTGGATCCTTTTATCACAGACAAGTGCTACACTATGGCTGCCCAGGCCCGCAAATTGCACATACCCATAACCACCTTCATGATCGCCAGGGACGCTTACCTTCAAACTTTTGTTGACACCTTTACCCAGTCAAACAGGGGCAAGGCGTTCTATACGGGGCTTGACGATCTGGGAGAAATGATTTTTCACGATTACGAAAGCAACAGAAAAAAGAGAATACGATGACAAAGAAGAATTCCATCACCACCCTTGGAGAACTCAAAGCTCAGGGATATCAGGCCAAAAGCATCAAGGAAGAATTGCGTTCGAACCTGATTTCGAATATAAAACAGGGCAAACCTTCTTTTACCGGAATACACGGTTATGATCAGTCGGTTATCCCCCAATTGGAAAGAGCCATTCTCTCGCAACACAACATAAATCTCTTGGGCCTCCGCGGTCAGGCCAAAACCCGTTTGGCAAGGCTCATGGTTCAACTCCTCGATGAGTACATCCCTGCCGTCAAGGGCTCGGAAATCAATGATGACCCTATGGCACCGATCAGCAAATTCGCCCAGGACCTTATCGCCGAGCACGGAGATGATACCCCGATCACCTGGATCCACAGGGAGGATCGATTCTTCGAAAAATTGGCAACTCCGGATGTGACGATCTCAGATCTCATTGGTGATATTGACCCGATCAAAGCCGCAAATATGAGATTGAGCTACGCCGATGAAAGAGTCATTCATTTCGGAATGATACCTCGTGCCAACCGATGTATTTTCGTTATAAACGAATTACCAGATCTTCAATCAAGAATTCAAGTAGCTTTATTTAACATTTTGGAAGAAGGTGATATACAAATAAGAGGTTTTCAACTGCGCATGCCCCTGGACCTGCAATTTGTCTTCACGGCAAATCCCGAGGATTACACCAATCGGGGCAGCATCGTAACTCCCCTGAAGGACAGGATCGGCTCGCAGATTCTTACGCATTACCCGAAGAGTCTTGAGATCGCAAAAAGGATCACCGCCCAGGAAGCCCGTCTTCAAAATGACAGGGTTTGTGAGATACACATTCCTGAAATTGCCAGGGATCTCGTAGAACAAATCGGGTTTGAGGCTCGGGAGAATGAATACGTCGACAGCAAAAGTGGAATCAGCGCGCGTATGGGCATCACCTCTTTTGAAAACCTTTTAAGCACTGCCGAACACCGGGCCATAGCCATGGACTCCAGCAGCACATCAATTCGTTTCTCAGATATTCTCGGGATGATTCCGTCTATCACAGGAAAAGTGGAACTCGTTTACGAGGGAGAGCAGGAGGGAGCCGCCTTTGTTGCCGAGCGACTTATCGGTTCCGCGGCTAAAAGCCTCTTCGACCAATATTTCCCGGCCATCAAAAAACTCAAACACGAGCAAGACAAAGATCCTTATGACGGGGTGCTCCAATGGTTCTTCGAGCAGAGCTCGTTTGAGCTCATGGACAACGGGTCTGAAGAAGAGTACAAACAGGCTCTGAAGCAGATCGCCCCGCTGGCTGAGTTGGTTCGGGATCACATGCCGGAATTATCCGACAAGGACCTGCCTTTCGTCGAGGAACTCGTTCTTTGGGCCTTGGCCGAGTACAAAAAGTTAAACCGAAAACGAATCAATACCGGATTTGAATTCAAGGACAATTACGGGGCCTACTTATCGAATCTGTAACAGAAGTCCTTTGAATCTCATCCTCGGATCATGATCACTTCGATTCTCATTCTGCTGGCACTGGGCGTTCCGGCTGGCATATTATACACACGTAAAAACCCGCAATTTGGTGGCCGCCCCAGTTCTGAAGATTTGGGCAGGTACTCACGATCCCCTCAATGGAAGGACGGGGTCTTTCGCAACCAGAGTCTGACCACTATGGATGTGAGCTTGTGGTCCATGCCCGGTCTGTTGAAAGAATTTCTCACGGGCCGAAATAAACGGCAGCCTCCGGAACCTTTGCATGTCGAGAGGCTCGACGCCGATCAATTTCAATACGGAAAGGACAAATTTATCTGGTATGGTCATTCGACAGTGCTCTTCAGGGTTTCAGGGAAAAACATTCTGGTCGACCCGATGTTTGGCCCGGATGCCTCTCCCATAGGACCTTTCAGAACCCCAAGGTTTTCGAAAAACAGCCTTGATCTGATCGATGATCTTCCCCAATTGGATTTGATTCTGCTCACCCATGACCATTACGATCACCTGGACTATGCGAGCATCCAAAAACTGAAGGATAAAACCAACGAATTTTGGGTAGCCCTCGGACTGAAACGTCATCTTGTCAAATGGGGCGTTCCGAAAGACCAAATCAAAGAGTTTGATTGGTGGGAGGAAAGTCAATTCGGAGCGCTTCGGATTGTTTTCACCCCCTCCCGGCATTTTTCCGGAAGAGGGCCCTTCGACAGGTCCAAATCGCTCTGGGGAGGCTGGGTCATTCTATCTGAAAACCGAAAGGTCTACTGGAGCGGAGACGGAGGGTATGACTCTCATTTCAGTGAAATCGGGGCGAAGTATGGTCCGTTTGACTGGGGATTCATGGAGTGCGGACAGTATAATGAAAAATGGCACCAGATCCATATGTATCCTGAGGAAGCGGTTTTGGCGAGCCAGGAAGCACTCGTAAAAACTTCAGTGCCCGTGCATTGGGGTGCGTTCTCTCTTGCCCTTCACGACTGGACAGACCCCATTGCCCGTTTCAGCAGGGAAGCATCTGAGAAAAAATTGACAGGATGCTACCCGCGCCTGGGTCAGACCGTCACCTTTGGTGAAGAACCTTCTGAGTCCTGGTGGGAATTATGAGGACACACCTAAATAACCCAGAGTATTGAAAAGGCGTGCCTTGGAGTTGAAATACTTGTTTTCGGTCTCGTTGGCCTTCAACCTTGCCTCAATGAGCTTGGACTCGCGAGAATTGATAAGAAAAAGGAAACTCTCTCCCAGGAAGAATTTTCTCTCTTCGGCCCTGAGCAAGGTCTCATAGTCCCTTACCATGTTCTCGGTCATTGCGTTTTGCAGCAGATAGGATTCCATTTCCTGGGAAATGGCATCTATCTTGTTCTTCAGGCTCACCCGCGTGGCGGCAATTTCAAATTCAGCCGATTGGACTTTGGCCTTGGCCAATTTCAAATCTCCTCTTTCTTTTCTGAGAAAGAGCGGAAAATTCACATTCAATCCGGCCATGTAATTCGAGGTATTATACGAATCAATGTAACCGGGTGTCTCAGAATACAAGTTGTACTCCAGGTCAATCCTGGGCAAGAGATTGTTCGCTTTCAAACGCTTCTCCACCCTGAGTCCCTCATACTTGTAGCCCAATGATATCAGCTTGGGATGATTTTCAATGTCGAGCATCTCCAAATTGATCCCGGAAGTATTCAGTGCCTCGTCGATGATCACTTCTGTATTTGTATCCGGCATGACGTTGTCGCGCAATTCGATCGGCGTATTGTCATCGAGCCATAAAAATGTGGCAAGCTCCAAGGATGCCTTAACATGAGTCATTCTGGCATTTTCATAGGCCAGTCGCCGGGTCTGCACAATGATTCCGGCCTCAAGTGTATCCACTGCAGGATACTCACCTGCTTCGTAGCTTTTTTTGATCCCTTCGAGTCTGAATTCTGCATTGTAGAGAAAAGAATCGTAAACCTGCTTGTCATTGTAGGTTTTCAGCCATTTGAAATAGGTCTGGGCCGCATCGAACAAAATATCGTTGACCATCAGCTGCCTATCCGCTTGCACCTGCTTATTGAAGAGCCGTGCCTGCTTCAGCATAGCCATCCGTCTATTGGTCAAAAGACCCTGGGCCAGAGACACTGAGACGCCCACACTGTACAACCCATCCTCAGGCACCGTGCTTTCGGGGTTGAGAAACACTCCTGAATTCTCCTCGTACTTGGCCTTGAATTCCACGCCGTACCAGGTCGGGATCTTGAAGGCTGCATTGAGTTTGTCATAGTAGTCGGTATTCTTGAACTCTTTGCGGTCCATGTCTACTTCAAGCTTCGGATCAAAAGCGCCTCGGGCCTTCAAAAGTTTGGCCTCCCCCTCATTGATAACAAGATTGGCCTGTTTGACAACCGGGTGGAAGCTCTTGACGTAGCCCAGATATTCAGACAGGCTGAGCACTTCCGGGTTGAGCTCCTGACTCGAATCCTGGACAGGCTGCTCAATGGGCACCTGGGCACTTGTTATCGAACCCAAGAATAGAATTGTGATTAGTATTACACGTTTCATTTTTGCGCTTTTTCTCCTTTGTTCACAGCCGCTTCAGGCTGATAATAGTTGGTTGGGAAACCATTGAGCTGACGCCAGAGCTCATACCAAATGGGCACGTCTTCCAACAAAGCCATAGTTCGGGCCCCGGAGCCCACACGTATGGCCTCGGGCCATTCATGATCGTCAGGATCAGGCGCCAGCAGCACCCTGTATTTACCGTTGTCGCTGATGAAGTTCTCCACTGCAACGATGCGAGCCCCATACGTACCGTAGGACACATTGGGCCAGCCACTGAAGACAAAAGCGGGCCAACCGTCAAATTGTATCCGCACCTTTTCACCGATATGAATCAGTGGCAGATCCAAGGGCTTGACATAGGTTTCAACTGCGAGCTCATAATTGGCCGGCATGATACCCACGAGTTTCTCTCCCTCTTTGAACGTCTCCCCAATTCCTGCTCGAATGGCCTTATTGATATATCCGTCCTGAGGCGCAACAATAAAAAGAAGACTGTTCCTTCTTTCATAGTTGGTGTAGGAATTTTCCAATTTAGTCACCTGGGCCTCCGTATCGTACTGACTGGACCGGGCCGTGTACATTTCTCCTTCAGCCTTGGATATCTTCTCGTCATAGGTCGTATTTATTCTTGAGAGCTCAACCTGCACGTTGATCAACTCATTCTGACTCGACAGGTATTTGTTCTCCTGAGAGATCAACTTGGCTTCGGTTTCCTGAAGCTTCAAACGTTTCTCCTCAACATCGATGACGGCTTTCAACCCTTCTTCCTCCAGCGTGACGGTACGTTGATATTGCCTTTGAGCAATGGACATGTTGGTCTTTGCCGCCTCAAAATCGATGCTGTCGCTTTTCACCTTGAGTACGGCCTGACGTATTTTGTTCCTGGCCTGGTTCAACTTGATCACTTTCTCCTTTTTCAATGCTTCAATCTGACTGTTGAGAGCCTTGATTTTTCCATCGTAGGCTTGAACAGATGAAGATTTGGCGATAATCTGGTCATTTGTTCTTTCGAGGAGTCGATCATCGAAGTACTCACTTTTAACCTCAGAAATTCGCAGGATGGTATCTCCTTTTTTTACAAAATCCCCTTCTCTCACATACCACTGCTCGATCCTTCCCGGTATCTGGGATTGTATGGTCTGTGGTCGCTGATCGGGCTTCAGTGTGGTGACCTGACCCTGACCGCTGATATTTTGGGTCCAGGGAAGGAAAAGCACAACGAGCAAAATAATGGCAAAAGCCAGCAGGAACCGGTTGATATATTTGTAATAGATTCTACCGGAAACACGTTTTCCCGATTCAAAGGAATCGAGAGAAACTTTCTTATTTACCTGGTTATGTGTTATGTTCAACATGATCCTTGCGATTTGGATTCCACAATTTTTCCCTTTTCAAGCACGATGGCCTGATGACAGTGCTCCTCCCAATACAGGTTGTCGCTGACTACAATAAGTGCCCACGGCCGATCCTTGTGGGTCAGGAAATCAATCAGACGCCTGGACTCCTTTGGACTGAAATGATCAAGCGGATCTTCCAGGATCAGGAGCTTTGGATGTTTGGCGATTGCACGCGCCAAAACGAGTTTCTTCGAAACCGTGTAAGAGATCTGCTTTCCTTCAGGATGGAGAATGGTGCTTAGTCCTTTTGGCTGCTCTTGGATAAAACCGGTGAGACCAACCTGATCAAGAGCCTCGAGAATGTCACCATCGGAAATATCAGGATTCCCAAACGTTATATTCTCGCGAATTGTTCCTTCGAAAGGCGCCTCCATAGCCAGGGAAAGACCCAGGTGCTGTCGGTAGTGATTCAAATAGAGACTCTCCACAGAAAACTGATTGGCATACATATGGCCTGAACTCGGCTCCAATAGTCCTGCAATCATTCGCAAAAGACTCGACTTGCCAGATCCGGACTCCCCCTGGATCATCAAACGGCTTCCCGGCTCTATACGCATTGATATATCGGATAGAATGGGGAGGTTCCTATCTGACACTTGATAGGATACATTTTCCAGTTCAACAGTCAGGTCTCCACTGAAATCAGGCCTTTCTCCTTGCTGGGGCTCGAGCTCTTTGTCAACTACCTGACCCAGTTTTTCGAGCGACGTCAATACGTCGTAAAAAGATTCGAGACCTATTATTAGCTTTTCAACAGAAGCGATTACAAGCAGAATGATGATTTCTGCCGCTACAAACTGTCCTATGTTCATCTCCTGAGTGAGCACTAATGCTCCTCCAATGATAAGGAGACCAGCAGTAACAAATACTTTAAAGGTGATCATCTGGACAACCTGTATCACGAGAATCCGGAAATGACTCTCCCGGGCACCCAGATAGCCCAATACCAATCCATCCGTCTTTTTCAGCGCCAGGTCTGTATTTCCTGACAGCTTGAAACTCACTACGGATCGGGCAATTTCCTGGATCCAGTGCGCTACCTTGTATTTATTCTTGGACTCATCGAGACTCGTTTGAAGCCCTCTGACCGCTGTGTATTTGAAAACCACAAAGATGAGCAACAACAAAAGAATCCCGAATATGATGAAAAACGGGTGATAAAAAGAAAGAAGCAGCAGAGCGAAAATAATTTGCAGTATGGCCGTAGGAACGTCAATTAGCAGTTTGGAAAGACCTTTCTGAACCGAGAGGGTGTCAAAAAAACGATTTGCCAGCTCCGGGGGGTATACGTTACGCAGTTCTTTCAATTTGATCTTCGGAAAACGATAGCTGTATTCAAAGGAGGTACGAGTAAATATTCTTTGCTGAACCGTTTCGATTATTCTCAACTGCATAATCTGAAGGGCACCTGCAAAAATTACCCCCAAGGTCACAAGAAGCACAAGCACGATCCACGAGCTGGAGATCTGCGCCCCCTGTATCAAATTGATGATTGCCTGAATACCCAGGGGGAGAGATAGTGCCACAATACCAGAAAATATGGCATAATAAAGGATTTGGAGCAGGTCCTTCTTTTCGAGCTCCAGCAGTCGCACCAACCTTTCCCAGGGAGTGAATTTTGACTTCATATGATTGATTCTTTGTTAATTAGTGCAAATATAATAGTATTACTATTAATATAAAAAGCTATACTATCATTTTTTACATGTAACGCATAGATTTTATTTATGTTGCACATCAAACACTTTTCATTGAACAATTTACTTGCCTACAATTGTTAAATACTGTTAAATTTTTGCATTTTCAATAAATATCTATATATTAAACATATGATTAGTTCTAGAAACACAATTCACTCAAACATCTTCTAGGTTGTAATGACCTTACGATTCTTTCAATCACTTCACAACTAAATTTCCAAGATTAAAGCTGAGGCTTAGAAATAGGTCTTGTTGCAATTGGAATCAATTAAAGTTAAACATTAAAACTCCAAAACATGAACGCTTTAGCGGATACTAACACAATAACGAATACAAATAAAATAGAAAAGCAAATTAAAAGTTCAACCAGAAAACCTTTTAAAAAACTCGGTTTCACGGCAATGGAAACAGCAGAGATCGTCATTACGCTCAAGAAACTGATGGCCAATTATCAGGTGTATTATCACAAAATGAGAAACAAGCACTGGAATATTGAAGGCACCGATTTTTTTGAACTCCATGAGGAATTTGAAAACGAATACAACGATGCGAAAAAGAATATTGATCTTATCGCCGAACGCATAAGGGTCTTCGGGGTCCTACCCGATATGACCATGAGAGAAGTGCTCAAGGTATCTCAAATTAATGAGTCTAAAGACAAAATGAACTCGTTCGAAATGGTGAAAGACGTCCTTCAGGATTATGAAACTTTACATGAACTCTTGCTGGATGTAATAAATGCCGCCCTGGAGACAGGAGATATTGGCACCGAAAATCTCATAGCAGACTTCATTCTGGACCTTGAGAAAAGGCACTGGATGTTCTCGTCCTGGGTTAAATAGGTCTTTCAAGCCTCAAGGTCTTGACCTCTATTTGACCAGACATATTGTCATAATTTAATCTGTATTCGCGACAAAATGTCGCTGTAAAACCCCTGAATGACCGGTTCAGGGGTTTGGTATTGCGTTTGCAATGCGTTAGGTGAATTAATAAAATTTGGTTAACCCTAAAAATAATAAGATCATGAGCAATTTAGTTTTAACACCTACCGGAAGAATCAGAAGAAAAAGCAGACCCAACGTTGATCAGTTTCCAGGCTTGGGAACTTTTTTGAATGATATTTGGAGCGAAGACATGTCTTCAGTCTTCAGATCGAACTTCAACAATGGAATGACGCTTCCCAAAGTAAACATCAAAGAATCGGCTGAGAATTTTGAGGTTCACATGGCTGTTCCCGGATTCAAAAAAGACAACTTTAACATCAGCATTGAAAACGAAGAGTTGTTAATCTCTGCCGAAATTGAAGAAAACAAGGAGGAAACAAATGAAGAGTTCACTCGAAAAGAGTTTGGATACGCTTCTTTCAGAAGAAGCTTTGTCCTTCCCGACACAGTAGATGGAGACAAGATCAAGGCAAGCTACAAAGACGGCATCTTGAATGTGGTTCTTCCCAAGAAAGAAGAAGCCAAGCCCAAACCGGCCAGAACAATCAAGATCTCCTAAGGTTTGAAAATTGAATATTAAAAGAAGGTCGCTTGGGCGGCCTTTTTTTTATTTTACTGATTTTTAGCTATTTCTTTATATAATTAGCGTACCTTTGCCCCCAAGAACAGTAAGACAGCACTTCTCTTTTTTAATCCGCCCGGATTTTTAATTAAGTTAATAGTTTTCTCACCAGTTTTGACAGGAACAAAGTGTTCCTTGTGCAGCATTATATTTAAATCGATACAATGATCAAGAATTTCATCAATAAAATAATTAATAATAAAGTAGAAATAATGAAAGAAGGTACAGTAAAGTTTTTCAACCAGGCCAAAGGATTTGGATTTATCCAGCCAACAGATTCAAGTGAAGACGTATTCGTTCACCAAAGTGGACTTATCGATCAGATCAGAGAAGATGACAAAGTAAAATTTGAAACAGAAAGAGGAAAAAAAGGAATCAACGCTATCAATGTTGAGTTGATCTAACCTCTGGGTTGAAAAAAAACATAGAAAGCCATTTCTTAGGAAATGGCTTTTTTTATGCCTCAACTTTACCATTTCCAACAATTCATCCCTGAAAATCGGCAACTCAGTCAGAAAGAATTTCAGGGACGGCCGTTCTGATGGATATTTGCTCATGTAAAAACCAATAAATCCAACGTCATGAAAGCAAATTTAAATAACCACGTAGCAGATTCCATCAGAAACAACTATTTTTCAAATTTCAAGGATTGCAAAAGAATTCAATGGTCGAATCACAGGAATTACGGCTACTAGATCCTTAGAATGTCAGTGCCCCGTAAACCTGTCACTATTCAATAAGCCCTTGCAGAAATGCAGGGCTTTTTATTTTGTCATTAGATCGCTTCACATTATCTTAACGTTCAAAAGCAAGACAAGTCATAGCCTTTATGAAATCAACACCAACCTATTTCTCTTTTACGATATTCAGACTTCTGGCCGTTTGCACCCTTTTATTCCTGATCGGGTGCAAGAACGAATCGAATGAGAATGCACCCTGGGAAGACCTTTTTGACGGGAAAACCCTGAGCGGCTGGGAACAAAAAGGGGGGCAGGCCATTTATGAGGTAAAAGATGGTGCAATAGTGGGAAGAACTGTGTCGAACACTCCAAATTCATTTTTAGTCACGACAAAGAGGTATTCCGACTTTATTCTTGAAGTAGACGTAAAGGTGCACCCGTCTATGAACTCAGGCATACAGATACGAAGTAACAGCTTCGAACATTATCAGAAAGGCCGGGTTCATGGGTACCAGGTTGAAATTGATCCTTCTGATCGCGCTTGGAGCGGGGGCATTTATGACGAGGGGCGGCGAGGCTGGCTTTATGATCTTAGCTCGAACCCGGATGCACGGGGCGCATTCAGACCCAATGATTGGAATCATTACAGAATTGAAGTTATAGGTGACACCTTGAAAACCTGGGTCAACGAAAAATCAACGGCTTATTTGGTAGATGATAAAACGAGATCAGGATTCATAGGTCTTCAGGTGCACAGCATTGGAGATGATGAGGAACCGGGCAAAAAGGTGATTTGGAAGAATTTGAAAATACGAACAAAGAACCTGGATCAACACTTGAAAGAGTCGACGCTTGAACCTCGGTTTACGAAAAATAGGCTTACTCCCAAGGAAAAAATGGATGGTTGGAAAATGCTCTGGGACGGATCCTCTACAGCGGGGTGGCGCGGTGCTAGACTGGATGGCTTTCCGGAAAAAGGATGGATGATTGAACAGGGTGTCCTGACGGTGCTGCCGAGCGGCGGAGGGGAATCTCAAGGAGGAGGAGACATCGTGACCGAAGAATTGTACGGAGACTTCGAGCTTAAAGTGGACTTCAGGATCACACAGGGAGCAAATAGCGGAATCAAATACTATGTGGACACAGAGTTGAACAAAGGAGATGGATCTGCCATTGGGCTCGAATATCAGATTCTTGACGATGCCGTTCATCCGGACGCCAGGCTCGGAAGGATGGAAGGGATACGTACCATGGCCTCCTTGTATGACCTGATACGGGCTGACCCGGACAAACCGGTCAATCCGATCGGGCAATGGAATTCAGCTTACATTGTTTCTAAAAACAATCATGTGGAGCACTGGATAAACGGAGTCAAGGTCTTGGAATATGAACGAGGAAGCGCGAAATTCAGAAAATTGGTCGCCGAAAGCAAATATGCAAAATGGGGCGATTTTGGAGAACTGGAACAAGGAAGAATCCTATTGCAAGATCACGGAGATCAGGTTTCGTTCAAGAACATTAAGATACGGCCATTAGAAAAAACCAAATAAAGAATTTATGAGCTCCAGACGCAAATTTATCCGTAACAGCTCACTGGGATCGGTGGCTTTAACCCTGGGAGGATTGACAATGCCATCCCACAGTTTTTCGCAAATCATAGGATCCAATGAAAGAATCAATTGTGCCGTGGTGGGTGTGCGAAGCCGGGGAAAGGCTCATGTCGCTGCCATACACAACGATCCGAATGCGCGGGTACTCTATAACTGTGACGTGGACGATGCTATTCTCAAGGAGCACGGAGAATGGTGCGAGAAAAGAATCGGATATATCCCTAAAGCTGAAAAAGATTTTAGAAAAATATTGGAAGACAAAGATGTCGACGCTGTTTTTATAGCTACACCTGAGCACTGGCACACACCCATGTCGATTTTAGCCATGCAGGCCGGCAAGCATGTTTACGTTGAAAAGCCTTGCAGTCATAACCCCTATGAAAATGACCTGATCAAAGAGGCACAAAAGAAATATGGCATGAAAGTGCAAATGGGAAACCAGCAGCGATCGGCGGTTTCAACTCAGCATGCCATAGCCGACATAAAAGCCGGCATCATCGGTGAAGTTTACAAAGGTGAAGCCTATTATTCAAACAATAGGGGATCAATCGGCATTGGAAAAGAGATTCCTGTCCCCGGTTCGCTTGACTGGGAACTGTGGCAAGGGCCTGCTCCGAGATCCACCTACAAAGACAATGTGCATCCCTACAACTGGCATTGGTTTCGAAATTGGGGCACGGGTGAGATCCACAATAATGGAACACATGAAATTGATATTTGCCGTTGGGCTTTGAATGTGGACCTACCTGAAACAGTAACGTCATTCGGAGGCAAGTACACTTTCGATGACGACTGGGAGTTTCCGGATAACCAGCAGGTCACATATCAATTTGCCAATGACAAATTCATAACCTGGACCGGCCATAGCAGGGGCGTTCTGAAACCGGAACGGCC
>JAHEHE010000145.1 GCA_024644725.1 Flavobacteriaceae bacterium | reverse complement strand
AGCTTCTTAGTCATTTTTTTCTGCAGATTTTTGTTCCAGGGCCATCGCCTTATCACGTTGTTTCTCGTATCCGAAGATCTTTCCGATGAACACAAAAAGCATGGGATATAGAAATACACCGAGCAACGTGGCAATTGTCATTCCTCCCAATAGGGCCATGCCCATCACTTTTCTCGCTTCCGCCCCTGAGCCTGATGCAACAACAAGCGGTAAAACGCCCAAAATAAAAGAGAAAGCCGTCATCAAAATGGGCCTGAATCGCGATTTTGCAGCTTCCATAGCCGAATCAAACAAGTCCTTTCCTGCCGAGAATTCTTCATTGGCAAACTCAATGATCAGGATGGCGTTTTTCGCAGCCATCCCAATAAGCATCACAAAGGAGACCTGGGCGAAAATATTGTTTTCGAAAGACGGGCTAATAAATCTTGAAATCCAGAGGAAAAACAAAGCTCCAAAAATGGCAAAAGGCGTTCCCAAAAGAATCGACAGAGGCAGAGACCAACTTTCATACTGTGCAGCTAAAATCAGAAATACAAAGACCAGGGAGAACACCAAAATGGTTCCCAACGAACCAGAGGCTTTCTTCTCCTGAAAGGACATGGCGTTCCAGCTGTAACTCATATCTGAGGGCAGAGTCTCCTCTGCCACTCTTTCCAGGGCTGCCATTGCCTGGGCCGACGTATATCCGGGCGCCGGAACCCCGGTCACCTCAACCGCCCTTAGCAAGTTGAAACGATTGGTGTAGTCAGGGCCGTAGACGGGATCAATCTTGACGATGGTACCGAGCGGTACCATTTCACCCTTGTTGTTCGGTACAAAGAATTTATTGATCTGGCTTTCATCCACGCGATATTCGGGCTCAGCCTGTATGTAAGTTTTGTAAAGACGGCCAAAACGGGTAAAATCGTTCACATAGCTACCTCCCATAAAGGCACCGATGGTCTGGTACAGGTCATTTAGATTTACACCCAGTTTTAGCGCCTTTTCCTTGTCGATGTCCATAAATCTTTGTGGCACGTTCGACTGAAAAGGGGTAAAGGCATTGAACACTTCAGGTTGGGCCATAGCGGCCTGGACAAATTTCATCGCATTTTCCTGCAGATAACTCGGTGAATTGCCTCCCCGATCCTGAATCATGATGCTATAGCCGGCACCATTACCCAAACCAGGAATTGCTGGAGGACCAAATGAAAATGCCTGTGCTCCTTTGATTCTTGTGGCCAGAATGCCATTAAGTTTTTGAATTACCTGTTTGGCAGTCAAATCCCGCTCGTTCCAATCTTTCAAGGAAAGAAAGTAAAAAACATTGTTCGGTGCCATAGCCGCTGACAATAGATTGTATCCTGTTAGCGTAACCGTATGTTCAATCTCGGGAAGACTCGTCAAAATATCATCTACCTCTTTGGCAATCACATCTGATCGTTGAATCGAAGCCGCATTGGGAAGTTGTACGTTGACATAAAAATAACCCATGTCTTCCTCCGGGATGAATCCACCGGGAACGAGTTTGAAAAATACCCCTGCGGCAATGGACATTACCAATATGAATGCCGCACTGCGTTTGATCTTGCGTGTCACCACGTTCGTGAAGCTCATATAACCCTCAGTGGATCGATCCATCCCTTTATTGAATTTACCAAAGAACCATCCGAGTGGACCCTTATAAGGCTTGGGCTCTTTCAGAAGAATGGAACAGAGCGCAGGGCTCAAGGTCAAGGCGTTTACGGAGGACACCAGCACCGAAACCACGATCGTAATCGCGAATTGTTGATACAAGATACCCGTGATACCCGCCATACCTGCGACAGGAACAAATACCGCAACAAGTACCAAGGTCGTTGCGATCACAGGAGCGGTTACCTTGGCCATCGCCTCATTGGTCGCCTCCTTGGTGCTCATCCCCTTTTCAATGTTCACCTGAACCGCTTCCACTACGACAATCGCATCATCAACGACGATACCAATGGCCAAAACCAATCCGAGCAGGGATAAAACGTTGATCGTAAAGCCTAGCAGCGGGAAAAACATAAATGCCCCAATAAGGGATACCGGGATTGCCAATGTTGGGATGATGGTCGCTCTCCAGTCCTGGATAAATATGAATACAACCAGGATAACCAAAACCAATGCGATAAACAAGGTAGTTATAATCTCCTCAATTCCAGCCGTAATTGCTTTAGTTGTATCCACAGCCACATCATACTTCATGCCTTCCGGAAAGCGCTGCGCCAACTCATCCATCTGACCCGTAACGGCTTCTACGAGTTCCACGGCATTCGCTCCCGGAGCCTGGTAGATGGCAACAATAGCACAAGACTCCCTGTTCATACGCGACCGCATGTTATAGGTTTCAACCCCCAATTCGACAGTTGCAATGTCTTTGATTTTTACCTGGGAGCCATCTGAGTTGGTTCTAACCACAATCTCCTCAAAGGCTTCCGGTGAATTAAAACGTTCAGGAAGTCGCACCGTGTAAGTGAATTCGGTCCCAGGTGGCGAAGGTTCTGCCCCGAATTTTCCCCCGGGCACAATGATATTCTGTTGGTTGATGGCATTCATAATCTCCGGCACAGATATGCCCAGAGAGGCCAGTCGATCCGGTTTGACCCAGATTCGCATGGAGTAATTCGCAGCACCAATCACGTCGACTCTACCAATTCCTTTTGTTCGGGCCAATTCATCTTTGATATTGATCAAGGCATAGTTGTTCATGAACTCCTGGTCGTACCTTCCGCCGGAAGTCAAAGTATAAATCGCCACAAAGTTGGGAAACGACTTTTTAGTAGTAATCCCATATTTGGTAACCTCTGCGGGAAGTTTTGCTGTAGCGGCGGACACACGGTTCTGGGCCAAAACGGTATTCATATCTGGGTCAGTGCCTACATCAAATGAAATGTCGATTACCATGGTCCCGTCATTGGCATTGGTAGACTTCATATAGATCATGTTGTCTACCCCGTTGATCTCCTGTTCCAGAGGTGTGGCAACCGATTCTTCAACGTTTATCGCATTGGCACCCGTATAGGTCGCCCGCACCTGTACAATGGGAGGCGTAAAGTTCGGATACTGCTCCATGGGCAACCCGATCATCGAAACGGTCCCCACGATGACAATCACGATGGCGATCACCATGGCGACAATCGGACGTCTTACGAAAAAATTACCTTTGCTTGCAGCCATGGACACTAAGCTTTAGGGGATTTCTTACTCTCGAACTCAGTGACTTTCGGAACGATCTCCAGGTCTTGTCTGGCCCTCTGCAGGCCTTCCATGAGAATCTTATCACCTGCATTCAAGCCCTCCCTTATGAGGTAGAACTCTCCAATGCTCTCTTGAACCTGGACTTGTCTACTCTCCAGCTTGTTTTCAGCATTCACAACGAAAACCGAATATTGACCCTGGAGCTCCAAAGCACATTTTTGAGGAATCAGTATGGCATCATCCGC
>JAHEHE010000002.1 GCA_024644725.1 Flavobacteriaceae bacterium | reverse complement strand
ACTACCCGATCGATGCAATCGTCCATTTTTGTGAATGAATAGTCCAGTGCATCCATTATTTTTTGGGAAGAGAAAGGGTGGTTCGATACCGAGGATCGAGCTGTATGCTTGGTAAGCAGGGGAGGAGTTAGCGTAATTTTACTCCTCACCAATTCAAATCTCCAAATGAATTCGGTCATCCATCTATTAATTTTGATGCTCGGTTTTCGTTTTTTCAGGCCGTCTGCGATCTTGAAAAGTACATCCCCATAGGTCAGGTTCTCCGACACGACGATAAAACGTTCATTTTGAATGCTTCCATCCATCAAAGAAATCATAATTTTTACAACGTCCTGAACATCTACAAATCCGGTTACACCTGTTGTATAGAAAGGCAAGCCTGCGTCAACGCGTTTGAACAGGGTGCCGCTACCCTTGTGCCAGGGCCCCGAACCCAAAATAACTCCTGGGTTCACGATAACGACAGGAATTTCTTCCTGAGAAGCTCGCCATACCTCCATCTCAGCGCCGTATTTGGTAATGGCATAGCCACTTTTGCCCCCAGTGTTGGTCCAATGGTCCGATTCGTCAGTCACCTCTCCCTCTGCGCGGTTTTCAATGGCAGCAACAGAGCTCACATAACAGAGTTTTTCCACCCGATGGGATATGCAGAGGTTGACAATATTTGTCGTACCCTCTATATTGACACGGCGCATCTTCTGATAATCCGAGGTGATAAAAGAAACAAGGGCAGCGCAATGGTATACGTGTGTAACGTTGTGAAAAGCATCATCCAGCGCAGAAAGATCCAAAAGATCGGCCTCAACCCAACGGATTCTTTCGAAGAAGCCCTCACTGTCCTCGCCGTAGAAGCCAAACACCTTTTTAACGCCATTGAGGTCGCTCGACCTTCTGAAAATCGCCCGTAATTCACTGTGCTCTCTCGAAAGGAAGTAAAGCAAATGAGATCCGACCAAACCCGTACCGCCCGTGACTAGAATCATGATTCAAAAATAGTCAATAATGAGGTACCAGAATAAACCCACCGATTCGGAGTACTTGAGACGATCTTTTTTATATTTGCTGAAATTTTCGAGAAATGACAGACAATTTCGTTGAAGAGTTGAGGTGGAGGGGGCTTTTGCACAATATTATGCCCGGTACCGAGGAGCAACTTCAAAAGGAGTCGACATCCGCCTACATCGGTTTTGATCCCACGGCAGATTCTCTGCATATCGGAAGTTTGGTTCAGATTGTTCTCTTGATGCACCTGCAAAAGGCGGGACACAAGCCCATAGCCCTTGTTGGAGGCGCTACCGGAATGATCGGGGATCCATCGGGCAAGTCCAATGAACGCAATCTGCTGGATGAGCAAACCCTTGACAAGAATATTAAGGGTGTCAAGAAAACCCTTGAACGATTTCTCGATTTCTCATCCGATGCTGACAACGCAGCTGAGATGGTCAACAATTACGATTGGATGAAGAACCTCTCGTTCCTTGAATTCGCCAGGGACATCGGAAAGCATATCACGGTGAACTATATGATGGCAAAGGATTCGGTTAAAAACCGGATCAGCTCCGAATCAAAAGAAGGGATGAGCTTCACCGAATTCACCTATCAGCTTGTACAGGGTTACGACTTTCTCCACCTATACACCCATTATAATTGCAAACTGCAAATTGGAGGGAGCGACCAATGGGGCAATATTACGACCGGAACCGAGTTGATTCGCAGAAAAGTACAGGGTAAGGCCTATGCACTGACCAGTCCACTGGTCACCAAAGCCGATGGCACGAAATTCGGCAAAACCGAAGGGGGGAACATTTGGCTGGACCCCAAAAGGACTTCTCCCTACAAATTTTACCAGTACTGGTTGAATGCCTCTGATGAGGACGCAGAGAATTATATCAAGATTTTTACTTTTTTGGATAAAAACACAATTGACGGTTTGATCGAGGAACATAATAAGGCACCTCACATGCGATTGCTTCAGAAGCGAATCGGAGAGGAAGTGACAGTCATGACTCATGGCAGAGAAGCCTGGGAGAATGCTGTCAGGGCTTCGAGCATTCTATTTGGAAAATCAACGGCTGAGGATTTGAAATCCATTGATGAGCAAACCTTTTTAGATATTTTTGAGGGAGTCCCCCAGGCAGATTTGTCCAGGGCAGATCTTAAAAACGGTATCGATATTGTAGATGCCCTCAACGAAAAATCCGGTTTCCTGAAATCAAATGGAGAAGCCAGGCGTGCTTTAAAGGAAAATTCGATCTCGATCAACAAAGAAAAGGTAAAAGAAGATTTTGCCCTTTCAGAGAATGACTTGATCGCCAATCAGTTCATCCTTATGCAAAGAGGCAAGAGGAACTACTTCCTTCTCAAAGTATCCTAGAAAAATATTTTAGCACAGATGCTTCCGACAAATGAAAACTGCCGGATTCATTTGATCCGGCAGTTTTTGGAACCTCATCGGTCGCTCAAATGCGTAAGTCCGTAGTGCCAAATTTGGAACATTTGATTGAACCACTTTCCTATGGCATATCCGGTAGCATATGAACCCTCAGCAGGTTCCGCCCCTCCCGTAATTTGAATGAGCTCCTCCCATTCAAGCGAGCTCAAACCCTTGTTTTCAGTCAACAACATCTTTGTTTTGATTTTCATTCATTTTCTTGTTTTGATAGACCCCAGAATAGATCAGAAAAAAAGCAATAGCCGCGAAAAAGGCGACATTAATCCCTTTGCTCGTTGGAATAGAGAAAATTGAAAACGCCTGATCCCCGGACGATAAGAGGGTGTCAATCATCATCAAAAAATTACCGATTCCCACGAGCAAAAACAGATAGACCCAGAATTTCGTATTCACAAATTTCATAGTCATCAAAGTTTTGGTTCGGCTCCTGTGAGTCCATCCCACAACCCCCTGTAAAAGCTGCCCATTGTCTTATAGTACCACTCGAGAGCTTCACCGATTGGCCCTCCGCCTCCCTGGATCTCGACAAGCTCGGTTTTTGACAAAGCAGCGAATCCGTTTTTTTTCAATACAACTGTTTCCATGATTTTCGCAAGGCTTTATTTGGGGTTGTTCCATCCCTGCATGAACCATTCGCCGGCCTGATCTGTGGCCTTGCCAAGGCTGATCATGGTTGTGAGCACGCCCAATCCCACCAGGATGGGATTTCCACCTTTGGTTTCCAAAAGCTCAAGTCTGTTAAGTTCTTTCATTTCCAATAATTCAATTTGTTTCATAGTTCGAGATTTATGATCTTAAAAAAGATCTGGTTTAACGTATAAATGTCATGACTTGACCAAGATAGTTTTCGCGCCTGCACAAACCATGCAGGGAGCGAGAAACAGGCTTCACTTTTTCTCCGGCGTAGATCTGAAGAACCTGATTACCCTGAATCACCTTTACCGAAATATTTACGAGGAGTTCAAAATCACAGGTGTAGAAATAGGTATTTGCACGCCTGTTGAACTGAATAGGAGCGTCCATGGTCCGAAGTTGGTCGATCAGGTTGTAGAGCTGTCTTTCGCTGACATGCATCTTTTTTGCCATCATTTTTGGACTCCCGGTATTCTCCAGTTTGATCATGCCGTGCAATTTTCTGAGTTGTTCGATTTGTTTCAAGTTATTCATGAATCACTGGGATTAGTTGAGTTGGGTTTCTTGAGCTAGTTTTCCCTTTTCCAGGACCAAAATACGATCTGCCTCTGCGAGGGTGCTTTGACGATGGGATACGAGGATCACCGTTTTTCCTTGACTTTTCAAATTGTGCATGGCACGAATCATTGACTTTTCGGATTGAGTGTCCAGGGAAGTGGAAGGCTCGTCGAGAAGCAGAATCTGTGGTTTTCGATAGAGCGCCCGGGCAATAGCGATGCGTTGTCGTTGGCCCCCTGAAAGATTGACTCCGCTCTCTCCGATGAAGGTGTGACAGCCGTGTTCGAGTTTTGATATAAAACCTTCCATTTCCAGGAGGGAGATGATATCCAATACCCTTTTGAGATCGAAAGAAGAATCACCCAAAGCAATATTTTCGGCAATTGTTCCGGAGAAGAGCTCGACACTTTGTGGAACCACTGAAATTGCTTTTTTCAAACTGTCGTCGCTGATGTAGCGCAGATCGACTCCACTGATTTTGATCGTGCCCTTTTCAATTTGATAGCTTCGCTGCAGAAGGTTTAAAAGGGTTGATTTTCCAGAACCGCTCTCACCTTTGATCGCGGTTATCTCGCCCGCCCGGATGGTTGCACTGAATCGGTTGAGCACTTTCACGCCGGGTTTATAATTGAATTCGATTCTATCGAAAACGATGTCACCAGGCTGGTATTCGTTCAGTGAAACACCTTGCCTGGTCTGTTCCGCATCGAGGTGAGTGATTTCGAAAAGCCTGTCAGCCGCGATAAGGGCATTTTGAATGCTATTGTTGGAAGCTACGATGGCGGCAATTGGCCCGGTGAGATAGCCGAGTATGGCATATACCGACAAGAGCTCACCTGTCGTAAGCCGGGATTCAAGAACGTAAAAGGACCCGATCCAAAGAAGGCCGATTGTAAAAATATTTTGAATGCCGAAAGAGCTGCTCCGGGCGAAAACCTGGTTCAGAGAAGAACGATAACCGGCCTTCAAAAGGGACAGGAACTTCACTTCTGTTTTTTCCAGAACATAGGATTCGGCACCAAAGAACTTCAGGGTACGTATGCCTTGCAGGGACTCCACCAGATGACTCTCGAGTTGAGCCGACGCCTCCATCACTTTCCTTTCCGTTTTTCTATTGAACATATCAGTCAGAAGAAAAACCGCAACATAGAGTGGGATCATCGCGAACAGAAACAGACCAATCTTCCAGTTGTAATAAAGGATTAAAAGATAGGATAGGATCACTATGAACACATTCACTGTGAGTGACATCACCGTGTGGCTGATAAACATTCTTATTTTGATGGCATCTCCCACCCTTGAGATAATTTCACCAATTTTCATCGTATCGAAGAATCTCTGCGGAAGACGGAAAAGGTGGTTCTGATAGCCAAGAACCAGGCGGGCATCGATTTCCTGCCCAATACGCACAATGAACACATCTTTGAATACGCTAAGGCAGAGTTGCAGAATCAGAATGACAATCATGGCTGTCCCCATGGTCTTTAAAAGCCATAAATCACCGAAAACCAAAACCTTATCCGTGATGTTTCTAATGAAGACGGAAGTTGAGAAGCCCAGCAAGGTATAGAGCAGCGACCCGGCAATGGCCTGAACGAGAATCGCATAGTGAGGTTTGAGCAGTCTCCAAAACCAAGGCAGGACTTTCGCCTTTTTTGTTCCTGGCTCGAAGGACTCTGACGGCATAAGAATCAAAAGAATGCCTTTCCAAATCTCTGAGAACTCATGCCAGTTCATGCGCCGTAATTTCCCGCTTGCAGGATCCATGATCTGGATAAACTTTCTCTTGACCTGATAGATGACAATATAGTGATGACGTCCGTTGTTGAGCACAACATGCGCGATAGCGGGTTTGGGAATTTTAAAGAGGCTCTTTCGATCTCCCCGGACTCCCCGGGCATCGAATCCGAGCTTTTTTGATGCCTCCAGGAGTCCCATGATGCTCGTGCCTTGCTGGTCCGTTCCTGCCCAGGACCTGACCTGACTGATCGCAACGCGCAATCCGTAGTACCTGCTAATGGAAACCAAGCAAGCTGCTCCACAATCCGTGAAATCCTGCTGGCGGGTTTTGAGCTTTCTGGCTTTGATGAAGGAAACTGCTGAATTCATGACGGGTTTTGATTGATGTCTTCAGCATCTTTTGAGATAATGTCAAAAGCAGATCTTCTCGCCAGTCGAAAACGGGTGAGAAGGGTCATTCCTGGTTTCAACCCGGAAGCTTTGGGATCATTTTCAGCGGTCTTGTCAATCGAACACCGGACTTCAAAAACAGAAGCCTTATCCTTCCTGCTGAGATCGGGCAGGATGTTTGTGATCTTTCCGGAAAAGCTTTTGTCTCTTTCTTTTCGCGTGGAGCGAACCAAAAAGTCCACATTCTGTTCCGGTTGCAAGGATGCAATTTTATCGCCCGACAGGTAGCATTTCACGACAAGATCGCTGTCGGACTGGATTTCAAGTATGCTTTCACCCGCAGAGACAATAGACTTGTGAGCTTCAATCCTCAGGCTGCGAACATATCCATCCATGGGGGCACGATGGAATTGCTCTGATTTTATACCTCTTTGCCGGATCGAGAAGAGGGTGTCCCCCTGAACTACAAAACGATTTTCCTCCAGATCGAAAAAATTGATTTCACCGGTTGATCTCGCCCTGATCTCAATGGGCTCGACGGGAGGTGCGATCACCCCCGGGGAAGTGGTAACCGAGTCAATTTGAATCCAGGGCAATGCCAGGAGTGACAAAATGATGGCGATCAGGAGGATCAAATAAAGAAGGCTGCTTTTGTTCCGGTTTTCATGTCGATGAATGACATAGTTGTGTTCTGCAGAACCTTGTGTGAGAATTGATTTCATGAGTCTCTTTTGATTACGGCAATAATCAAAAGAATTCATTTGACAGCACCCTTTTACTGCCCTTCAAAAGGTAAGGATTTATGCTACTTTACCCGGCTAAGGGTCAGGCCATCACGAATGGGCAGCAGAACGGTTTCGATTCGTGGGTCCTCGTTGAGAAGCTTGTTGTAGATGATCAGCTCTTTTGTATCGAGATCTTTTTCATCAGGAGTGGAGGTGACTTTTCCGCTCCACAGCACATTGTCAGACAGAAGAATTCCGCCGGGATTGATTTTATCAATCACCAGATTGAAATAATTGGAATAATTGGCTTTGTCGGCATCGATAAAAACCAGATCAAAAGGACCGCTGAGGGTTGGAATGATCTGTAGCGCCTCCCCGATGTGTTGCCGGATCCGGCCTTTGAAGGGGGATCGGTCGAAGTACTTCTTCTGGAAGTCATGGAGCTCTTCATTGTGATCGATCGTGTGCAATATTCCACCTTCCTGCATACCTTCAGCCAGGCACAGGGCCGAGTACCCGGTATACGTTCCTATCTCCAAAATGGTTTTCGGGCGGGTGAGTTTCGAGATCATCGATAGAACACGCCCCTGGAAATGGCCACTGATCATGCGCGGAACAAGGGCTTTCTGCCAGGTCTCCCTGAAAAGCTCCTGCAGCAGCTCGGGTTCCTTCTGACTGTGTTCTGTCGCATAGTTGACGATGTGTTCGGGTAAAAAATCCATGCTCAAATCTACAAAATTGGCGCAAGCAGGCGGGCGATCGAACAAATAACCTTTACATACCATTTCCTGCGCCTTAACATTTCAAGGGTAAGGGGATAGCTGTCTTTAAGATCGTACACAAAGTTCGATTTAAGGTCCTTTGCGATTTTCTTGCTCAGCATGAAGGCATTGACTTCGGCATTGAGGTTGAAGCTGCGCTGATCCATGTTGGTGCTGCCCACGGTGGAGATCGCCTCGTCGATGATCATGGTTTTGGAGTGCATCATGCCCCGGGTGTAATAATTGATTTCCACCCCGCTTTTTAACAGGTCTTTGAAATAGGTTTGTGAGGCATAATAAGCGGTTCTGCTGTCTGGTTTTTCGGGCAAAAGCAGAGTAACTTTCACCCCGCTTTTGGCAGTTATCTTCAGGGCATTCAATATGGAATCATCCGGGACGAAATACGGCGTTGTAACCAGTACTTCTTCCTGAGCACTGGTGATCATTCTAAAGAAGGCCTCCTTGATGGTCTGGTTGTTCCTTCCATAGTCACTTCCCAGGATGCTGGTGGGCACTGTGCCCTTGATCATGCTCAGGTTTCGATAGCGAACCTCGTCAAGACCGATCTTCTGACCACTCACAAAATACCAGTCGCTGATGAATAAATACTGGAGGTCGATCACAGCCTCTCCTTTGATCAGGATATGGGTATCTCTCCAATAGAGTCCACTCTTGTTGGGATTGATGTATTTGTCATTGATGTTGATGCCACCGACAAAACCGACTTCGTTGTCCATCACGGCTATCTTTCGGTGATTCCTGTAGTTGGCCTTATGGGCCAGTCTCGAGAAGACAACAGGCATGTACGGATAGCTGGCGACACCACTTTCTCGCATTCTTGCCAGTGTTGACCGACTCAGAGAGCTGCCCACATCATCATAGATCACCCTCACCTTGACCCCTTCTTTAGCTTTTTGGCACAGAATGTCAATCACTTGCCGCGCAATCTCACTCTCCCTGATGATATAATAGTCCAGGTGAATGCTCTCCTTGGCCCGCTCCAACTCCCGGATGAAAACGGGAAACTTTCCCTCCCCGTTGTTCAGTAAGGTGATCTGGTTGTTCAGGGTAAAGTTGACCTGTTCTATGTTGTAGAATAAAGTGGGAAGTTTTGCGAAGCTGCTGTCGACGAGGGTTTCGGCATAATCTTTCTGCTCTTCATTGATTTTGTTGAGATAGACATTGTCAAAATACCTTTTTTTGGTAAAGAGCTTTTTTTTCTGATACTGAGCCCCGAACAAGAGATAAATTACAATTCCCGCGATCGGGAACAATAGGATCAAAAAAATGAATGCAAATGCCTTTTCCGGTTTTTTGTTGTCCAGGATGATCAGCAGGACGACGAAACTGACAAAAATGTAGTATGCTATTAAAGTAAAGGGCTTGATGGTTTCGATAAACTCCATAATTCAAAGCCTCATTTGGAATCGTCAATTCTTCTTGAGCTCCTCCTGGAGTTTCGCTTCCAGATCCTTCTTCTCTTCGTCGGGCATCTTCTCAGAACCCTGGCATGGCGTGGCAAACCTACTATACACATCGGTCATGAGGCTGTTCTGTTTGGTGTATTTCTTACAGTGCCTGCATAACGCCAGGTGAAGCGACAATCGGATCCTTTCCATCAATGAGGCTTCTCCGTACTGGCTTTTGTCACAAATTGTGGTCGCCTCGTCACAATTGATTGATAGTTTCATTCCCATTCCCTTAGTTTTTGAACCATTTTTCCTCCATGCACTTCCTTAACTGCGTCCGGGCCCTGTGGATGATTACCCAAAGATTGGACGATGTGATACCGAGTTCATTACAGATTTCCTCGGTTTCATACCTCTGTACTGTTTTGAGCATGAATACGATACGATATTTCTCCGGAAGGTTGTCAATGCAGCGATCCAAAGCATCCTTGAGCTCGGAGTTTTCAATGCCGCGATCTGCGTCGTTTCCCCAGGTTTGGGGCGCCCGTTCCTCGATCCAGCTTCCTTTCTGTTCCCCGTCTTCATAGAAGTTCATCCTCACTTCCTTCTGACCTTTGGCCGAATTGATCTTGCGATAGTAATCGATGATCTTTCTTTTGAGGATGGAAATCAGCCAGGTCCTTTCAGCAGCCTGGCCCCTGAAACTGTCTTTGCCCTTGACACCTGAAAAGAACGTCTCCTGGACCAGGTCCTTGGCGATTTCATGGTTATCGACCCGGGTGATGGCGTAGTTAAACAGATAATCCGCATATTTTGCAACCCATTTTTCAGGTTCTAACACATGCGTTTTGGCATCTGACATAAGCTTTGTTTGAGTTTTCAATGACGTAAATATAGGAATTCCTGAACGGAAAATAATGCCGCCTGACTTAAGAAAAATAGATGGTTTACGTATATTTGTATTCCATTTCTAAACCACGTAAAATGAGCGGATTTCTATCTTCTTCCATCGCCCGTAAAGTGGCAATGGCGCTTTCAGCACTCTTTCTGATCATTTTTCTGATCATTCATCTTTCGGTAAACATCACATCCCTCTTCAGCGAGAAACTCTTCAACGAATTGTCTCATTTCATGGGAACCAACCCATTGATTCAGTTTGCTCTCCAACCGGTGCTCATCCTGGGTGTCGTATTCCATTTCGTGATGGGCTTTATTTTGGAGTGGAAGAACAAGAAGTCCAGGGGAGTTCCTTATGCCAAATACAACGGAGCAGCCGGCGCGAGCTGGGCCTCGAGAAACATGATCCTGTCAGGAGTTGTGATTCTCGCTTTTCTGGTGTTGCACTTCATCGATTTCTGGGTGCCTGAAATGAAGCACAAATACATAGAGTTTCTTCCCGAGGATCCCAATCGATACTTTGGGGAGTTGCAGCACAAGTTCATGAGTCCGCTCAGGGTAGGGGCCTACGTTGTTGCATTCGTGTTGCTGGCCCTTCATTTGCTTCACGGTTTCCAGTCGGCGTTTCAGTCTATGGGATTCAACAACAAATACACCCCGTTTATCAAATCGTTCGGCAAGTTCTATTCCTTTGTCGTGCCTCTGGGATTCATCATCATTGCATTATACCACCACTTTAATCATTAATATCTTCTTTCATGGCAAAACTAGATTCTAAAGTACCCAAGGGTCCGATCAAGGATAAATGGACCTCGCACAAAGATCATATTGACCTTGTCAATCCCGCCAATAAGAGGAATATAGACATTATTGTCGTAGGAACCGGTCTAGCTGGCGGATCAGCATCTGCAACCCTGGCGGGCTTGGGATACAACGTCAAGGCCTTCTGTTACCAAGATTCCCCGCGTCGCGCTCACTCCATCGCAGCCCAGGGAGGAATCAATGCGGCAAAGAACTACATGGGTGATGGGGACTCGGTTTACAGGTTGTTTTACGATACGGTGAAAGGAGGGGATTATCGTTCCCGGGAATCCAATGTGCATCGCCTCGCCGAGGTGTCGGTCAATATCATTGACCAGTGTGTGGCCCAGGGTGTTCCTTTCGCGCGTGATTACGGTGGTCTTCTGGACAACCGCTCTTTTGGAGGGGTTCTGGTCTCACGAACCTTCTACGCCAAAGGTCAGACCGGGCAACAGTTGCTCCTGGGGGCCTATTCGGCGATGAACCGCCAGATTGCAAGGGGCAAGATCGAAATGCACAATCGTCACGAAATGCTTGACGTTGTAAAGGTAGACGGCAAGGCCCGTGGCATTATTGCCCGTGACCTCGTGACCGGAGAGATCGAGAGACACAGTGCTCATGCCGTGGTCATTGCCACAGGGGGTTACGGAAACGTCTATTTCCTGTCAACCATGGCGATGGGAGCCAATGCGACTGCAGCCTGGAAGGTACACAAGCAGGGCGCCTACTTTGCGAATCCTTGTTTCACACAGATTCACCCAACTTGTATACCCCGTTCAGGAGACTATCAGTCGAAATTGACTCTTATGTCTGAGTCCCTGCGTAATGACGGTCGTATTTGGGTTCCAAAGAACCTGGATGACGCCAAAGCCATTCAACAGGGCAAACTCAAACCGACTGAGATCAAGGAAGAAGATCGGGATTACTATCTCGAAAGAAGGTACCCGGCATTCGGTAACCTCGTTCCAAGGGATGTGGCATCAAGGGCCGCAAAGGAGCGTTGTGACGCCGGATACGGGGTCAATGCCACAGGAGAAGCCGTTTACCTGGATTTTTCTAGTGCCATTGAGCGATACGGGAAGGAGCAGGCCAAGATCAAGGGCATGAATAACCCGACCAAGCAGCAGATCACGGAACTCGGTGAGGCCATTGTAGAGGCAAAATACGGTAACCTCTTTCAGATGTATGAAAAGATCCAGGCTGAGAATCCGTACAAGACCCCGATGATGATCTACCCGGCGACACATTACACTATGGGAGGTATCTGGGTCGACTATAACCTAATGACGACCATTCCGGGACTCTATGCCATAGGAGAGGCGAACTTCTCAGATCATGGAGCCAACAGGCTCGGTGCTTCCGCCCTGATGCAGGGTCTGGCAGATGGCTATTTTGTTTTGCCTTACACGATAGGCGACTATCTGTCCGATGATATACAAACAGGTAAGATTCCTACCGACAGCCCGGAGTTTGAAGCCGTCGAAAAGAATGTAAAAGAAAGACTCGATTTCTTCATCAACAACAAAGGAACTCATTCGGTTGACTACTTTCACAAGAAGCTGGGCAAGGTCATGTGGGACAAGGTCGGCATGTCGAGAAATGAAAAACATCTCAAAGAAGCCATTGAAGAAATCCGGGCCATCCGCGAGGACTTCTGGAAGAATGTCATGGTGCCGGGATCCCTGGATGAGCTGAACCCCGAACTTGAAAAAGCAGGCCGAGTGGCCGACTTCCTCGAACTCGGTGAATTGTTTGCCAAGGATGCCCTGGAGAGAAACGAGTCGTGTGGAGGTCATTTCCGCGAGGAGTACCAGACACCCGAAGGTGAAGCGCTCAGGGATGACAAAAATTACGCCTATGTGGCCGCCTGGGAGTACACCGGAGAGCCGAGCAAGGCGAAACTGCACAAGGAACCCCTTGAGTTCAAGGACATCGAATTGAAAACACGTTCATACAAATAAGAAGACACTATGAATTTAACTTTAAAAATCTGGAGACAGAAAGGGCCGCAGGATAAAGGCGGCATGGTCGAGTATAAAGTACCCGATATTTCGGAGCATATGTCATTTCTTGAAATGATGGATGTGTTGAATGAAGGTCTCATCGCGAAAGGGGAGGAGCCGGTGGCTTTTGATCACGATTGTCGTGAAGGAATTTGCGGAACCTGTTCTCTGCAGATCAATGGAGAGCCCCATGGACCCGACAAGGCCATTACGGCATGTCAGTTGCACATGCGCTCGTTCAAAGACGGGGATACGATCTATATCGAGCCTTGGAGAGCGAAAGCGTTTCCTGTGATCAAGGACCTGATCGTCGATCGCTCGGCATTTGACCGAATCCAGCAGGCAGGAGGATATATCTCGGTGAACACCTCAGGAAACACCCAGGACGCCAATGCGATTCCTATTCCCAAGTTGGACGCCGACTTATCGATGGATGCGGCTACCTGCATCGGATGCGGGGCCTGTGTAGCAGCCTGCAAGAATTCCTCTGCGATGCTTTTTGTCGGAGCGAAAGTGTCTCAATTCGCGCTGCTTCCTCAAGGACGCATCGAGGCCAAGGATCGCGTTTTGAACATGGTCAGGCAGATGGACCTTGAAGGATTCGGCAATTGCACCAATACCGGCGCCTGTGAAGTAGAATGCCCAAAAAGCATCTCCCTGACCAATATCGCAAGAATGAATCGCGAGTACCTGAAGGCCAGCATTTGAGAAACCCGAGATGCCCACATATAAAGCCAGATTAGACTCCAAGCTTCCCCATGCGGGAACGAGCATTTTTGCTGTGATGAGCAAACTTGCCCATGAAAACGGAGCCATCAATCTGTCTCAGGGCTATCCTGATTTCCCGACTTCACCCCGGTTGATAGAACTCGTCCACGATGCCATGAAGAAGGGCTACAACCAGTACGCTCCGATGCCCGGAATTTTTAGCCTGAGAGAGGCCATAGCTGAGAAGATCGAGCGACTCTATGGTACCCGCTACGATCCGGATACGGAGATCACGATAACCGCCGGGGCTACCCAGGCCATTTTTACAGCAATCGCCGCTGTAATTCAAAAGAACGATGAGGTGATTCTTTTTGCTCCTGCCTACGATTCCTATGCCCCCTCCATCGAGGCCAATGGTGGAATTCCCGTGGAGATTGAGATGGATCTGCCCGCCTTTACAATTGACTGGCAGAAAGTAAAGAAGTCCATCAGCGAAAGAACCCGCATGATCATCATCAATACGCCCCACAACCCTACAGGCTCGGTATTGACCGATCAGGACATGAAGCAGCTGGTTGAACTGACCGCCAACAGCAACATCATGATCTTGAGTGATGAAGTATATGAGCACATGATCTACGATGGCAAAAGGCATAACAGCGTGGCGCGATATCCGGATCTGGCAGACCGGAGCTTTCTGGTGGCTTCTTTCGGAAAGACTTTTCACAACACGGGTTGGAAGATGGGTTATTGCGCAGGACCCAGAGAGCTCATGGACGAATTCAGGAAGATTCACCAGTTCAATGTCTTCAGTGTCAATCACCCCATGCAGAAAGCCATTGCGACCTATTTGAAGGACCCAGAAAACTACGAATACCTGCCCGGGTTTTTTGAAGCGAAGCGAAACCTTTTTCTGGAAGCGCTTGAGGGGTCGAGATTCTCCTTTCTCCCTTCAACGGGTACTTATTTTCAGCTGCTGGGATACGGCAAAATCAGTGAAGAAGGAGACATGGAGATCGCAAGCCGCATGACTCGTGAGCACAAAGTGGCCTCGATTCCGGTTTCGGCATTTTACCAAAATAAGACCGATAACAGGATTCTTCGCTTCTGCTTTGCCAAAAGTGAAGAGACATTGCTTCGTGGGGCCGAGATCCTAAGAACGCTTTGAGGATAACTTTTTTAGAACTGAAGGATGAAAAACGAATTGACAATCACGCTGGTACAGACCGACAACCACTGGGAGAAAATTGATGATAACCTGGAGATGCTCTCCAACAAGATCTATGGGATCCAGGAGGAGATGGATATTTTGCTGCTTCCGGAACTTTTCACAACAGGTTTCACCATGACAGGGGTTAACCTCGGAGAATCCATGGATGGGAAAACCATCAGATGGATGAGAGATTGGGCGAGTAAAAAAGACTGCCTCGTCACAGGGAGCGTGCTGATCGAAGAAAAAGGAAAACTTTACAATAGATTTGTGGCTGCCTTTCCCAGCGGGGAGCTGAAGCATTCCGACAAGAGACACCTCTTTTCATTTGCCGGAGAGGACGAGGTTTTCGAACAGGGAACCGAAAGGCTGGTATTTGAGTTCAGGGGCTTTCGCATATGCCCACAAATCTGTTATGACCTGCGTTTCCCGGTCTGGTCAAGAAACACTGAGAACTTTGACCTGCTGCTCTATGTTGCCAATTGGCCTGATGCTCGCATGATGGCCTGGGACATCCTTTTAAAGGCCAGGGCCATTGAGAACATGTGCTACGTTGCTGCTGTGAACCGAGTCGGAATCGACAAAAACAAACTCAATTATGTGGGTCATTCGACGGTTGTGGACCCGATGGGGGAAAATGTACTGAATTTCAGAGAAGCCGAGGAAGGCATCGATTCAATTACCATCAACAGGACCCATATTGAAAAAGTGCGCCGGACTTACAGGTTTCTCGATGACAGGGACAGTTTTGTGATTCAATGAGGCCTGTTCGCCATGACGGCATCCCTAATGGTATCTTCTGTGAGCTTCATAAGCTCATCAAAGGGCATTGAGCTGGATTTAATCGGCTCGTGAACCTCCATGATCACTTTTATGCCAACACCCAATGGAAAAGCTCCTTTTCGGACTAGTTTCCAGGAATTATTGATTGACAAAGGAATGATGTAGGAGGAGGGTGTCTTTTTCACCATCATTTTTAATCCGTTTTCACGGAAAGGCTTCGGGATGCCTGTTCTGCTCCGGGTACCCTCCGGAAAGATGACCGCAGTGAGCTTGTTTTTTTCCACCCGGTCTCCAAACGCCATCAGGGTCTGAAGAGCCTGCCTCGAGTCCTTTCGATTGATCAAAACCGAATCGCCCTTTCTGAGATTGTAGGATACACTTGGAATGCCCTTTCCAAGCTCAATTTTTGAGACAAAGTTGGGGTAGGTCTTTCGGAGGTACCAAAAGATGGGAGGGATGTCATAGGTTCCCTGGTGATTCGCTACAATGATAAGCGGAACATTCTCGGGGATTTGGTGCTTGTTGATAAACTTGACCCTGGAGAACAGAAAGTAAAGGCTGTAAGTCAGGCACATATTGAGCCAGATCACGGTTTTCCGGTGGGCTTTCTTTCCAAAGACGTTGAAGGCAATAACCTGGACGGGATGAAAGAACAGCAAAATAACTCCAAAGACGATATAGTGCAGCACCGTCAACGGATAAGCCAGGATGTTCCGAATTGCATTCATTCAGACTATAAAAAGGAGAACCACTGGTTCCACGGAATGCGGCTCAAAACAAAAAGCAGCGCAATTCCGTAATAAATGGCCAGCGTCTTGAACTTTTCGGTATCGGTGGTTTTTCTTTTGTGCTTAGAAAAACCCATGGTGATCAGCACAATGGCCAGTATCATCATCAGTGGATGCTCGATGATAAAATAACGAATTGAACGTTCCTGCATGGCAGCTCCCATCCCATTCTCCCTCAGGTACTGGAATTGGGCCGAGAAGAAATACGCAAGAAAGCCTATCAACAGCTGAAAGTGCGCCACGATCAGGGTAAAAAGAGAGATTCTCAGGTCTCTATCTTTGAATTCCCTTTTCGAAGCCAGTCCGGAGAAGGCATTGAAAACAGCAAATATGAGAATGAGCAATGTGACATAGGCCCATCCGGAGTGAAGCATTTTGATCATGATGTGAAGCATTGATTTGAAGGACAAAAATAGTCAAAAAAACAAACCTGCACCCCTAAAAGATAGAAGTGCAGGTTTAAAATGTTGGTCAAACGACTTTTAGAATCGGAATCTAATCGAAGTGTTCCAAGTTGTTCCAAAGCCGAAGAAAACCCTGTTACGCGTATTGATACCGTTCCAGGCATCATCACCAGGATTCAAATGAACGTTGGTGTCCGACTCCGAAATATAAAGCTCATCAAAGATGTTATTCGCCATGACGGCAAATTCCAGAGACGTTCCCGATTGCATTCTCCAGTTGTAAGAAAGCCTCGCGTCTACAAGATTGTAGCTAGGTAATTCAACTGCACCTTGATTGTCTTCATCCCTAAATCCGATTGGATCAAAATCTGCATACAATTGACCGGCATATCTCCAGTTCAGACCTGCATTGAAGCCACCTAGGAAGGTATAGTCCAGACCCAGACCAAACGTGGTTTGAGCGGCATCTCCTACTTTCACCCCTTTAAGATAAAGAATGTCAGAACCGATCAGTTCCTGGTCATCGTTGAAAACATCGGCTACAACATCATCCTGGTACTCCCAGTTGGCTACAGATCCGAAACCATTCAGCCTCAGGTTGTCAAGAATTCTCCAGATGAAGTCGATTTCCAAGCCCATGTGAACCTGCTCGATTCCATAGTAGTTTGCCGTACCCTGAACGACAGTAGTCCCACCAGATCCATCAGGTACATCGAAGTCACCACCTCTGGAGAGGAAACGGTCGGCCCAAGAAGTTCGGTAGAAATTCACATTGGCTGAGAAGGCAGAGCTTCTGTAACCGTAGCCGAATTCCAGACCAAAGATCTGTTCGTTTCTAAGGTCCGGGTTGATCGTATTGCTGAAATTGATGAAAACTGCATCAAACAAAGGCTGTTTTGAATAATATCCTGTGTTGAAGAACACATTGTGATTTTCATTGATATTGTAATTCAACCCTCCTTTGATATTTCCTCCGGTAAGGTTCTTTTTATCAGACTTTTGGTTTTCAGGTAATTCATTGAAGTATTCAACACGCTGAAAACTTTGGTTGGAAGCAGCACCCTGAAGAAAGGCTGAGATGGTCCCATTGGTGTATTCCACCTGGCCGAAGATTCCTGCCCAGTTTACCAAACCATCGTTGTTGTAGTCGATTTTCTCCTGGTCCTTGATGTTTTGCCAGGGGTTGAAACTTGGAGAGGCCGAAACAAAGTCTTCCGGTTCGATGACGTTCGGACGATCATTTCTATTGTCATAATCGATGTAATTATCAGCACCGAGTACGTCATTTACTACCCTGTAGTGGAAACCTTCGTACGTTCTAAGGTCCGCACCTACATCAAAACTCCAGTTTTCGTCTATGTCATTGTGGAAATTGATGATGGTTCCGTACCAGTCATGTGAATTCATGGAAGCCCTGCGGGTGATACCGTTGTCAGAACCATTTCGTCCTTCACCTCCAAACTCCTCAGGGTGTCCATTGTTACCCGTATTGGAGAATTTTCCGTCAAACAGGTTTCTGTTGACACCGAAGTCCGGCACGGATTGACCCGAGTTCCAAGTATTGATGTCATCTACGCGAATCAAACCAAAGTTATCTCTCGGAAGTTGAAACTGACGATCTCCATTGATCTCACCAATTTCTCCGGTTCCTCCACCGCGACCCCAGGAGCCGTAAACTACAGTAGAGAGTCGAGACTTGGCATTGATCACCCATTCCCAGTTCAGTGACATTACGGGCTTGTGATAGAAGTTACGTCTGAAGGCGTATTCCTTTCCATCGAGATATCCCCAGTCCTCGTTGTATTTTCTGTTCGGTTCAGTCGCATCCGGATCTGACCCCCCGGGTTGATAGCGAATGTGGTTGGCAATGGAAGGCGCACGGCTTTTTTGGTGGTGCCATTGAGGCGCACCGGTAAAGATGAACTGAAGGTCGTGCTTTTCATTGATCTTGTAGCCAAGTCCGATGAAATAGTTATCTCCGTTGAAACGGGTTCCATAGTTGTATCCATCACCTTGGGTATGGCTCACCAAAACACTGGCTGAAAAACCATTCTCCAGCAGTCCTGTGTTGTAAGATCCCAAAACCTTTATGTAATTGTCATTTCCAAAGGTAGAGGCTACCGTACCACCTTCTCTGGCCTCAGATGTTCGGGTAATCACGTTGATGGTACCCCCGACAGAAGAAATGGCCAGTTTTGACGAACCGAGTCCACGTTGAACCTGCATAGCGGTGGTCACGTCTGAAAGACCTGCCCAGTTGGACCAGTAAACCCATCCGTTCTCCATGTCGTTGACAGGTTGACCGTTGATCATGACCGCTGTGTTTCTTTGGTCGAAACCACGAATGTTGATTCGAGAATCACCAAAACCACCCCCTTGCTTGGTAGCGTATACGGATGGAGTCAGGTTGAGGATTTCAGGAAGTTCCTGGGTACCCAGGTTTTTTTGAATGTCAACCGCTCGAACGGTTGATACCGCGACTGGCGTTTGCCTGTCTTTCGCGATGTCAATCGTACCCGTGATGACAACTTCCTCCAAAGCATTTGCACTTTCTGTCAGTGTAATCACACCCAGATCGCTACTTCCGTTGTAGGAAATTGTATAATCGTCATAACCTAAAAAAGAAATTTCGAGTTCACCTTCGCTTGACTCAACTGTCAGACTGAAAGATCCTTCGAAATCTGTTGTGGTACCATTGTTGGTCCCTTTTTCCAGAACACCTGCTCCGGGTAGGGCCCCCACCTCGTCTACAACTGTTCCTGTAATTGTCGTTTGTGAATAGATACCGGAAGTGACCAGGAAGGCCAACACCAATACACAGTACTTAAACGCGTTCATAACTAGTTTAATTTGAGTTAATAATGCCGCAAAATTAGTATAAAAAGCTGGTAATGCGATTAAGAAATCGCTATTTTTTTTAACACAATTTAACAGTTATTTAACCAGCAATTTGTTGGCGAGCTCTTTTCCGAGCTCGACACCGAATTGATCAAAGCTGTAGATATTCCAGATCATGCCTTGCACAAAGGTCTTGTGCTCGTACATGGCGATCAGGATTCCCAGGTTTCTCGGGGTTAGTTTGTTGAAAAGTAATGCGTTGGACGGCTTGTTTCCTTCAAAGACCTTGAATGGCAGCAGACGCGAGATATCGGCTTCCTGGCCTTTGGTTTTCATGTCGAGATGCACCTCATCGGCTGTTTTGCCTGCGTAAAGGGCCTCAGCCTGTGCGAAGAAATTCGCCATGAGCTTCTCGTGATGATTCATATTTCCGTGCAATGGCTCTTCAAAGCCAATGAAATCAACCGGGATCAACTTTGTTCCCTGGTGCACGAGCTGCATGAAAGCATGCTGCACATTGGTACCCGTGTTTCCCCAAATGATATTTCCTGTTTGGTAATCTACCGGGTTTCCGTCGCGGTCGACAGATTTTCCGTTGCTCTCCATCGACAATTGCTGTAGAAACGGCGGTAATTTCTGAAGGTATTGTGTATAAGGAATCACAACCTCAGACTCAGACCCAAAGAAGTTGTTGTACCAGACGCTCAGCAAGGCCAGTACGACTGGTATGTTCTTATCATAAGAGGCCTGTCTAAAGTGAGTATCCAAGGCGTTGGCCCCGTCGAGGAACTGCCTGAAGTTCTTGAAACCGATCGAGAGACTGATCGACAGACCGACTGCACTCCAGAGCGAATAGCGCCCTCCGACCCAGTCCCACATCGTGAAAACATTGTCTGAAGCGATTCCAAAGCTCTTTACCATATCCATATTAGTGGATACGGCAACAAAATTGTGCTGTATGTCACTTTCTTCTGCATCCTCCAGGAACCAGTTCTTCACCGTGGTGGCATTGGTCAAGGTCTCCTGAGTTGTAAAGGTCTTGGAAACAATGACAAACAAGGTGGTTTCCCGATTGAGGTTCTGAATCACTTCGTAAACGTGATCGCCGTCGATATTCGAGATAAAGTGAGTTTTTAAGTGGTTCGAGTAGTAGTGCAAAGCCTCCACAACCATGTTTGGTCCCAGGTCCGATCCTCCAATGCCGATATTCACTACATCAGTTATCTCTTTACCCGTATAACCCTTAAACTCTCCGGAAATGACCTTGTCGCTGAAGGTTTCCATCTTTTTAAGGGTTTCATGCACCTCAGGAAGAACGTTTGCTCCATCCACCTCGATGGAATCATCCGAATTGTTCCTCAGCGCTGTATGAAGGACCGCCCGCTTTTCCGTTGCATTGATCTTGTCGCCACTTAAATATTTTTCGATGCCATCCTTGAGGTCGCACTCCTCAGCAAGTTGCACGAGCAAGTCGAGTGTTTCCCGGGTAACTCTGTTCTTGGAATAGTCCAGTTTGAGATCCTCAAATTCCAGGGACAAATTTTTCTTTCGATTTGAATCCTTGAGAAACAGGCTCTTCATCTGTGCGTCTTTGATCTCATTGAAATGCTGAGTGAGCTTTGACCAGGATTCTGTTTGGGTTGGATTTATGGATTTGAGTGGCATAGTCAGGGATTTAGTTTTTTGCGATTGCAGTTTCCAGGTACTGAGAAGGAATCGCATCGAGTTGTTCCTTGATCGAGGCAATGTGCAGAAAATAGTCTGATTTCAGATCTTCTCGGATTGGATCCGCTTCGGGTAATTTCTGCCTGAAAGGATCCACCTGCTTTCCATTTTTCCAAAACCGGTAGCACACATGAGGCCCCGAGGTGTTTCCGGTCATGCCTACATAACCGATGACGTCTCCTTGTTTGACATAGTCGCCTTTTCTGACCGCTCTTTTTTTCATGTGCAGGTACTGGGTTGTGTAAACGGAGTTGTGACGGATCTTGACATAGTTGCCATTTCCCCCACGGTAGCGAGACTCGATAACCGTTCCGTTGGCTGTGCTCATGATGGGCGTCCCCACGCTGGCCGCGAAATCCGTTCCTTTGTGCGCCCTTACCCGGTTTCCATAGAGTTTGATGCGTCGCCTCAAGTTGTAGCGAGAAGAAATTCGGCTGAACTTGAGAGGGGCTTTTAAAAACTGCCGGCGCAAGGTTTTGGCATTCTCGTCGTAATAGTCATTCAGGTTCTTTGTTGAATCCGTAACAAAGTTAAAAGCGTACATGGGTTTGTCCTTGTGCACAAAATAGGCCGCTTTGATATTGCCGATACCCACAGGGATCGTATCGTTGATGAACTTTTCCTCGTAGATAAGTTTGAAGCTGTCTCCTTTTTGAAGGTGAAAAAAGTCAATGGTCCAGGCGTAGATGTCACTCATCTCATGGGCCAGAATGTAGTTCAGGTTCTGTCCTTCGATGGCTTCCGAGAGTGAGCTCTCAATGACGCCTGTTGCTGTTTTTTCAACTACACGTACTTCCTTTCTTCCGAATTTGGTCTGGATCGAATCTCTAAAGTCGACGATGAGGTATTCCACCTTGTTCGGTTGATAGATGAAGACCTGGGCCTTTTCAAGCGAATCCCGGGTTGCGAGAATCGTGTAGGGTTTGCCGGCTCTTAACCTGCGAATGTCAAAAGTGTCTTTGGCCGCCTCAGCGATTTTGTAAATGGTGGGGTAATCTATGTGATGCCTGTCCAGAATCTCCCCAAAGCTCTCACCGCTCTGAATGGTGTCTTTGACAACCTTGTAGTCGTTCAGAACGTACCCAAACTCTTCAATGATTTGGGGCTTCACCTCTTCAACGATTTCCGCTATTTCTTCCTTTTCTTCCTTTGATCCGCAAGAAATCAAAAGAAAAATGCTAAAAAAAATGACCAATGAGCTCCTTGCCATGGACGGATTGATTTTTTTGGATGTGCAAATTTATTGAATTTGTGAAAAATGCGAGCCAAGTTAACGTTAAATCTTTAGCTCAAACGGATGGGCCAGACCTGTTGCCTCGATGAGTTCGGCATTGACAGATCCCACGAGGATCGACGCCTTGATTTTGATGGGAATTTTGTTCTGGTCATCCGAGACCCACAAGGTAACGTTTTCTTCATCCTTGAAAACCCGCCCCTCAAGAACAAGGGGTCGGATTTTGATACAGTCGATCTCACCGAATTTTGTCTTCAGGCGTTCCCTGCCCAGAACCAGAACCTTGACCATATACATCTGTTCGTCGAAAAACATCCTGACATTGACGGCGTCGTTTTCTTTGTACCCGTCAAAATCAATGGAGCGCACAAAATAGAATGACTGGAGTAAGTCTTTCACATCGTTTTGAATGAAATAGGTGCTGTCAGTTTCTCTTTTGTGATTGACGACGCGAGCCCGGTGCTTTTTAAAATCGAAGAAAACCTCCTTGTCTTTGGTATAGCCTCCTTCGTAGACTTTGCGGATAAAGTGTTTCGGGCGATGGGTGTTTTTGTCGAAAAAAGTCTGGTAGTTGTCATCGACCTTGAAGACCATGCCCACCATTCCCGTGGTCCACCCTTTTCCTATCGCGTGCAATATGTTCTCATCTTTGGTTTCTCTCACTTCAAGGCTGGTGAATCCTGCATTGATGAGCCCATAACGGATCTTGTATTTTAGATATTCTCCTTTTTTAAAAGAAGAAGAACCGTTCTGCGCCCAAAGAACAAATGACCCCAGAAGAAGAAACAATGTCAACACTCTTTTCAATGCCAATACCCTTTTCTCAATGATGATTTCGCTCATGTGTAACGATTAAAGACCCTATGAGATTGCAGCGTTTCGATTACTCGAAATTGGCAATGCCCTCTTTTAGCCAGCTCAGGTACTCATCTGCGTCAGGGGTATAGGCAGAATACGGATTGAGATTGTTCCCTTCGTGATCGAGCAGCACATAATAGGGCTGCGCATTCGCTTCGTATTTTTCGATCTGGAACTCACTCCATTTCTTGCCGATGGTGGTGACTTTTTTTCCATCGATCTTCGACGTATACTGTTCGTCTTCCCGCAATTGTCGCTTGTCATCCACATAGAGAGAGATCAATACGACCTCATTCTTGAGAATCTGAAGGATTCGAGTGTCTGACCAGACCCTTTCCTCCATTTTGCGACAATTGACGCAGGCATGTCCCGTAAAATCGAGCATGACGGGTTTGTTGACCTTTCTTGCATATTCCATGCCAACTTTGTAATCCAGGAAGGCAACGATGTCATGTGGCCCCAAATGCGCGCCTTCCGGAAGCGCAGCTTCGGTAATATTTCCCGAGTCGCTGAGTTTGGTGTAACCCACGCCGTAAGAAGATTCGCTGTAGTGCATAGGAGGTGGAAAGCCACTGATGAGTTTCAGGGGAGCCCCCCACATGCCTGGCACCAAATAGATGGTAAACGCTGCAACCAACAAGCCCAGGCTCAGCCTTCCGACAGAGATGTGACTCAATTCTGAGTCATGCGGCAGTTTGATCTTTCCAAACAAGTACAGGGCCAAAGCTCCGAATATAGTGATCCAGATTGCGACGAACACCTCCCTTTCCAGCAAGTGCGCCTGAAGCACAAGATCTGCATTCGATAAAAATTTAAATGCCAGTGCGAGCTCGAGGAAGCCCAGAAATACTTTAACCGTGTTAAGCCAGCCTCCTGATTTTGGCAGAGAGTTGAGCCACCCGGGAAAAGCAGCAAACAGAGAAAAGGGCAGGGCAATCGCCAGTGAAAAACCGAACATGCTGACTACAGGGGCGATCCCTCCCTGGGCTGCAGCGGCTACCAGTGCCGTGCCTACAATGGGCCCCGTACAAGAAAAAGAGACAATAGCCAAGGCCAAAGCCATAAAGAAAATGCCAATCAGTCCTCCACGGTCTGCCTGGGAATCCACTTTTGTACCCCAGGAACTGGGCAGGGTAATCTCGAAGGCTCCCAGAAAGGAGATGGCAAAGATCACGAGCAAGGCAAAAAAGATAAGGTTGAACCACACATTTGTGGAAAGGGCATTCAGCGAATCCGCACCAAAAACGGATGTTACCACTGTTCCGAGCAGCACATACAGGACGACAATTGAAATCCCAAACAGGATGGCATTACGAATGCCTACAGCCTTGTTCTTACTCTGTTTGGTGAAAAAGCTCACCGTCATGGGGATCATAGGAAACACACAAGGCGTGAGCAAGGCAGCAAAACCTGCCAGAAAACTCAGGATAAACAGGGTCCAAAGGCTCTTGGTCTTTTGCTTTTTGTCGCTCATGCCTGTCGGCCCCTTTTCACTTTCAGGTTGGTCCCCTTGACCTTTTACCTCTGGAGTCGAAGTTGCACTCTGAAGAACGGATGAGGCTTCAGGAACCAACTCAGATTCCGAAACCAGTTCTTTCTGGCCTGCTTTGCCCTGAACTTCAAACGCCAAGTCAATTTCGGTGGGAGGGAGGCAGTTTGCGTCGTCACACACCATGAACTCGACAACTCCGTTGAGGGTGATTTTGTCATCGGTCAGCACCCGGATTCGCTGCTTGAAGACCGCCTGATTCTCAAAGTATTTGATGTCCATTTCAAACACGTTGTCAAATTCCTCATGACCTTCGCCTTCCGTAGGGCCTCCTATGAGCTGATAAGACTCACCAGGTTCCGAAAAGGAAATTGTCGTGGGAATCGGTCCGCCATCCGGAACATTCTGTGAATACAGGTGCCATCCCGGATCAATTTCTGCGGTTATCACCAGGTCAAATTCAGAGGCATTAACTTTCTCGGTACTAGTGGTCCAGGTTACCGGCTTCAGAATTTGAGACTGCGCGAAGGCAGATAGCAGGAGTAAAACAAATAGGAATTTTCTTTTCATCATTTTGGAATCCATTCAACGTGCAATACACTTTTGGTTTCATCAGTCACTTTGAAACGTTCGTCCGACCGCAATCCGACGACCCATGCAATCTTGTTTTCGGCGCAAAGTAACCAAATATTTTCCTTTTCAGGGATCGATAGCTTTTCATCCTTGAAAAACTTGCTCAGCTTTTTTCTGCCTCGCATCCCTTTAGGATAAAAGTAGTCGCCTTTTTGCCACTTTCTTACAGTAAGCGGGAATATCAGCTTTTCGGCATCGAAGGACGCGGCATGAGTCGTTTTGACAACCTCCTTTTTCACTGCTGCTTTCAATTTCAGTTGAAGGGTTCCCGAGCTCAGCTCGACTGAATCCTGGCCTTTGTGGATGATCCGACTCTGTTCAGCATCCGGAAGAGAATCGATTTTTTGCAGCAAAAGGTTATCTCTGTCCTTCAAAAGCCTGTGAGTTGATGAATAAACCATTTTGCCGGATTGCCCCGACAGGAGCTCCTCCATGTCGGCCCATTGGGTAAAGCCAAATTCCGCAAACAACCCATACAAATATGCTTTCGGATGACTGAGCGACTTGAGCTCGGCAATATCGATTTCAATCAGGTCTCCTTTGGTCGAACTAATATCTTTCCAGATTTCAACGAGTCTATCCTCCAAAATGAATTGAGCCTCCTTCAGATGCTGCAAAGTGCTTCCGAATCCGGTTGACAGGTTGGGAATTGTTTCCTTCATCAGAGGCACCAATTCGTTTCGTATGCGATTTCTCAGGTACTTGCTCTTCGCATTGCTGCTGTCTTCTCGCCATGCAATATTATTTTGTTTGGCACAGGCTTCGATCTGCTCTCTTTGAAAAGGCAATAAGGGGCGACGGATTCGCCCATTTCGTTCGGGAATTCCCGTCAGTCCTTTCAAACCGCTTCCGCGCGAGAGGTTCATCAGGAAGGTTTCGAGGTTGTCATCAGCATGGTGAGCCGTGATCAGGTAGTTCGAACGGGTTTTGTCAAGAATTTTATCAAACCACTGATAGCGAAGCTCGCGCGCAGCGAGTTGCAGGGACAACCCATGCTCATGAGCATAATCTTGAGTTTCGAATTTTTTTAAGTGAACCTCCATGTTTAGATTCCGGGCCTTCTCTTCTACAAACGTCTCATCCTCATCCGAGTCGCTGCCACGAAGTTGAAAATTGCAATGAGCGACAGAGAAATCGACTTCAGCGTCCAGCAACAGCTCGCAGAGTACCATGCTGTCGATTCCCCCTGACAGAGCCAGAACCGAACGACCCTCAAGGAGTTCCGGAAAATTCAGGGTCAAATGTCTTTTGAAAACAGCACTCAGCGAGCCCATATCGAGTCATTATTCGTCAAAGGTAACAGATTGGAAGTGCAATAAAAAACCCCGGGAACATCGCTGTTGCCGGGGGCTTTTTCGGAAGCTCTTCAAATCAATTCTTGACCAGAAGGTTCTTGTTGTTCATCTTCAATTCGGAGAGTACGTTCAGCGCCTCCTCCATATAGATGTCTTTCTTGAGGTTACTGTGCCAGATCTCTCTTTTTTTGGCCAGAATAGAGTCCTGCTCGACCAATGCAATTTCGTATTTGGGAGACCTGAACTCGAGGTTGTTTTCATACAGACTGATGTCGTCAAATGCCTTGCTTTCCTCTTCTCTCTTATCCAGTTCGGCTTTGTATTTTTCGTAATTGAGTTGAACTGTCGAGTCGTCGCGACCCTTTTTCAACCAACGAGCATTCTCATCGATGATGATAAAATGCGGGTTGTCCTGAATACGCTTCTTGCTATTGTTGACCACCGAATGGAAATTCTCATAAACGTCAACAGGCGTGTATTCTGCAGGTTCTATCTTATCCCAATCCAATGGATTCTTCTCGTCACGCTCACCGATTTCGAAATAAGTGTATTTGTCTGGCATGGCAATGTCACTGACTACTCCTTCAAGCTGGGTAGAGCCACCGTTAATGCGGTAAAACTTTTGGATGGTCATTTTCAAGGCTCCAAGATCCTTGGGATATTTGAAATAATTGTTCAGCGGCAAAACATTCTGCACCGTGCCTTTTCCAAACGACTGCTTGCTTCCGATAATCACGGCGCGATTATAGTCCTGCATGGCTGCTGCAAAAATCTCTGAAGCAGAGGCACTCAATTCATTGACAAGCACCACAAGAGGTCCTTCCCATTGTATTTTCTTATTCTTGTCGGATCGGATATTGGGTTTTTCTCCGCGATACTTAACCTGTACCACCGGCCCATCATTGATGAACAAACCTGAAATCTCGATGGCCGTCTTCAAGGATCCTCCACCGTTGTTTCTCAGGTCAATCAAAAGACCCTCAACATTCTCAGCTTTGAGTCGCTCGATCTCCTGCTCCATGTCGGTCGCTGAGTTCCTGAAGTTTCTTTCATTGAAGTCAATGTAGAATTTCGGCAGGTTGATCACTCCGAATTTCCTGTTGTCAATATCAACCACGCTGGATTTGACAAATGTCTCCTCTAATTCGATGATATCGCGAATGATGGAGATCACCTCAATGGATCCGTCAATCTTCTTTACGGTAAGTCTGACCTCAGTGCCTTTTTGACCCTTGATGTACTCAATGGCGTCGTCGAGTCGCATACCCACGATATCAACAGGCTCCTCGTCTCCTTGCGCTACCTTGAGAATGAGATCTCCAACTTCGAGCTCTCCACCTCTCCAGGCAGGACCTCCGGAAATCAGCTCCGCCACCCGCGTGTAATCGTCTTTTTTCTGCAAACGTGCCCCTATACCTTCCAGTTTTCCCGCCATGATCTGGTCAAAGCGTTTTTTCTCCTTGGGAGCATAGTAGTTCGTATGGGGATCGAATTGCATCGTCATGGTATTCAAGAAAATGGAAAACCAATCCGAATCGTCCAGGTCACCCATCATCTCATAGATGTCATCCAGGCTGCTTTCGGTCATTTCCCTGGACTCTTTTTCGAGCTCTTCGAAGGTTTTGATCTCAATCGGCTCAACGTCGGCATCTTCACTTGTATCTTCACCTGCACCCTCGGATTCGGAACCCTCCTCATCAGGATTGTTCGCCATCTGCTCCTGCAGTTCGATTTTCTCATGAAGCCTTGACAAAGTGCTCCATTTCAATTGCATTTGCCAGTATTTGATCAATTCGGCCCTGTTCTTCGCAAAGGGCTTTTTGTCATAGTCCACGTCAAAGCTACCTTCTTTCGTAAAATCGAACGGACTGGCAAGAATTTCTTTATAGATAGACTTGGACTCTTCAACTCTTTGAAGGAACCGGTCTACTGCGACATTATAGAAAGACAGATCCTCGCTTTTGATCTGATCATCGATCATGTGCTTGTAGGCCTCCATTTCCTCAATGTCGCTTTGAAGAAAAAATCGTTTGTAGGGGTCCAACTGATCGATAAAGTCTGCAAAGACCTTTTCAGAGAACTCATCATTGATCTGATGGGGCTCATAATGCCCCTGTTTGAGGGCATAGCGCACCAAACCGATGAGGATCTTGTCTTTTTCAGGATCAGGCTCATTGGCCATTTTAAACCCGAAAAGCATCCCCGCCACGATCAGGAGGGGTAAAATAAACTTGACTTTGCTATTTGAGAAGAGGGAAATATTTTTCATAATACGTATTCAGCTTGTCATATCAGCCCGAGCAAGATAGCAAAATCGGGCATCAAATGGATATCATCACACAACATAAACCACAAATGTCTGTAAAAATCAGCAATTAGAACTACAATAGTAGTCATTTAACGTGTGGTTCCTTCACAATAAATTGTTAAACGTTAAAACGTAACTGTTGAGATAAAATGTCATATTTTTGTTATCCAATCAAAAAAAATGCCAGAAAAACCACTCATCCTGGTCACCAATGATGACGGGATCACTGCTCCCGGAATTCGCACCTTGATTTCGGTTATGAATGAAATCGGCGAAGTGGTTGTCCTTGCACCCGACAGCCCGCAAAGCGGGATGGGTCATGCTATAACTTTAGATTCCACGATTTATTGTGACAAAGTGACTCTCGAAGAAGGGAAACAAGTGGAATACCGATGTTCAGGAACGCCAGCCGATTGCGTTAAAATGGCCATCAGTGAGGTTCTCGACAGGAGACCCGACCTGGTAGTTTCGGGAATCAATCACGGCTCCAACAGCTCGATCAATGTGATCTACTCCGGAACGATGAGTGCTGCCATCGAGGCAGGCATTGAGGGCATACCTGCCATAGGATTCTCCTTGCTGGACTACAGCTGGAACGCCAACTTTGAACCTGTAAAAGAGGATGTGCGGAAAATTGCCCTCAACGTGCTTGAGAGAGGCTTGCCCGATGGCGTGGTGCTCAATGTGAATTTCCCCAATTTGGATGACGAACCCTTTAAGGGAATCAAAATATGCAGACAGGCCAGGGCCAATTGGGTGGAAGAATTCGACAAGCGGACGAATCCCCAGGGCAAGCCGTATTACTGGCTAACCGGTAAGTTTGTCAAGATGGACAACGGTGAGGACACGGATGTTTGGGCCCTGGAGAATGGCTACGTTTCTGTGGTGCCGGTTCATATTGACCTGACTGCCCATCATTTCATCCAGACTTTAAACTCTTGGGAATTCTAATTGAGTGCAATGGCAAAATTGAATAAGAAAGAAGTGATCATCGGATTTCTGGTAGGCTTATTGGCGACGTTTTTTGGGTTTTTCATTTACGTCGAATTCGTATCTCCTTACGGATTTGATGAAACCCTAAAAATAATGAGCGAGGGAGGTCTTTACGGAAAGGTCCTAGGTCTTGCCGCCTTGCCGAATCTATTCGTGTTTTTTGTTTTTCTGAGGAAAAAGCAGGACCTCCGTGCCAGGGGAGTATTGCTCGCCTGTTTTTGTGTCGCCTTTGCGATTCTGATCAGTCAATTTCTGTAATCTTAAAATGAAAAAGATTTGAAATATTACATCATCGCCGGAGAGGCATCCGGAGACTTACATGCTTCGAATCTGATGAAGGCCTTGAGACGGGAGGAAGCCCATGCTGAATTCAGGTTCTGGGGAGGAGACCTGATGCAGGAGGTTGGTGGAACCCTGGTCAAGCATTACAGGGATCTGGCCTTTATGGGGTTCACCGAGGTGATCATGAACCTTCGCACCATTCTCAACAACATCAAATTTTGTAAAAAAGACATCCTGGAATACCAACCTAGCGCCGTGATCCTGGTCGACTATCCGGGTTTCAATCTTCGTATTGCAGAATTTGCCCATAAAAATGGGATAACGGTCCACTATTATATTTCTCCCCAAATCTGGGCCTGGAAAGAAAATCGCATAAAAAAGATCAAGCGGGATGTTGATCACATGTACGTTATTCTGCCCTTTGAAAAGGAATTCTATGAGGATAAGCACAACTACCCGGTTCACTTTGTAGGTCATCCTTTGCTCGACGCCATCGCAAACCGCAGGCCTGTCGATCTGGAAGCTTTTTCAGAAGAGCATGGATTGAATGACAAGCCGATTGTCGCTTTGTTGCCAGGGAGCAGAAAGCAGGAGATCACCAAGATGCTCGGGATCATGCTCAAGATGGTGGATCGCTTTCCGGACCACCAGTTTGTCATTGGGGGCGCTCCGGGCCAGGAGCCATCATTTTACGAGACCTTTCTGAAAAAGGACAATGTGGCGCTGGTTCACAACAGAACCTATGATCTTCTCTCGGTGTCAAGTGCTGCTCTGGTAACCTCCGGAACCGCAACTCTTGAGACCGCTCTCTTCAAGGTGCCCGAAGTCGTCTGCTACCGGGGCGGTGAGATCTCCTATCAAATTGGCAAACGACTCGTCAATGTCAAATACATCTCGCTGGTCAATCTCATTCTGGACCGCGAGGCGGTTCGGGAGCTGATCCAGGATGAGTTCAATGAAGAAAACCTGGAGGATGAGCTCTTCAAAGTGCTCGATCACAAGCACCGTGAAAAGCTCTTTGATGATTATTATGAGCTTGAAAAGAAGCTCGGGGGCAAAGGGGCAAGCGAAAAGACAGCCAAACTGATCATTAAGAACAGCTGATCCTTTTCTGAACTGTCAATTGCAGAGATCTTTCATGACTTTTTTGATGTCCCCCGGTGTACTCATAATCTTTGTAAAGGTTCCCATGGTAAGGTCGGGCCAATGAAGGGCGATCCTGTAGCGTCCGTGCAACATAGTGGCTTCCTTCCCCTGAATAATAATCTCGTAAGGCATGGCGGCCAAATGATCTTCGCCGATAATGGGAAGAAAATGCTTTTCACCTTCTTCTTCGTTCATGAGCCCTACTCCGTAGACGGCGACCTCTTCGTTTGGAAACTTAAGGCTATACACCCAAATCGTCTCGCCTTTTTTGGCCTTGAGATTCTTTTCGATCACTGTGACTGCTTCTTCAAAACTAGAGAACTCCTCCAAATCCACCGGGTCGGTGAAATAGGGCATGAAAACCTTGTAGTGATATTCCCTGAGCTCTTCGGCCGTCATTCCTCCTCCAAAACCTGTATTCTCTGAGCCCAATGGAGAAAGGGCGCTCTTCACATCCGCAGCGACCTTTGCCAGACCCGAAGCGTGTTTGTCGTATTCGTCCATGAGATAAGCCTGGAAAAGGTATTCCGGGTTGAGATAACTGATATGGGTCCCGGGCCCATCCGACTTGAGACCGACTTTGAGTGCAGCCGCAAGGGCTCCCCGGTCCTTGACCTGGATCGTGATGTCTTTCAGGTCCTGTCGGGTATAGACGATTACCTTGAGGGTTTGATTTCCCTCCACGTGATAGCTTCCGATGACATCGAATCCTTTTTCCTGCAAAACGGAAGTCACTTTTTGCTCAGCAGCTCCCAGGTCCATCTCGGACTCACCGACCATAACATAAGGTGAAAGCGTCTGAGCCTCCAGATTCAAGAAAAGAGCGAAGAACATTGAGAATAGTATATACGGCATTGATTTCATGACAAATTGATTTTTATTTGGGGATAAAATTACACCCTAATCCCAATAAAAATGCTAACAATTGTCATGTGAAGAAGTTCGTCCAGGTTTAACGCCCTGCCATGATCCGATATCGAAAAAGATAGACTAAGATCCCCCCTCTTAAAATCATCCAAACGGTGAAAGCGATCCAGATGGCATACAGGCCGAGATCGAAATAGTCCCCGATGAGCAAGGCAGGCACGAAACCCAGGAATGTGGCCGCAAGAAGTGTATCCCTGAGAGCCACGGCTTCGGCCATTCCCTTGAAAATGCCATCAAACACGAAGGCAACGGCATTGATGGGTTGCATCAGCAATACGATCCAAAAAATGCTTGAAAAAAGTTGAAGCACGTCCGGATCCTGTGAGAAGAGACGGCCCAAAGGGTTGTAGAAGGCCAGACATACTAATCCCAGGATCAAAGCGATGACCAGCGTATAAGCAATGAGCTGTTTGCTCAGGCGATCGATCATTTTATAATTTCCTTCTCCCAGAAACTTTCCCGACATAATATTGCCGACGCTGGAATATCCGTCGATAAAGAAGGCGAAAAAGAGCCAGATCTGAAAAGCAATTGTCTGGGCGGCAATCGAATTTGCACCATAGCTTGTAGCATAGGCATTGGCCATGTAAAGGGCTATGTTCAAGGAAAGAGCTCGTATGATCAAATTCAGGCTGAGGGAAAGGAGTCGCTTGATCTCGTGATTAAAAGGCAGGCTGAGTGAAAGGTTGAAAGGCGTTTTTTTCAGAAACAGCACGAGTGCCATAACAGCCATTAAAGCCTGAGCGATCACGCTGGCCCATGCAGCCCCCGCCACATGCATGGGTTCGACCAGTCCCTCGACGCCAAAAACAAGCACAAAATCAAGTATGATGTTCAATGTGGCCCCCATAATGCTGATCACCATGGGCCAAAACGTATTCTGAAGGCCCCTGAAAACACCGAATATGGAGAACACAAAAAGGGTCAGAGGAAGACCCAGGGCACGAATTCGATAGTAAGAAACCGACTGATCGAGTATGAGACCCGAGGCGTTGTACAATTCAAAGATTTGCCGGGTGAGCAGAACAGTGACCAAATAAATCGACAGGCTAAGCAGGAGATTTATAAAAATGATCTGTGCCGGCAGGTTGTGAATCTGATCGAGCTTCTTCGCGCCCAGGTACTGAGCGACGATTGCTGAAATGGCGGATCGGGTCTGTGCCAAGATCCAAACAATAGCCGAGATAAAAGAACCCGCTATTCCCACCGCTGCGAGGGCCTCGGTCGGGTTGACCTCAACATTACCGACAATGGCGGTGTCGGTAATTGACAGCAGAGGTTCGGCGATTCCGGAAACGATGGCCGGAATGGCTAGCTTGTTGATCCGTCGGAAAGAGATTTTTTTTGTGGACAAGACCCCCATGTTTAAATGATCTCCATGTTTACGGGAGCGAAAATAAAACAATTAAACGGTAAAGTGTCGTCGTGTCGAACCCCAGGTATATTCCATTTCATTTTACCTTTTTTCTGGCTGCGGGCATAGGGACCGGTTTTTTTTTGACCTCTCCACTAGTGCATTGTTGGTTTTACTCGTTTGTATTTTCTTTTTACTTGCCCGGGAGCGCAGGATTCAAAACAAAAGCTTTGCCTTTTCCCCGGGCTATTTTTTGCTGACAGGGGTATTCTTCATTCTGTTGGGGGCCCATATGACGACAAAAATCAGTGTCGGAAATGATAAAAACCATTTCAGTCAATTTTACAGTTCGGGTGATCTGGTCACTATTCTTCTTCAAAAAAGAATCAGCAAAAAGGAAGGACGCCAGAGATTTCAAGCCCGTGTGATCTCTTTGAACAACAAGACCTGCGATGGCAAAATCTATGTGAGCATCGAAGTCGAAACTTCAGAGAGCAGGGTGATGTATGGCGACACTTTACGGACAAGAAATTCTCTACAGAGTATAAGAACCCCTTTCAACCCCGGGGCATTTGATTTCCGGCAATACGCGGCAAGGAAGAATATTTTCCATCAATTGTACCTGAAGCAGGACGATTTCATTCTGAAACGGGGGAAGAAGAAGGGTTTGATCAGAAGCTCAATTGGGCTTAACCGTAATCTTCAAGAAGCGCTGGAAAAAGTTTTGAAGGAGCCCGATGAACTGTCTGTCGCAAAGGCCCTGCTCCTGGGAGACAGAAATGAGATACCTGTCGATCTTTTGGACAGTTTCAAAGGGGCGGGGGCCATGCATATTTTGGCGATTTCCGGACTTCATGTTGGGATTATTCACCTGATTTTTTTGTTTTTGACTCGCCCTCTGACGCTATTGAAAAATGGAAGAGTTCTCCGGGTGATATTCATTTTATTGGGTCTTTGGAGCTATGCATTGTTAACCGGAATGGCGGTTTCAGCGACTCGATCGGTGAGCATGTTCACCTTGTTCACCCTAGGACAAGCTGTGAACAGGAAGATCAGCCTGCTGAATAATTTGGTAAACTCCGCATTTGTATTGCTGATTCTGAAACCAATGCTTCTTTTTGATGTAGGCTTCCAGCTGAGTTATTCGGCCCTGACCGGAATTGCTGTCGGAGCAATTTTGATGGGAAGGAAGAAAAAACAAAAAAAACGGTTTTTAAAGATTCAAAAGTATTTTTTGGGACTGATCGTTGTATCCTGTTCGGCACAATTGGGGGTAATGCCGCTCAGTCTGTATTATTTCAACCAATTTTCAGGGCTATTTCTATTTAGCAGCATCCTTATTCTGCCCTTACTGGGCATTACCCTGGTTTTCGGCTATTCCACGCTTGGCGGCGCCCTGATTTTTAATCTCCCTGAGTATGTTAAAGAAGTATTTCAGGCCTGGTTAAAATTGATCAAGACCGCCATAGAGTGGCTCGGAAGCATCGACGCTCTAATCCTAAAGGGTATCTATTTTCCATTTTCTTTCTGGATTTTATTGAGTTTGAGCCTGTTTCTTGTAAGTATGGGATTCTTGAAACGAAAATCGATATTCATCTATGCATCGGGCATTTGTCTGATTTGTATGCAACTTGTCTGGATCCACCAAAGAGTCGTTTTAATCAGAGATGAAAAGCTCATCGTATTTCATCGAAGAGGGGAGTCGCTTGTGGTAAGCAGAAAAGGCACCGTTTTGAAATTGAAGAACAAGAAGGAGCTCCCAGACGACATGAAAAAACTCTTGGAAGATTATTCGAGCCAACTTCCGGGAGATTTTTTGATGCAAAGAAACCAACGAGAGACCACGGCCCCGATGCAGGTTTTTTATGTGCGTAAGGCTCTTGTTTGTTTGATAAACGAGAAAATTGACATGGTCTCGCAAGCGGCTCTTGGTTCGCTTACGCTGGACCCCGACATTGTCATTTTCTCAAACGCTCCCAGGCTCAATCTCGAGCGACTCTTAGGAGAGATTCGTCCCAAGATCGTGGTTGCAGACGGCTCTAATCACAAAGGATTCGTCCAACGCTGCAGGTCAACGTGCCAGGCGCTCGGGATAGAATTTCACCTAACCCTTGAAAAAGGAGCCTTTCTCTATCCCAAATGAAAAGCGGTCTCCTGCAATTTTATGTATATTTGCTCGTTAAAAAAATAAAAATCTCATATGAAGATTATCGTACCTATGGCAGGCATCGGCTCACGATTGCGGCCGCACACACTCACCATACCCAAACCCTTGACCCTGATCGCCGGCAAACCCATTGTTCAGCGATTGGTAGAAGACATTGTCGAAGTGGTCCATCAGAAAGTCGAGGAAATTGCCTTTGTCATCGGTCCGACTTTTCCGGCGGATACCGAGCAAAGACTGATGGATATCGCCGAGGGAATGGGTGCCAAAGGAAAGGTTTCTGTTCAGGAAACGGCTCTCGGAACCGCCCACGCGATACAGTGTGCCAAGTCCTCGCTTGAAGGCCCCTGTGTAGTGGCATTTGCAGACACTCTATTCAAGGCTGATTTTGAACTGAATCCAAATGCGGATGGTGCCATCTGGGTCAAGCAAGTCGAGGAGCCTAGCGCTTACGGAGTTGTGGAGCTCAATGACGGTGTCATTACGAATTTCGTGGAAAAGCCTGCAACTTATGTTTCTGATCTTGCCATCATAGGAATCTATTATTTCAAGCAGGGAGAGGTACTTCGGGATGAGATCCAGTACCTTTTGGACAACGACATCAAAGAAAAAGGAGAGTATCAGCTGACCAACGCTCTTGAGAACATGAAGGAAAAGGGATTGCGTTTCGTTCCCGGAGAAGTCAGCGAATGGATGGATTGCGGTAACAAAGAAATCACGGTCGATACAAATTCGAAGATTCTCCGGTTTGCTCTGGAGGCCGGGCAGGACTTAGTTTCAAAAACGGTATCTTTGGAGAATTCCTCTATTTTAGAGCCTTGTTACATAGGAGAGAATGTGGTTCTGAAAAACTCTACGGTTGGACCTGGGGTTTCCATTGGGGACAATAGCACAGTGGAGAATTCGACTCTCGTCGATTCCCTGATCCAGAGCCACACGAAAATTGAAAATGCCGACCTGAAAGGCGCCATGATAGGAAACCATGCTCATTTCGATGGAAATTTCAAATCGGTCAGCATAGGGGACTATTCGCAACTGAAATAATGAATTGAATTACATGCTTTGCCCTTCGTCTTGAGAAACATACTACTATGGGCCTTTCTCCTTCAAGGAGGCTTTGCTCTATGGGCACAGGAGGACGTTGTTTCAACGGAAGAAATGCTCGTTGAGCAGCAGAACATCAATTTTCAGACCTTCTTTTTTGAAGCCCTGGCCCAGAAGGCGATCGGCAACTATGACAAGGCGATTTACGCCCTTGAGGCCTGTCATGACATCGACAAGAAGGATCGTGCGGTTTTGTTTGAACTTTCCAAGAATTACAGTTTTCAATTCAAGTACACCGAAGCCGAATACTACGCCCGGATGGCGCTGGAACTGGAGCCCGAAAACATTTACATGCTTCGTCATCTGAAAGAAATCAAGACGAAACAAAATGACTTCAAGGGAGCCATTGGTGTCCAGAATCGGATTATTGCCCTGAATCCGGAGGAAGAGGCCGATCTCGTTATCCTTTACATCAAATCGGGAGAGATCGATCAGGCCGTGAGCCTGCTCAGGAAGCTCGATGCAGAGAATAAAGTCCCCGAGGGTCTGATTGCCCTGAAGGAATCTCTCCTGCAGCAGGGAGAAGCAGGATCAATGGGTTCTGCACCCACTATGAACCCATCCGAATCAATCAGTCCAAATGAAGAAATTGACAGTCAACTTATGGCGAGCCCGGCATCAAAAAGCGAGACGCTGCTTGAGGCATTCGAGAGAGATAGATCGTATAAGAATCTCGTTCCCTTGTTGGAGCGTGAATTGAAGACGAAACAGTTTCTGGATCTGTTAAAGCACAGTGAGGAGGGACTGTCGCTGTTCCCGGCCCAGCCTTTTGTTTACCTGATGAAGGGAACGGCCCTCATTCAACTTAGAAAAAACAGTGAGGCAGCCGAAACACTGCTGGAAGGATTGGACTATCTCATCGATGATCCCGAAATGGAATACAGGTTCCTGGAGCAGTTGAGCTTGGCATTCAAGGCCATGGGCGAAAACAAAAAAGCAACAGAATACTTCAATAAAGCCCAGGAAATCAAGGAAGGATCATGAAGAAAGCTTGGGTTTTGACTTTGGTGTTGTCAGTTCTTTTCTCCTGTAAAAGTGCTAAGGTGGACGACAGCGAGGTGAGTTATTTGCCGGCCCGCGCCATTGTGAAAAAGAACAGGCAGGCCGCCCTTTCGCAAGAGCGGATCAAAGCCACCATGTCGATCAAGTACCGGGGTTCCCAGGAGTTGCCCAATATCAGCGCTTCCCTGCGGATGGTAAGGGATTCCATTATCTGGATCAATTTCTCCAAGCTGGGATTCCCGATAGCGAAACTCAGGATTACCAACAAAGAGGTGGAGTTCTACGAGAAGATTTCTAAAACTTCGTTTAAGGGAAATTTCGAATTGATAAGCCAGTGGCTCGGAACGGATTTTGACTTTATGAAAGTGCAAAGTTTATTTTTAGGTGAGTCTTTGCTAAATTTGGAAAGAGACAAGTATGTTTCTTCTGTGGTCAACAATCAATACGAGCTGCAGCCCAAGAGGAGAAACCCCATGTTTGACATCTATTTTTATCTGGATCCGTCAACGTTTAAAATCTCAAAGGAGGAGCTTCGTCAACCGGAAAAGGATCAAAATTTAACAATTTTGTACCGGGAATTTGATAAAATTAGTGAATCTTTGTTTCCCAAAGGGTTCCTGATCACAGCTGTGGGTGAACAAAAGAGAACCGTAATCGACGTGATTTACAAGAGCGTTCAATTTGACGTCCCGTTGAAATTCCCCTTTCAAATGCCTGAGGGCTATAGAAATATTGAATTGGAATGAAAGTTTTTAGGGAAATGATGTCCAAATTCTCAAAGTCCTTTGCGGAGCAGGCTCTTCGACGCACTCTCTTTCTATTGCCGTTTCTGCTCGTTCTTCCTTTGACCTCTTACTCTCAAAGCAGGCAGGAATTGGAAAAGCAGCGACTTCAGCTGCAGAAAGAGATCAAGGAAATTAACACCCTGCTTTTTAAATCCCAAAAGAAAGAAAAAACCCTGTTATCGGATCTATCCGACCTCGTCAAGAGAATTGGGGTCCGTACCGAATTGATCAACACGATTGACGAGGAGACCAGGCAGCTGACTTTTGAGATTGAAGAAAATGAGAAGCAGGTGGCTATGTTGCATGACCGGCTCGAAGTTTTGAAGAAGGACTATGCGAACATGGTCGTTAAATCCTACAAGAGCAAAGCGAAGAACAGCCGATTGATGTTCGTGCTTTCATCGGATAACTTTTTACAGGCATATAAACGCCTGGATTATATCAGGCAATATGCCGATTACAGGGTCAGGCAGGGAGAAGAGATCAAAATTGAAACCGTCAAGCTCAACAATCTGAATGATTATTTGATCCAGACCCGAACGGCGAAGGAGATGTTGCTGGTTGAGAACCAGAAAGAAAAAGACAGCATCGCCCGGGAAAAAGCCTCAAGGGAGTCGATGGTCAAGGCTGTGAAGAACAAGGAGAAAAAATACATTGCGCAGATAGAGAAAAAGCAGAAGGCCGAAAAAGAAATCGACCGCAGGATCGAGAAGTTGATCGCAGAGGCAATCGCGAGCTCGAAAAAAAGCACTTCGGTGAAAAGCTCAGGCTTCGCTTTGACTCCCGAGGCCAAAGAATTGGAAAAAGATTTTATCTCGAACAAAGGCAAACTGCCCTCTCCTGTTGAAAGAGGGGTAATCGTCAGGAGGTATGGCAAACAATCCCACCCAACCCTGAAAGGGATCACGATTGAAAGCAATGGGGTGTTCTATGCAACGGAAAAGGACGCCAACGCCCGGGTGATTTTCGATGGTCGCGTGCTTGCCATACAGGTTCTTCCAGGAAATAAGAAAGCGGTACTGGTTCAGCACGGGAACTACATCTCTGTTTACAAGAACCTGGACAATGTAACAGTCAAGAAAGGGGACCAGGTGAGAACCAAGCAGGAGCTTGGCCGGATCCATACCGATAAAACGACGGGAAAAACCATCCTTGCCTTTGTCCTCTTCAAAGAGGTTCACAGGCAGAACCCCGAAGAATGGGTTTACAAGATTTAATTACTTGAATTTCTATGGAGTTTGAAGACGTCATTGAAAAATGGCTCGAAGCACCGTTGCTTGAAGTCAGGCCCTTGTCTGGTGGGGATATCAACCAGGTGTTCAGGCTTCGCCTGGCCAATTCAAAAGAATTTGTTCTAAAACTCAATTCGAAAGACCGCTATCCCGGAATGTTTGAAAAAGAGTCTGCCGGACTTCGGTTGCTCAGGTCGGCGGGATGCCGGGTACCTGGAGTTGAATTGACCTTTGAGGAAGGGGCCCATCAATTTCTGATCCTGGAGTATATGGAAGAAGGAAGGCCTAAAGGCATTTCTTGGGAGCTTTTCGGACGTCAGCTCGCAACACTTCATCTGCAAACAAATGATGCTTTCGGACTCGACCACAACAATTATATTGGTTCGCTGGATCAAATGAACGGCAAAATGGAGAATTGGATCGAATTTTTCATTTCGAACCGGCTGGAACCCTTGATTCGAAAGGCCAAAGGAAGAAATTTGCTCGAGGGCAAGCATTTGGAAGCGTTTGAATCACTTTTCTCCCGTCTGCCTGAACTGATTCCGCAGGAAGTACCTTCCCTCTTGCATGGAGATCTATGGTCGGGAAACCTCATGTTCGACAAATTGGGTGAGCCTGTTTTTATTGATCCTGCAATTTACTTCGGACACAGGGAAGTCGACATTGCGATGACTCGGATGTTCGGGGGTTTCAACGAAAGTTTTTTGGTCACTTATAACGAGATCCGGCCTCTTGAAAAAGGATGGGAGGAGAGGATAGAGCTGCACAATCTGTATCCGACTCTGGTCCATCTGGTTCTTTTTGGGAGCTCCTATCTGTCGGGAATTGAGCGCACCCTCAGGCGATTCGCTTAATAGGGATCATGTGAAAAGAGCCTTGAGCTCGGTTGCGTCATGGGGATCCATTTTCTTGGAGAGCACAAGACTGAGCTGTTTTCTTCTAAGTGCTCCTGCGTAGCGCTCTTTTTCGAGATCGGTCTGGGGAATAAGTTCCGGCACTCGCACCGGGGCTCCTGTACGATCAACAGCCACAAAAGTGTAAATCCCTTCATTCACTTTGGTTCGTTCTCCCGATTCGCGGTCTTCCATCCAAACATCCACAAAGATCTCCATTGAAGATTTAAAAGCTCTTGAGACCTTCGCCTCAATGGTAAGTACGCTACCCACCGGAACAGCTTTTGAGAATACCACGTGATTGACGGATGCCGTAACAACGATTCGATTGCAGTGCCTTCTGGCAGCTATGCTGGAAGCCCTATCCATCCTGGCAAGCAGCTCACCGCCAAACAGGTTGTCCAGGGGATTGGTCTCACCTGGAAGAACCAGATCCGTCAGGGTCGTTATCGAGTCAATGGGATGTTTGCTCTGCATGGGAAAAGCGTATGTTTAAGCCTCAAAAATACGCCAAATAAACAAAAGCGGGATATTAAAACTCCTGAATCAGCAACCAGGAATCCTCAGCAACATTTTTTTGAATGGAGTCCAGCGCTCCCAGGGCTTCGTTGCGGGTCTTATAGCTTCCATAAGAAACTACGGTGAGATTCCAGCGATTCACGCCCAGGATTCGAGCCTCGTAACCCTGCTGCAGGAGTTGCCCTACTTTGCGCTCTGCATTCTCCGGAACCCGGAAGGCCCCTGCAATTACGTGAAAGCTCTTTTTCTCCGTTTTTAGCTCAAGCTTTAAGGCAGGAAGCGGCTTTGAAATCACGAAAGTGGCATTCTCAATTTTCTGTTCGATCTGTTCTTGTTGTTTTTGAGCTTCCGCAACCCACTGATCTGTTCTGTAATCGTTGTACATTTTGGCTCCAAAGCCAATGGCCGAAAGTCCAATCACGAAAACAGCCGCATACTTGAGATAATTGGGAGCTTTTTTCTCTTGTAGCGGAATAACAGGAGGAAGCACTTTTTCTTCCGGGGAGTCTTTTTCTTCAGCCCCATGAAGGTCACGGGCCAGAACACTTGAAAGACCGAATGAAGAAAGCAGGTAGTTCGTCTTGTTTTGAGGCTCAAAGTGCAGCTTTCCATCGGTCCAGCTGAAGGTCCCCAAACCATTCAGATTCAAGTCCTCATCGCGCAGCTTATCCATCCAGGACTCGATCTCGAACTTGATGTAATTCAAAGCGCATTCGTATGAGATCTTGTCAACCGAGGCAATGTAATTGGCAAGCAGTCCATCGTTGTTCTTCAAGTGGCCGTTGAACGTGATTTGTTTGTAAGGAGGATACAGGGTCTCCTTGCTTTTATCCAGCCGTGCAGACTTCTCGTTGGTCACAAAACCTCCAAAATGAGGCACAATAACGCATTCGTAACGATACAGCAGATCACAGATGTAATTGGCGAGATTCAAGCTAAGGGAGTTTGGTTTTACCTGAACAAATCTAAAAAAATTTGAAGTGTGTTTACAAGTGCGGTTTCTAAATTATTAACAATAGAATGCACAATTTTTTGAGTCACTGGAATGGAGACAGATACGATTTTTTACTCATTGGCTTTGCTATCAGTTGATGGGATAGGATGCAAAGGGGCTCGCAAGCTGATTGAGCATTTTGGTTCGGCGAAAGAGTCACTAGAGGCAGGAGAAAAGCTATGGCTGGAGGTAGAAGGAATCGGACCGAAACTCGTCCAAAATCTCAAGGTCAGGAGAATTTACAGCAAAGCGAAAGCGGAGATGGAAGTCATGGAGAAATACGGACTTCAGGCGGTATCCTTTTTTGACTCGGACTACCCGGAGCATCTGAGACACTGTGAGGACGCACCCTTGCTTCTTTTCTACAAAGGAAAAATCGACCTGGCGAAACGCAATGTCATCAGTATCGTCGGTACCCGAAAGATGACCTCCCAGGGCTCGGCATTCATGAAGCGAATGTTTTCGGAGCTGGAGCCTTACGACCCTGTGATCATAAGCGGACTCGCCTATGGTGTCGATATCCTTGCACATCGCCTCGCAATGCAGCACGGGTTGCAAACGATTGGCGTACTTGCCCATGGCCTGGACAGGATATACCCCAGGGCACATTATAGGACAGCCCTGAGCATGATGGAGGAAGGTGCGCTGCTCACGGAGTTTTGGACGGGAACTCCACCTGAAAGGGAGAACTTCGTAAAGAGAAATCGGATCATTGCCGGGATGTCTGAGTCCACTCTGGTGATCGAGTCATCTGAGAAAGGGGGGTCCCTGATCACCGCTGATCTCGCGTCTTCCTATCACCGCGAGGTCTTTGCCGTACCCGGAAGAACTTCTGACCCCTTCAGTGTGGGTTGCAATCACCTCATCAAAACGCATCGGGCATCCATGCTGACCGATGCCAGAGATCTCGCTTATATGTTGAACTGGGAACCGATTCGAAAATGCAGCAACCACGAAGAAGCAGTTTCATTGGATCCCGCGGAAAAGCAGTTGTTCGAGACCATTCTAAAGCATGGAAAGATACAGGCGGATCAGTTGTCTCAAAAGTGCCGGCTCCCGATCCAGGAGGTCCTGTCCATCTTGTTGCGTCTCGAGTTGTACGGCCGGATTCGAGAACTTCCAGGAAAATACTATGAAATTGTGTGATTCTGATCCTTCTTCTCGAAATACATGACGATGGCCTCCTTCATCAAAACGGTCTGCTCTCCGGGTTTCAGATTCGGCAGTTGATCGACGGTCTTGTAATGGGGCCATCCGTCGTCATCAAAGAAATCAAACTCGTAATAGCCGAAGGGCTCAAGAAGCCTGCAAACGGCAATGTGCATGACATTCACCTTTTCATCTTTGGTAAACTTCCTGAAACCTTTACCCAATTCCTGAACCCCGATGAGAAAAATGATTGAATCCAGGTCAAGGGTTTCTCCTCCACCGAATTTGTGAGAAACATCACGCTGGATATCCTCCCATTTCAATTTAAGGTTTTCGTCTCTTGACATATGCGGCAATTAAGGAGCAAAAATAGCAAAACAAGCTATTAATCTCTATATTTTCTTACTTTTGCTAGGTGCCGAATGGGGTTCTTGCACCCGAGTTTGGAAGCGTTTCATATAATTTCAGCAATCACATGTACGGAGGGATAAAAGACAATTTGGAAAAGGAACTTCAGGAGATCCGCGAAGCGGGATTGTACAAGACCGAAAGGATAATCACCAGCTCCCAGGATGCTGTGATCAAAATTTCGACCGGGGAAGAGGTGATCAATTTTTGTGCAAACAACTACCTGGGCCTGTCCAATCATCCCGAGGTGATCCAGGCAGCTAAAGACACTTTGGATTCCCATGGTTTTGGCATGTCATCGGTGCGATTCATTTGTGGAACCCAGGACATTCACAAGGAGCTGGAACAGCGAATCGCGTCGTTCTACAAAACGGAAGACACGATTTTGTACGCAGCGGCCTTTGATGCCAATGGCGGAGTGTTCGAACCGTTGCTGACCAAGGAAGACGCGATAATCTCTGATTCGCTGAATCATGCCTCGATCATTGACGGGGTCAGGTTGTGCAAGGCGGCCAGGTACCGTTATGAGAACAATGACATGGAGGACCTGGAAAAGCAATTGAGAAAAGCAAACGAAGAACAGCATAGATTCAAGATCATTGTGACAGACGGGGTTTTCTCTATGGATGGCATTGTAGCCCAACTTGATAAAATTTGCGACCTGGCTGACAAATATGACGCCATGGTCATGGTAGATGAGTGTCATGCCGCCGGTTTTATTGGACGTACCGGACGTGGAACCGTTGAGCTCAAGAACGTGATGGAGCGTGTCGACATCGTCACCGGAACCCTGGGCAAAGCCCTGGGTGGAGCCATGGGAGGCTATACAACGGGCAAGAAGGAGATCATCGAGATTCTGAGACAGCGTTCGCGCCCCTATCTGTTTTCGAACTCGCTGGCACCGGCCATTGTCGGAGCGTCGATCAAGGTGTTCGACATGATTGAGAATGACACCAGCCTCAGAGACAAGCTTGAGGCCAATACCAATTATTTCAGGGCAAAAATGGAGGAAGCCGGATTTGATCTTGTCGGTGCGGATGCAGCCATTGTTCCGGTGATGTTGTACGATGCAAAACTGTCCCAGGACATGGCGGATGCCTTGCTGAAAGAAGGGATCTATGTCATCGGATTCTTTTTCCCCGTGGTCCCGAGGGGCAAGGCCCGAATTCGGGTTCAACTCAGCGCAGCTCATACAAAGGAGCACATTGACAAAGCCATTAGCGCCTTCATTAAGGTGGGAAGAGAACTGGAAGTCATTTAGCATTTGAAAATCATGAACAGGATAAGAATCACAAAGCATTTTGACTTCGAAACGGCCCACGCACTTTACGGCTATGACGGGAAATGCAAAAACATCCACGGGCACAGCTATCATCTCCACGTGACTGTTATTGGCACACCCATTGAGGATCCAGATCATCCGAAGAATGGAATGGTCATGGACTTTGGAGACCTCAAAAGGATTGTGAAGGAAGAAATTGTGGTCAAGTTTGATCACGCAGTGGTGCTCAATTCGAATTCCCCACATCGGGAGCTCGCCAAAACGATTGAGGATCATTCGCATAAAATCGTCCTGGTTCCCTATCAGCCCACCAGTGAAAAGATGCTTTTCGATTTTGCAGAACGCATCGGAAAGAGAATTCCTGAAAATGTAATGCTTCATTCCTTGAAACTCTACGAAACTGCCAATTCCTATGCGGAATGGTTCGCCGATGACCAAAAAAACTAAAATATATTTTGCCTCTGACCAGCATTTCGGCATTCCGGATCCGGAAAGCAGCCGAATCCGGGAAATGAAATTCGTTTCCTGGCTGGATGAAATCAAGGAAGACGCTGAATGCATCTTTTTGCTCGGAGACCTTTTTGATTTCTGGTTTGAATACAAAAAAGTGGTTCCCCGTGGCTTTGTGCGCGTGTTGGGAAAAATAGCCGAGCTGAGAGATTCGGGGATACCCATTTATTTCTTTCTGGGCAATCATGACCTGTGGATGAGTGATTATTTCCAAAAGGAGTTGGACATTCCGGTTTTTGACCGGCCCAAAGAATTCGAGTTTGGTGGAAAGCGCTTTCTTATTGGTCATGGTGACGGATTGGGACCGGGCGACAAGGGGTACAAGAGGATGAAAAAAGTATTTGCACATCCTTTTTCCAAATGGTTATACCGTTGGCTTCATCCGGATATCGGGGTCAGGTTCGCACAATACCTCTCGACAAAAAACAAGCTGATCAGCGGACAGGAAGACGTGATCTTCCTTGGAGAAGACAAGGAATGGCTGGTTCAATATTCCAGAAGGAAGCTGGAAACCAGGCACTATGACTATTTTCTTTTTGGCCACAGGCACCTGCCCATGGAGATCAAGGTAGGAGAGAACAGCACCTATATCAACACGGGCGACTGGATCACGCATTTTACCTACGCGGTCTTTGACGGAAAAGACCTGAGTCTGCGCAAATACGAACCCGAGAAATCCTAGAAATACAACAGAATGGCCAAGGCCAAAACAACATTTTTTTGTCAGAATTGCGGAGCCCAATTTCCCAAGTGGACCGGCAAATGCACCTCCTGTAATCAGTGGAACACCATTGTCGAAGAGGTCATTCAGAAGGAGGAGAAACGTCAATGGGACAAACCTGCAAGCCCAAGAAAAGCGGCCAAGGCCTTGGCAATCAAGGATATTGAAGCGGGCAATGAGGAGCGACTGAACACCATCAACCAGGAGTTGAACCGTGTTCTTGGAGGGGGATTGGTCAAAGGGTCAGTAGTTCTTCTAGGTGGAGAACCGGGAATAGGTAAATCCACGCTGCTCCTGCAGATTGCCCTGGGTATGAATCACAGGGTTCTTTACGTTTCTGGGGAGGAGAGCCAGTCCCAAATTAAAATGAGGGCCTCTCGCATCGATCAGACCAATGAGAACTGCCTGGTCTTGACCGAAACAAAAACCCAAAATATTTTCTCTCTGATCACTGAGATCGAACCGGAGGTAGTCATCATTGATTCCGTTCAAACCCTGCATACCGAGACCATTGAAGCCTCTCCTGGAAGCATTTCACAGATCCGGGAGTCTGCCGCTGAACTGATCAAATATGCCAAGGAAACCAACACCCCAGTCGTTCTTGTCGGGCACATTACCAAGGAGGGCGCCATTGCCGGGCCCAAGATCCTCGAGCATATGGTGGATGTCGTACTACAGTTTGAAGGAGATCGAAACCACACCTACAGGATCCTGAGAGCCCAGAAAAACAGGTTCGGATCAACCGCTGAGCTTGGAATCTACGAGATGCAGAACAACGGATTGAGAGAAGTGAGCAATCCGTCGGAGATTCTGATCTCTGACAAGGATGAGGGCCTCACCGGCATTGCGATCTCAGCGACCCTTGAAGGTATGAGACCACTTATGATCGAAGTACAGGCCTTGGTCAGCACAGCGGTTTATGGCACTCCCCAAAGATCATCTACGGGCTTTAATATCAAACGATTGAACATGCTTCTTGCGGTTCTCGAGAAAAAAGCGGGCTTTCGACTGGGAGCCAAAGACGTTTTTCTGAACATAGCCGGAGGGTTGAAAGTTGAGGACCCTGCGATTGATCTTGCCGTGGTCTGTGCAGTTCTCTCCTCCACGCGTGAAGAAGCCATACCCCAGGATGTCTGTTTTGCAGCGGAAATGGGACTATCAGGGGAGATTCGAGCTGTAAGCCGAATTGAACAGAGGATCATCGAGGCAGAGAAACTCGGGTTCAAGAAAATTATACTCTCAAAATTCAACAAGATCGCGAGGACTGATTTCGAGATTGAGATTATTCGCGTTTCGAAAATTGAACAAATTGTTTTTCAGCTTTTCTCGGATTGAATTCTTTCAACAATTGAATTTCTTCATTCTTTGGGAATGACTTCTGTTCCCCAGCCATCGTACCTCGCCTGATAAACCTGGCTCAAAACTTTCATAAGCGTGGTCAATTCCGAGACTTTTGTTGGTGTGATGGAATCCATGCGGGAAACTTGTAGCTCGTAGGGGAACTGCCTTTCCCGATTGTACTTGATCGAATCTAGAGAAAATTTCAAGGATTCGAGCTTTTCCGACATTTTGATCCGTTGTTTGAGATTTTTGAAATAGATCCAGTGCCGGACCTTTCTCAATCCCTGCAGGTCATCTCCCAGCAGGACCAGATTATTGAGGTATTCGTGGTCGATCAAAAATTCCTCAGACAGGTTCACCGGCAGAAGGTTCGTAAAATAGTAATCCCAATTCCTGTCCTGTTTCAGGGTCAGGTATAATTCCGAGTTTTCAAAACCATGCTGCATCAGGGTTCCCAGGTTTTCTCTTATTCCCAAAGTATCTTTAACATAATAGACGTCAAAAGCCAGACACCTGTAGGTCAGGATACCCACCAGTTCATTTCTTGTGATTCTGTTGATCACGGCCGCAGTTGAATCGGAAAAGGAGAAAAGACCGTCCAATGAATCGGGCTCCGGGAATCCGTTCTTCATGCAGGGTCTGAATTGGGTTCCGACGATTAGCAAATTCTTGTAGTTTGGTTTTTGCACGTAGTACTTCAGGTCCATGGAAACGGAAAGCACCCCTGTGTCTTTGGCGACAACAAAGTCGATCCATTCATCCTGAGCGTGCATCGATAAAGAGGTAATAAAAATCAAAAAAGCAAGTGAAATTTGCCTGAATGGTGCTTTAAAAAGGCTCAAAGTGACCGAAATCATTCTTTTTCAGTTGAAAACCGTTTACATTTGAAACCTACAAGCTAAGGAATTCACGTAGAAAAACCTAAATCCTGAAATCATGAAGCAACTGACTGTCCTCATCGCCACATTTGCTCTCTGTCTGTCACTTTCAGCACAGGAGAAAAAGAATCAAAAAATCGAGCCCGTAGGAGACCTTTTTGAGGTTACGGTGTATTACGACAACGGGCAGATCATGCAACACGGATTTCTTAATCAAGAAAATCAGCTACATGCTTCCTGGGAGAGTTACTACGAGAATGGAAACCGCAAATGCATCGCCACTTATGACAACGGGGTCAAGGTTGGAACCTGGTTTTACTATTATTTTGACAAAAGGACTAAGGTGGTCTATGACAACAACAAAATCATAGAAATAGAGGACATTCCTCTGGAATGATCAATCTTTAATGAGTTCTACAAAGACCGGAAAATGGTCACTGAATCCGCCAGCGAATTTACCATTTTGAAAACTCCGATTCGGATAGCCTTCGTATTTTCCTTCTCTGACATGTAACCTGGGAGGGTTGTAGACGAATGCCCCGGCAAACTTGAATCCATCATCGGTGTCTGAATCGACAAAATTGCCACTGAGCAAGATTTGATCGAAAAGATGGATTTGGTCACGATACACCAGAGTATTGTACCCTCTTTTGTACAGGCTGATCATTGGACTGAAAATGCCGGAAGAATCCAGTCGCTTTCCGGATTGACATCCAAGCCCTTGAACAAGACTTTTATCGGTGGGATCATCGTTGAAATCCCCCATAATCAGAATTTTGGGATTGGGGTTTTCACTCCGTATTCGGTGGACGATTTTTTTGTTCACATAAGCCGCTTTCATTCGCTTGGGAGAAGATCGTGAGGCGCCTCCTCTCCTTGAAGGCCAATGATTCACGAGCAGATGGATCTCCTCGAAATCCATAATGCCGTACACCCAAAGCACATCTCTTGTGTAAATTCTTTGACCGGACTCGTCCCACAGAGGAACTTCAAATGCTTCATAGGAAAGTGGGAAAAACAGGTCTTCCCGGTAGATTAGAGCCACATCAATACCCCTCAGGTCCGGAGAGTCCATATGGGCTATGGCAAAAGGCAGCGAATCAAGCCCAGGCTGCGATATAAGATCTTCGAGGACCTGCCTGTTCTCAACCTCTGAAACACCCAGGATATGAGGCCCTGAACTATCTCCTCTCCAGCCAATGTCGGTGATGACGGAGGACAATCCTCTGAGCTTCCTCCAGTAGTCATTTGACGTGTAGTTCAGTTTTCCCGAAGGAGTGTAATCTTCATCATAGGTGTCCGGATGATCGATTGTATCAAAAAGATTTTCCAGGTTGTAAAATGCAACGATTCTGCGAATGGGTCCGGAGTCTTGTGAAAAAAGACTTAGAGAGAATAGGATCAGACTTAAAAGAAACCACTTCATTTCATCTTTCTCTTTTAGAATATGTGGACGATTTGACCTGAGGTAAACATAAACCGCGAACCTATCTATCGGGTGTTGACTTCGCGATTTACCCACCATAAATGAGATATATAAAGAAAGAGATACAAAGCTTATAGGGATGGGGCTTAGATTGATTCAGGGTTTGGCGTGGATAAGCTGCCTTTCGGCAGTATCCCAGGAGCAAAATGTCATCTATGACAAGGAGCTCGAAGAAAACATGAGGTCGAATATGGTAACTGGGGTGCTGGACGCTTCGCGGGATGTGTTTTCCCGAACGGTTGCCTACGATTTCAGCCAGGTATTCTTTAAGCGAAGGAGTTTGGGGCCGGAGCAAAGATCGGTGCTTCTCAATGGAGTCTTGATGAACAGGATGGACAACGGACGAGCCAACTGGTCAAATTGGGGAGGACTAAACGATGCTTTGAGAAACCAGGAGATTGAACAGGGCTTTCTGCCTTCAGATTTTTATATGGGCAAATTGGGAGGTATTGTGAATATAAATAGCCTGGCGCGTCTTTACAATCGAGGACTCAAAATGTCGGTTGCCGCATCCAACAGAACCTACCGGAACCGATGGATGATTACCTATGGAAGTCCCTGGCTGAAAGGGAATTGGAAATTAAATGCTTCGGCCTCCACGCGTTTTGCCGAGCAAGGGTACCGGTACGGAACTCCCTATGAGGCCTACTCCTTTCTCTGTTCTGCGGACAAGCAGTTTTCAGGGAAGCATTTTGTCAATGTTACGGCAATCATGGCACATAACCGAAGAGGCACCTCTTCAGCCATAACCGAAGAGGTCTTCTTGCTAAAAGGTGTCAGGTACAATTCAAATTGGGGATACCAGCAGGGTTCGAAAAGAAGCGCGAGGGTTCGAAGGTCATTCGAGCCTATTCTTCAGTTCAACTACAAGTGGGATGTGGATAAAGACATGACCTTGGGTGCGCATTTGACGTACCAATGGGGAAGTTACGGAAAGAGCCGTATTGAATATGGAGGTTCGAGACGGCTCAAGGACACCGGTATTTTCGTCGGTGGCGGCGTGAATCCCGACCCTTCCTATTATCAGAATCTCCCATCCTATTATCTCAGAAACGACAACAACCCGGACTATGCGGGAGCGTTCCTTGCAGAACAGCATTTTTTGGAAAGTGGCCAGATCAACTGGGGTGAATTGTATCGATCCAATATGAGCCTGGAGTCTGGTGGGAACTCGATTTATGCCCAGTACGAGGATCGAATCGAGGATACCTCCATGTCCTTTCAGGGCGAAATCTTCCGACGGCTGGGCGCCGGAATTCACCTCAGAGGATCGATCAGAGGCAGTATCCTCAGTTCAAGACGCTATGCCTATATGCTCGACCTTTTGGGAGGAAGTGGATATCTTGATATCGATCCTTTTGACAACGACAGCTTTGAAGCGCAGAACGACCTGAGGAACCCAAACAGAATCGTATCCGAGAGCGATCGATTCAAGTACAATTTTCGGATCGATGCATCAGACTTCTCATCGTTTCTGAGATTGGATCATTTGGGAAGAAAAGAGGAGTCCTTTCTGGCTTTAGGCCTGGGAGTTCGAAAATATCGACGAACGGGCTTGTTTGAAAATGGGTCCTTCCCCGGAAGAGGCTCCTATGGAACCGGACCAACCCTGAATTTCAATTCTTTCAATCTGAAAGCCGGATTTACCTACAAGTTCAGCGGAAGGCATATGGTTCAGGTAACAGGAGCTTTTCTCAAGTATCCCCCGGTTATAAAAGACGCATATTCGAACCTCCGTGAAAACCACGACCCTGTGATCGGTTTGAAGTCGAACAGCTCGTTTGGTACGGAATTCATCTACCGAATGAGAATGCCGAGAATTCAAATGAGTCTCGGTGCCTATCTCTCAGAAATAACTCGGTCGAGCAGCGTGAATTTCTACTATGCAGATGGTCTAACCGGACTGGAAGATTCAGGAACGAGCGCATTTGTTCAGGAGGTGAAGACTGGAATAGCAAGCAGGAGCCTGGGCTCAGAATTGGGATTCCAGTTCACGATCACAGATGGATTGAAGCTCAAAGGGGTCGCCGCTGTAGGTGCCGCCCATTTTACAGCGAACCCGGAACTGTACCTGACCTCAGATGACCTGGATGAACCTTTGTTTTACGGCCGAGCTTCCCTGAGTGGATATCGAATTCCTCATGGACCCCAGGAAGCTTTTTCAATAGGGTTGGAGTATTCGGATCCTGATTATTGGTGGCTGGGAATATCATTTAACAGCTTTAAAAAGTCGTTCATTCAGGTAGCACCGGTAACCAGGACTAAAAACTTTTACACCGATTCAGGGGGATTCACGATAAACGGCTACGACCAATCTGTCGCCCGTGAATTATTGGAACAGGAGCAATTGCCGGATTTCAACATAGTCAACCTGGTCGGTGGAAAGTCCTGGAAAATCAAAAAGTCGTACCTGGGATTTTTTATCTCAGTCGGAAATATCTTGAACACAATCCACAAAACGGGAGGGTATGAACAATCCCGAAATGCCAACTACGAGACGCTTTTGGAAGATAGGTCCCGTGAGCTCCCTTTATTTGCCCCGAAGTATTGGTTCGGATACGGAACTACCTTTTTTACCTCTATATACGTGAGAACTCAATAGTGGAACAACTTAATCTAACTATGGAATCGTATTTTATCAAGCTCAAAAATTTGCTCCTCGTCTATATGATATTTGTGCCTGCCTGTGTCCCGGAAATGGATTTCGAGGCTCCGCAAATAGAGAACCCTCGCATAGAAATAGAGGCCGACACTCGTCTTTACGTCCTGATCAACAATTACCTGCAAGGAGGAGAAGAAATCCATACCTTTTCAGAAGCTGAAGAAATATGGGCGCAGGCAATTGTGGTATCAAGTGACGAGGCGGGAAATTTTTACAAGCGTTTAATCGTGCAGGATGTTGAAGGCCCTGATATCAGGGGCCTGTCAATTTTGATTGACCTGCGATCCTCCTATGCGAAATACCCCTTTGGTTCCATGTTGTACATCAATGTAGAGGGTTTGAGCCTTTTTGGAGAAAACGGATCCTTTACGCTGGGTTTTCGAAACCGGGACCGGGTAGAGGCCATACCGGAGTCGCTCCTGGATCGTTTCCTGGTGCGAACAGGCATACAAGCGCATCCCCAAACAGAAATTATACAAGCGTCGAAACTCAGTGAGAAGAATATAAATACCCGGGTCCGGTTGAAGGGGTTGCAGTTTGAAAGGGAGGACCTCGGGCAAACCTATGCGGCTGAACCCCATGATGCCTATAATGCCTTGAGGCCCTTAAAAATATGTAGTGACCCGGCGCCCCTGTTTCTGAGCACGAGCGTATACGCGGATTTCAAGTTCGAAAGGCTTCCTGAGTCAACTTTCGAACTGGAAGGGCTTCTCATTCGTGAATACGACAATCAGATGGCCTTGGTTCTCAATGATCCGGATGATCTTAAGATGGAAAGCGAGTCCCGATGTGATGATGAATTTTTGGAATGTGAACCTCCCGATAAAAGCGGGATTCAAGTGAATCATAAGAATTCAGATGATGAGAAATTCTATGATGAACAGACCCTTTACTATGAGAATTTTGAGGGCATTCAATACACAAGAGACCTCGAAAAGATAGGATGGAGCAATCTCAACTCGAACTTCAGCAATGGCAGATTTGTGAAAAGAAGTGAGAATGACAATACGTTTGTTCGCGTATCGGCCTATGGGACTTCTGAGAGCGTGATGGAAGCATGGTTGATCAGTCCGGAAATTGACCTGGATCTGACCCAACAGGAGTATCTGTTTTTCGACAGTCGGGCAACCTTCAATGAAGGACGGCTGTTGAGTGTATGGATAAGCACGGATTATGACGGAGATACAGATAAGGACGATCCCGGAGAGGCGACTTGGTACAGACTCGCAGCGAAAGTTTCGGAGGGTAGCTCTGATGGCTCCAATGAGAAGTTCATTTCCTCAGAAGGAATCAGCCTTGATTGCGTCAATGGCAAAGCGCGAATCGCGTTTCGATATCTCGGTGGAGATCCTGGGCCCTCAACCAACTATGACCTTGACAATATTCTGATTCGGGGTAGATTTCAGTGACTTAAATCGAATACGGCGTAAACGGGAAAATGGTCACTGTATCCATTTTGATAACGCTTGCCTCGAAAGCTTCTTTTCGGACTTCCTTTGTGCCTGCCCCTGGTTTCGATCAGATAGGGAGGGCTGTAAACTCCGGCAGTTACGTAGTTCAAACTTTCGTTGTTCAAAAGATTATGATCGAGCAGGATTTGGTCAAAGATTACCCATTTATTTTTGAAACGTGCCGTTCCGGGCCCAAAATCATTCTGTTCGGAGGCGTTAAAAAAATCGTGGGTAAAGTCCACGCGTAAACTGTAGTCTTTGGGTTGATCATTGAAGTCTCCTACAATCAGAATTTTAGATTTCGGATCCTTTTGATAGATCGAACCGACAATTTTGTCGAGTTCCCTGGCCAACGCCTGACGCTTTTTACGAGTCGATCTGGAGCCCTCAAGCCGGGAGGGCCAGTGATTGATCAGTACATGTAAATGCTCATCAAAAAGATCACCTTCGACATACAAAATATCGCGAGTCGGTTCCTTTCCCATTCGGCCCTCAACCTCGATGCTGAAGGTTTTGGAATTCAGAAGGTTGAAATGTTTTGAACGGTAGAGAAAGGCGGTGTCGAGTCCTCTTCTGTCGTTGGATTCAAAGTGGACGAAACTGTATTGGTATTCTGAGAGTGAGTCGCAATTTATCAGATCCTGAAGGCAGGTTTGGTTCTCAACTTCGCATACACCGAGGAAAACCGGTGGATTTTCAGAATTTTTGGGACCAATTTCGGAAATTACTTTCCCCAGATTGTCAATTTTTCGCCGATACTTGCCTTGATTCCAGCGGTATATCCCTGTAGGAGTGAAATTGGCGTCCAGGGTATGTTTTCCCTCTTCGGGGTCAAAGAGGTTTTCGAGATTGTAGAAAGCAATTGTATGCTTGGAATTCATATCGGAGTTGCAGATTCAAAAATAACAAAGGAATCTCGAAATGTAAAAAAGGATCGTAAATTTGTCCCATGATCGAAAAAAGAGATTCGAGTATCGAAAAGGTTGTTCTCGTGGGCGTGATAACCAAAGAGCAAAATGAGGAAAAGAGCCGGGAGTATCTCGATGAGTTGGAATTTTTGACTTATACGGCAGGTGGCGAGGTGGAAAAAAGGTTCACTCAGAAGCTCGAATATCCGAATCCCAAGACCTTCATAGGAAGCGGTAAGTTGGAAGAGGTCAAGGGATTCATCCGTGACCATAAAATCGACACCGTTATCTTTGACGATGAATTGAACCCTGCCCAGTTGAGGAACATAGAGAAGTTCCTGGATTGCAAAGTGCTGGATCGAACCAATCTCATCCTGGATATTTTTGCCCAAAGGGCACAGACTTCTTATGCCCGGACCCAGGTTGAGCTCGCTCAGTGCCAGTACCTCCTTCCTAGGCTGACCCGGATGTGGACCCACCTCGAGCGTCAAAAAGGAGGTATCGGACTAAGGGGACCCGGTGAAACAGAGATCGAAACTGACAGGCGAATCATCCGGGACAAGATTACCCTTTTAAAGAAAAAGCTGGCCAAAATCGACCGTCAGATGTCCGTTCAGCGAAAGAATCGAGGCAAAATGGTTCGCGTTGCTCTGGTAGGATACACCAACGTCGGGAAATCGACTTTGATGAATGTCATAAGCAAGAGCGATGTTTTTGCTGAGAACAAGTTGTTCGCAACCCTGGATACCACGGTGAGAAAGGTCGTTGTAAAAAACATTCCTTTTTTGCTAACCGATACAGTGGGTTTTATAAGGAAACTTCCGACTCAGCTTGTGGAATCTTTCAAGTCTACCCTGGACGAGGTTCGAGAAGCCGATCTCTTGCTTCACGTGGTAGATATTTCACATTCGAATTTTGAGGATCACATCGATTCGGTCAACAGCATCATCGAGGAGATCACCCCGAAAGGCGAAAAGAAACAGAAACCTACCATCATGGTTTTCAACAAGATCGACCAGTACACTCACGAGAAGATCGATGAGGATGACCTGACCACAGAGAGGACTAAGGACCACTATACCCTTGAAGACTGGAAGAAAACATGGTATGCCAAAATGAATCAGAAGTGTGTGTTTATCTCAGCCCTGAAAAAAGAGAACCTCGATGATTTCAAGTCACTGGTCTTCGAAGAGGTCAAGAAAATCCATGTAACCCGTTTTCCCTACAACGATTTTCTCTACGAGGAATATCAGGAGGAAGGTTGATCCTCTGATGCGTCGTTGTCGAGTATGCCATGCCTTTTCGCTCTAATTTTCCATAATTTTCTGGCCAGAACCTGCAGATCCTCATGGCTGTCACTCTCATCAACGATTTCGAGGCCAAGAAGCGTTTCGATAATGTCTTCCTGGGTGACGATACCACTGACCGAACCGTATTCATCGACAACCAGGGCAATGTGCTCCTGTCGATCTATCAGGTTTTCGAAAAGGGTTTTAATCGGTGTCATCCGCTCAGCGACATAAATTTCCCGGGAAATCGTGCTGAGTGACTGGTTGCCCAGACCGTTGATGATCGATTCGAAGAGCTGGTCTTTCAAAAAATAGCCCGAGATGTCATCCGGGGAATCCTTGTAGATTGGGATCCTTGAAAACTTGAGCTTGGGATTGCGATCGTAAAACTGACGAATAGTCGTTTGTTCATGAGCCATTTTAATGACAGTCCGGGGTGTCATGATGTCTTTGGCGACCATTTTTTTGAAATCAATGATATTCTTGATGACCACACTCTCAGATTCCTGGAAAACGCCTTCCTCCTGGGCCAGATCCGTCATGGCGTGAAAGTCTTCTCGGCTCAAATTCTTGTGATGGGAGCCCTTTCCAATGAGCCTTGTAGTTTGTTGAAGGAGCCAGAGAATTCCCGTTACCTTGAGGGGAAACATGAGAATCAGGATGGCTTTTGATGCAAAATTTGCCAGCTGGCGCCAGTAATTGGCTCCGATAGACTTCGGTATGATCTCAGAAAGGACGAGAATCAAAAGCGTCATGACCGCAGATACGATTCCTACAGCATTGTTCCCGGACCCAAAAGTTTTTTCGGCCTGCACACCGACAAGTATGGCCCCGACGGTATGAGCAACCGTGTTGACAGTAAGGATGGTGATCAGCGGCTGATCTATATTCTCTTTGAGTTTTTTCAGATCTTCAGCAAAGCCCTTTCCCTCATTGCTCTTAACGGTTATGAAGGTGGGAGTCACACTGAGCAGAACAGCTTCCAGAATCGAACACAGGAAGGAGAACATGATTGATAATACCCCGTAAATGATCAAAAGTGTCATAGGCACTGTGTTAGGGCTAAAGTATCAAAAATATTCCTTTTTCGGGCTATGGTGCGAAGTCCGTTTCCGAAAGGACTTAATCGAGGTTGATGTTCAGACCCAGGAGCCAAAAGGACTGCAGGTCGTTGTCAACCGTGTCAAATGTCGCATCCGGATCATCGGTCAGCGCAAAATTAAGCGCTTCCTGGTGGTTCTTTCTCAAACCAAAATCAAATCCGATTCCCAAGGATTTCCATATTGTGTAGCTAAAAGAGTTGGTCCAGGTGTAATTGGACAGCTCAGACCCCTCATAGCTTAAGAAAACCGATAGGTTTGACTTGACGTTGAGGCCCCCAAATTTTTTCGTGTAGTCTGCTACGACCTTTGCACCAAAGGAGGAGTCATATTGGGAATCTCCGTCACTGAAAACAAAGTTGTAGTTCGCCGGATGAATCACCACGACAAGTTCGCTCAACGGGGTCCAGGTACCACCGACACCGAGATCGAGAAAGCCCGGATTGTTGAAGTTGTTGACCAGGGTCGATCGATATTCCATCAAACCTGAAATCGCGAATTTATCACTCAACTTCCGCCCGTAAAGAGACGAGAGGTTGAAGATGTCATTGGCCACCTCATAGTTGTCGCTGTCAGTATCGTCATCCCTGTCATCGAATTTAACCCAACCGATGTTGATGTTCATGGCATTCTTCCAAAAGAACTTGTCCTCAATCAGATCGGCAAAACCAAAGACGTTGACTCCGAAGTTGCCTACCGATGCATTGGGTTTGTCTTTTGCATACCAGTTATTGAATCCAGATACACTTCCTCCGATTGTTCCGGTGGCCCGAAGTCTCCAACCGGGCAGGGCGTCGATTTCAGCTTGCAAGGCGTCAACTTTGGATGTCAGAGCATCTATAGAGTCTTGTTTTTCCGCTTTAAGTGCTTCGAGCTCCTCTTTGGTCTGCGCCTCCGACAATGAGGTGCCAAGGATCAGGAGCATAAATAACAAAATACGTTTCATAGGGGATTAAGTATTGAATGTTAGAGCCGCAAAAATAAGCAATTCAGTAAATTAAGTGAACTCTATTGTGACTTCTTTTTCTTGTGCAGAGGAACGCTTGAGCAAGCTTCACCGTACATCAGGGAGCCCACTACGGGCAACAGACGTGAGACGAGCGAGGCATAAGCAGTTTCGGGAATGTTTTTTTCTGAGCATCCCTTGATGATTACGGGGCGATCTTTGTATGGGTCCAGCGGAAGAGAATCTATGATCGCTTCGTAGAGATGGGATTCCAATAGTTCGAGCGAACCAATTACTACCTTCTTGGCATAGGGAGCAAGCGAAATCGTTACGAGCAAATAGGCCCAGGATGGAATAATGGCATCAGTCGAACAAAGAACGGCAGCATATTTTCCTTGATAGGCCGACCAGTCATGGGCTTGTACCGCATTTCTGAAGTCCTTTTCCCTGAGGACAAGACCCTCGTGCAACCAGTCTTTGAGATCAATCGCAACCCGTTCTCCGGGAGGGTAGAAGTCTTCAAGGTCAATGGTAATCAGCTTGCTGGCTGCCACTCTGTTCACAATTTCTCCAGCCATGTTTGAATGTTTTACAGAAAGCCCAGTTCGAGTTTGGCTTCTTCGCTCATCATATCCTGCGACCACGAAGGATCAAAGGTGATCTCCACCTCTGCACTTTTCACCTCTTCAATGGATCGTATCTTCTCTTCAACTTCCATGGGTAAAGTTTCAGCAACCGGGCAGTTAGGGGAAGTAAGAGTCATGAGAATCTTAACGTCCATGTTTTCATTGACAAAAACGTCGTAAATCAGTCCCAGCTCATATATGTCGACAGGAATTTCCGGATCGTAAATCGTCTTGATGATCTCCACGATCTTCTCGCCCAAATCTTCCTTTATTTTTTCGTCCATCTTTTTTAAAATGATTCTAAATAAGAGCAAAGATAAGTGAATCGATCGTACTGTCAAAATGCATCAGAATCCCCTTAATCAACATAATTCTCAGCCTGCCTTTGCCTGGTGGGCCAGAGCCAGTAACTTGATCTGCTTGACCATAGACAACAATCCGTTGGCCCGGGTTGGAGAAAGATGTTCTTTCAATCCGATCTCGTCGATAAAAAACGGTTCGGCCTCCAATATGTCTTTGGGGTTTTGACCCGAATAGACGCGCAGCAAAAGTGAAATGATCCCTTTGGTCAGTATGGCGTCGCTGTCGGCGGTGAATGAAAGTTTTCCATCCTCGAAATCTCCATGGAGCCATACCTGGGATTGGCAGCCCTTGATCAGGGCGTCGTCTGTCTTGAATTTTGGATCGATTTGTTGAAGTGATTTCCCTGATTCTATGATGTATTCGTACCGTTGCATCCAGTCTTCGAACATGTCGAACTCCTCGATAATTTCTTCCTGTATATCCTTAATACTCATTTTTTAAACTTATTTTTGCAAAAATAACCAATAAATGTGACCTCATGGGAAATCTTTTGATCGTTGGAACCGTTGCTTTTGACGACATCGAAACCCCCTTTGGGAAATCAGACCGCATTCTTGGGGGAGCCGCAACTTTCATCGGCTTGTCGGCCTCACATTTCAACACCGAATCGGGGATCATTTCGGTGATCGGAGGAGATTTTCCGAAAGCTTACCTGGACATTTTCAAAGAGAGAAATATCGACATCTCCGGGATTGACATCCAGGAAGAAGGCAAGACATTTTACTGGAAGGGAAAGTACGATTACAACCTCAATGACCGGGAAACTCTTGTCACCGACCTTAACGTATTGGCAGACTTCAATCCTATGGTCCCTGAAAAATTCATCGATTGTGATTTCCTGATGCTGGGAAATCTACATCCCGATGTTCAGATGGCCGTGATCGAACAGATTCCGGAGCGCCCGAAGCTGGTTGTTCTGGATACCATGAATTTTTGGATGGACAATACTCCTGAACAGTTGGCCAAGGTCGTAGGAAAAGTAGACGTCATCACGATCAACGATGAAGAGGCGAGGCAGCTGAGTGGAGAGTATTCCCTCTTGAAAGCCGCTGAAAAGATTCACCAGATGGGGCCGAAGTACGTGGTAATCAAAAAAGGAGAGCACGGAGCTCTGCTTTTCAATAACGGAGACGTTTTCTTTGCCCCGGCACTGCCCCTCGAGGAGGTTTTCGATCCAACGGGTGCAGGAGACACCTTTGCAGGGGGATTCATAGGCTATCTTGCCAGCACAAATGACATTTCGTTTGACAATATGAAAAGAGCCGTAATTTACGGCTCCAATTTTGCCTCTTTCTGCGTAGAGAGATTCGGAGTGGAGCGAATGCTCAACCTGAGCCGGGAAGAAGTAAGGAAACGGCTGAAGCAGTTCAAACAGCTGACTCAGTTTGAAATCGAACTAACCCAATAACAAGTACAAGGGCGATGAGTGATGCAATCAAACATGAATGTGGAATAGCCATGGTGAGGCTGCTCAAGCCTTTGGAATTCTACAAGGAAAAGTACGGCACGGCATTCTACGGCATCAATAAGATGTACCTGCTCATGGAAAAGCAGCATAACCGCGGGCAAGATGGAGCGGGATTCGCGAGCATCAAGTTTGATACCAAACCGGGAACCCGATATATCAGCCGAGTCAGGTCAAACAACCAACAACCGATCCAGGACATTTTTGCGAAAATCAATAAAAGGATCCGGGGCGTGATAAAGAATAATCCCGACCGTAAAGAAGATCTCGTTTGGCAACAGGAGAATTTGCCCTACCTGGGCAACGTTTATCTGGGTCACGTGCGATACGGCACATTTGGCAAGAACAGCCTGGAGAGCGTACACCCTTTTTTGCGACAAAACAACTGGAAGCACAAGAACCTGATCGTGGCCGGGAACTTCAACATGACCAATTCCGGAGACCTTCTCAAGGAGCTCATCGAATTGGGCCAGCATCCGAAGGAAAACACCGATACGGTAACTGTTATGGAGAAAATTGGTCATTTTCTCGATGACGAAGTACTGGATCTTTACTACAAGTTCAAGCAGAAAGGCATTACCAAGAAAGAGGCATCGCCTCTGATCGCCAAGGAGCTCAATATCCAGAAGATATTGCGAAGAGCTTCCAAAAACTGGGATGGAGGTTATGCCATGGCCGGACTCATTGGACACGGGGACGCATTTGTACTTCGTGACCCGTCTGGCATAAGACCGGCTTTTTACTATCAGGATGACGAAGTGGTCGTGGTGGCTTCCGAAAGACCTGTGATCCAGACGGTATTCAACGTGGACATCGATAAAATTCAAGAGATTGAGCGGGCACATGCCTTGATCATCAAGAAGGACGGCAAGGTATCCATGGAGCAGGTCATGGACCAATTGCCCTTGAAAGCCTGTTCCTTCGAAAGAATTTATTTCTCACGTGGCAGTGACGCTTCGATCTACCACGAAAGAAAAATGCTCGGGAAGTACATTTTCCCGAAGGTTTTGGAACATATTGATCATGACATCAAAAACACAGTGTTCTCTTACATCCCAAATACGGCCGAAACGTCTTTTTTCGGCATTACGGAAGCAGCGGAGGAGTACCTGAATCAGCATAAAGTCAGCACCATACTGACAGGGAACCGAAACATTTCGGCTGAGCGGGTCAATGAAATTTTGTCTGTACGCCCGAGGATCGAAAAGATTGCCATCAAAGATGCGAAATTGAGAACGTTCATAGCTGACGACCAAAGCAGGGATGACCTGGTGGCTCACGTGTATGACGTAACCTATGGGGTTGTAAAATCAACAGACAATCTTGTCATCATCGACGACAGCATTGTCAGAGGGACCACCTTGAAGAAGAGCATCATTAAGATTCTCGACCGTTTGGGGCCTAAAAAAATCATAGTGGTCTCTTCTGCGCCCCAGATCCGTTACCCGGACTGCTACGGAATTGACATGGCTCGAATTGAGGAGTTTATTGCCTTTAAAGCCACTCTTGAACTTTTGAAGGAGACGGGACAATCCAATGTGATCGATGATGTTTATGAGAAGTGCAAAGCGAATGAAGACAATCCGTCACCGGAAAACTATGTCAAAGAATTCTATGCGCCTTTCACTGCAGATCAGATATCCGACAAGATTGCTGATATGCTGAAAACCGATGAAATCAGCTCGGAAGTAGACATCATTTTTCAATCCATTGAGAATTTGCACAAAGCTTGTCCCGGAAACACAGGAGACTGGTATTTCACAGGGAATTTTCCGACCCCGGGAGGAATGCGTGTTGTGAACAGAGCCTTTATCAATTTCTATGAAGGCAAGAAGGAAAGGGCTTATTAAACCACCAGACATGTCAAACCTCAAAAGATCTTTAAAGATTTCCAGTCTACTTTTCGCTTTTTTTCTATTGGTTATGAGTTCCGGATGCAAGACAAGTGTCGTGCAGAAGAAAGTACCGTTCTCAATTGACGAAAAAACCTATTTTCAATGGGTGGGAGGCAAACAGGGAACACGTGGCACTACAATTAGAATAACGGGTTTCACAACGTCCCTGAACCTTTCGTTTTCAAAGATTTACTTTCAGAACAAGGAGTTTGAAGTAGTTCCTCAATTCAGCGGGAACGATTTTGTTTTGGAGGCCACATTTTCTGAATTCATTCCCCCGGACAAGGTCATGAGCAGCAACCCGCTGGATGAGTATGGCAATGCACCCCCCAAGACGGGAAAGAACATACCTTTTGAGCTCGAAAAAGACGAAGCTGTGATCATGTATGCGGTCAGTGGTGCTGAGTCTTACGTCAAGGTTACGGGTATAAAGAAACTGGAAACCCAGTACCGACCCTGATCAAACATCGAAACTGATTCCGGCCGCACCGTGATTGCCTATTTCTGCGAATAGGCTCATCTTTTTGGTAATGCAATATCGAACCCCCAGGTATCCTGTGAACCCGACTTCACTGCTTGACTTGAATCCCAGCTCCACTCCCGGATAGAGATCGAGCCGCCTGGGAAGATCCCAAACAATGCCGAGGTGAAGATTGGTTCGGGCATAGATGAAATAGTCCTGTTCTTCATTGTCAAAGTAGTAGCTGGCGCCAGCACCTACAGACCACATATCACTCAGACCATAATCATAACTCGCTTTGATCCCAGGTCCGATGCCATAGATCTCATAGCCCACATTCAACTTGCTGTCACCTTTTCCCTCATAAGACTGGGCATTCAAAGTGGCGAATGCCGACAATACCAGTACGGTTGTAAATAATTTTTTCATAGCACAAGTTTAAAAGAAGTAAACTCTATTGTATAACGAATTCAACCACCGGATTCGTATGGCAAAAGAGTGAAAAATTTCATCTGTTTCCCAGGGCCATTTGAAATGTTTTGAAAGGAGCTGTTCTTTTCAGCGTCTAAGAGCATATCTGAGCCGCAAAAGCTCTGTGTAATAAAAATAACATTAACATTATTTTAGATTTTAAGTCGAATTTTTGGCACGAATGTTGTTTTTAAAAATAACGTCGAAAGTCGACACAAGTTCTTTAAGGCAAATATTTCACAGTGGAAATTTTAACAATAGATTATGAAGGTTTTCCTGAATAATGATGTTAATTTGCAATCGTGATTGCATGACGGAAGGAGAATCCCCAGAAAAATTTCCAGAGCAGTTTAGAACGAAGATTTAGAAAAGACATTTCTTTTCTGTTTACGACACAACAAATCATATGTGAAGTCGTTGTAAGGATAAAGGAAAAAAATATACCGCAAGGTTAAAGATAAGGTTTGGTTAGTTGATTTTGGTTGATTTATTTCAACCAGATTTCGCCCCGAGAAATCGGGGCGATTTTTTTTGCTATAAATCGAATTTAATACCCTGGGCTAGCGGAAGGTCAGTTGTGTAATTGATCGTGTTTGTCTGCCTTCTCATATATATTTTCCAGGCGTCGGAACCTGACTCCCGACCTCCGCCGGTTTCTTTTTCACCACCGAAAGCACCTCCGATTTCGGCTCCCGAGGTTCCAATGTTCACATTTGCGATTCCACAATCCGATCCTGCTGCAGATAGGAATCGTTCCGCTTCACGGAGATTATTTGTCATTATTGCTGAAGAAAGGCCCTGAACCACTCCATTTTGTATGGCTATGGCATTCTCGACCTCTCCTTCGTATTTGAGCAAGTATAGGATGGGAGCAAAGGTTTCATCCTGGACGATCTGGAAGCTATTGTCGGCCTCTGCAATGGCGGGTTTAACATAGCAACCGCTTTCGTAGCCCTCTCCACTGAGCGTGCCTCCCTCAACCAAAAGAGATCCTCCCTGATCCACGACACTCTCCAGGGCTTTTTCGTACATGTCAACAGCGTCTTTGTCGATCAGTGGCCCCATGTGATTGTTCTCATCCAATGGGTTCCCAATGCGAATTTGAGAATAGGCGTCTTTCACTGCGTTTTTTACCTGATCGTAGATGCTTTCGTGTATAATGAGTCTGCGGGTTGAGGTACACCTTTGTCCGGCAGTACCCACGGCCCCGAAGACCGCTCCAATAACAGTCATTTTGATATCTGCATCAGGTGTTACAATGATTGCATTGTTTCCACCCAGCTCCAACAGAGATTTACCGAGTCGCGCGGCGACTTTCTGAGCCACAATCTTTCCCATGCGAATCGAACCCGTGGCTGATACAAGTGGGATTCGCTTGTCTGTAGTCATCATTTCCCCAACGCGATAGTCTCCATTGATCAGGGAGCTGATGCCTTCCGGCAAACCATTGGATTTGAAGACCGTGGCCGCAATATTCTGACAGGCAATTCCACAAAGAGGGGCTTTCTCACTGGGTTTCCAGACACATACGTCTCCGCAGATCCAGGCCAGGGCTGTGTTCCAGGACCAAACGGCTACCGGAAAATTGAACGCGGAAATAATCCCAACCACTCCCAGCGGGTGATATTGTTCATACATTCTGTGGCCGGGTCTCTCGCTGTGCATGGTCAATCCGTGCAATTGACGGGACAGGCCGACTGCAAAATCACATATATCAATCATTTCCTGCACCTCACCAAGACCTTCCTGCAGGCTCTTGCCCATTTCATAAGACACGAGTTTGCCTAATGGTTCTTTGAGCTCTCTGAGCTTTTCTCCAAACTGTCTTACAACTTCTCCTCGCTGAGGGGCGGGAATCGTTCGCCAGTGCTCAAACGCCTCTTCAGCCGTTTTCATGACACGTTCGTAATCCTCTTGACTCGTGGAAACGACCTTGCCGATCAATTTCCCGTCAACCGGAGAATAGGAAGGTATAAGTTCCCCGTTAGAAAAACATTCAGAGCCTGTCGAGGTCCCCGGATTGATTTCTTTTACTCCTAATGCATCAAGTACTTCCTGTATCCCGAAGTCGGTTGCCACTAATCCCATAGTAAATAGTTTTGAGGTTAATTCGAAAATCTACTGAAATGTAAAATTAACAGTATTTGCCCTAAGATTTTGAAAAATGCTGAAGAAATTTGGCTGAAAAAACGATTTTCTTAGCAATCGGTTAATTAGAACTTGTAGTTCAAGCCCGAGTACAAACCGAAGTAATAGGGTCTGAAGTCGCCCGAATTTCCCGAGTAGGTGTTAAATTGATACTTAAACATCGGGGCCACGTTGAGGTACCAGCTCTTACTTATCTTGTAATCCAGGTCAACACCGACATTTCCACTGAAATTTAAGCTGTTCAAATTGTTTGCACCTCCCAGATCGGTAATGCCGTCATTGGAGACAAAGGAGACTGAATTGTCAGAAAGGATCATAGTACTGAAACCCCCGACCAGGTTCAACCCCAACTTGCGATCGTAAAGACTGTATTTCATTTCAATGGGCAACTCGTAGTACTGCATGAACTGGTTGATGTCCCCACTGACGCCAGGCCGATTCAGGTCCTTGACACTGGAAGTCGCATTTTGTCCGGGTGTCAGATATACGCCTGGTTTACTGGTATTGATATTATTGTAGCCGTTTTTCGAGGAGGTGATGAAAGCGTTAACGTCATTGGTGTTGTAAGCCAAATCCACGCGGTTGATACCCGATTGAATGAACAATTTCTGAGAAAGCTGATAATTCACACGGACGCCAACCGAAAGTGAGTTGTCTGAGGTTTTCGAGTTGTCAGACAGCTCGGAGTTCAAGGGAGAGCCACTCTGCAGGGAATTGTAAAAGACGGGAGCCACAGTGGGTCCGACGGACCATTTCTTATCCGTGAACTCAATCTCCTTCTCTTTGGTGGGAATGCTGGCAATGCGATCCGTTATGGATTCGGTTGCACTCATTTCCTCCAGGAAGATGTCTTCATCAACAACGTATTTGTCTTCAATATTGGTATAGACGCTGGCAATGCTGTTGGTTGTGACTATGACCTGATTCGCAGGTTTTTTGACAAAAATGGGTTCCCCCGCTTTTCTAAGCTCCTCGACCTTTTCTTGATTATTTGCCAATGCAACATCAGCTTTGGTGACCTGAGGATCAATGGGGGTTCTCGGTTGCTCCGCATTGATTTCTTGCGCGGGTTGCTCCTGACTCACCTGTTGATTTACAACTGGAGCCTGATCAATGGAATTGAGATAAAAGAAGGCTGCGGATGCAAAAAGAAGAGACAGGGATGCAGCCACACCGAATCGTCTCCAAAGAGGCATGGACCTGCTGTCGGAAGAATTGGCCAGATCCTGGGCAATACCGTTCCATACCCTTTTCCTGGGTTGGATCTCCAGGTCTTTGAGGTTCTCCTGGAAAACGCGGTCTATGTTCTTCTTTTCAATCATCTATTGCCAATCAAATTAAAACAGTCCAGCTTTCTTCTTTTGCTGACTCAGTTCTATCTTATCTTTCAGGATCAGCCTCGCCCTCGAAAGATTTGACTTGGATGTGCCTTCGGCTATGCCCAGGAGAGTCGAAATCTCTTTATGGGAATACCCGTCCAACACGTATAAATTGAATACCATGCGATATCGTTCAGGCAACTCCCGAATGATCTTGAGCAAGTATTCCAATGAGATCTCATTTTCGTCGACCTCAACCTCAACCTCTTCCGGATAATTCTCCTCTACCAGGTTGAGTACGTTCTTTTGCCTGTAGGTCTGAAGGACTGTGTTGATCATGATCCTCTTCATCCAGCCTTCAAATGATCCTTTGTGCTGGAATTGACCTATTTTTCTAAAAATGGTGATAAAAGCCTCCTGTAAATTGTCCTCAGCTTCCTGATGGGTCCTGGAATATTTCAAGCATATCGGAAAAAGCTTACCGGCAAACAAATGGTAAACTTCCGACTGTGCGATCAGATCTCCCTTTTTACATTTTAATATGAGTTTCTTTAGACTCATTGGCGCTTTCATCACTTTGTGTTACTACCGGAACCTCTATGATCAGATAGACGGGTTCCCCGTTGTCATCTTCACCCTGCCAGAACCTGAAAATGTAAGGACTTGTTTGTAACGCGTGAACGCGAACGGTCAACTCCTGTTCAATTTCAAGTGGCTCGCAGCTGTTTTCGTCGACGACCAGGGAGATCACTGCTATGTTCCTTGCCGTTTCATCATATTCATACAGAATATCACTGGCAATATAACAGTCATCCGGCACGATATATTTTACCGTTATGTCATAAATTTTCCCAAATTCAAACTCTTCAGGTACTACGGCATCTTCTGTCTCCAAAAGCTCGTAGTGATAATCCTCAGAATCATCTGAACAGGAAATGAACAAAATAGCGACAAAAATTACGAAAAATATCCTTTTTACAACCATTTTTTAACACAAAATAGCAAGCCTTGTTTAAGTAAGATGCCCATTTGGCGATAGGTTGCGTAAAATTCATTTACTTTTGTCAAAAAACAGAAGTGCATTTCTCGGAGATCTTTACGATTGACAATCAGGCGCAGTTTGAAGAGATGTGCATGCGCGTGTTCCGCCATCAGGTGAACAACAACAAAGTCTATCAGGAGTTCATTAAGCTATTGGGCCGCAGGCCGGATCAGATAACAAGGGTGGAGCAAATCCCCTTCCTGCCGATCGACTTTTTCAAATCGAGGGACATTCTCTCATCATCACAACAAGTAGAGACGGTTTTTACCAGCAGCGGGACCACAGGATCCGTTCCGAGCCGCCACCTGGTCACTGACCTGTCGGTTTACCGCAAGAGCTTCACTCTTGGTTTTGAACATTTTTATGGCCGTCCGAAAGATTACATCATTCTTGCTTTATTACCCAGTTACCTGGAGCGTGGAGGATCTTCCCTGGTATTCATGGCCAATGAGCTCATACAATTGAGCAGTTCAGAATCGAGCGGTTTCTATCTCAACAATATGGAGGAGCTCGCTTTTAACCTTGCCGAACTGGATCGCTCAGGCCAAAAGATCCTTTTGCTCGGAGTGAGTTACGCCTTGCTGGACCTGATTGCCTTGAAACAGTTCCAGTTAAATAATACGATCGTCATGGAAACCGGAGGGATGAAAGGAAGGCGAAGGGAGATGGTCAGAGAGGAGCTTCACAAGGAGCTTAGCGCCGGTTTTGGAGTGGATCAAATACACTCGGAATACGGCATGACAGAACTGCTCTCCCAGGCTTATTCCCATGGGAATGGAATTTTCGATTGTCCTCCCTGGATGAAGGTCCTTATCAGGGACCCCGAGGACCCGTTTCAACTTTTGAATAGAAAAAGAACAGGGGGAGTCAACGTCATTGACCTGGCGAATTTCAACTCCTGCAGCTTCATTGCGACCCAGGATCTCGGAAGAGCCGGAGAAGGCTCCTCATTTGAAATCGTGGGTAGGTTCGATCATTCTGATATACGAGGATGTAACCTCATGGCTGTGTAGGCCGCCGGTCCATGTAGGAAAACATCCTAAGGCTCAGGAAATAGAACAGGTACCCTATAACTGCACCAAGCAGGGCTCCGCATAATACATCCATAGGAAAATGGACCCCAATGTAAATGCGGCTGTATGCGAATATGAGCGGCCATATGAAAAAAAGCCATGTATAGGGAAAGCTCTTTCTGAGAGTCAAGAACATGAGTAAACTCACGGCTGTGGAAGTTGTAGCGTGCCCGGATACAAAACTGAAACTTTTATTGTTTTTCAGTATGCGAATCATCGAATTCACAGAGGGATCGTTGTTCGGGCGCAGCCTTTCAAAGTGGTCCTTGAGAAAAACCGTGAACTGATCGGAGAAGGTGATAAGTACAGCCGTCAGCAGAACCAGGGCCAAGCCCTTTTTCCATCCTAATGCACTGAAAATAAGATAGAAGAAGATCAGGTACAAAGGGATCCAGCTCATCTGGTTGGTAGCCAGAATCCAAAATTGATCCCAGGATTCACTGCCCAAGTTGTTGAGTAGAACCATGAGCTCTTTGTCAAAGCGGATGATTTTATCGAGAAGGGTCAATTTAGAGATTCCTTTTTATCGGACCGGTGAGATCATCGATATTGTCCTGGACCTTGTTCTTGATGTTGCGAACCTCCTTGTCGATATCCTTGGTAAGGTCGGCATCGATTCCCTGAGCTTTGGCACTATCCGTGATTTCTTTCTTCACCTCATTGGTCGCATTCTTGAGCTGCTGCATGCCTTTGCCCAAACCCCGAGCCAGCTCGGGCAGCTTGTCGGCGCCAAAGAGCATCACGATAATCACAAGGATCACAAAAATCTCAGCACCGCTTATAAATAAAAACATAAGGCAAAGTTTAGGGTACAAAGATAATACAAAATACGACAGTTCTACCTGTATCTCCAGCTCGTCAGGTCAGCACCCTCAGGAGCTGATTCTGCGATTCGCTTCATGATCTTGGGGACGTACATCGAATTGTACCTAAGCCTCGAAATATGATTCGGATTCTCCTGGTCACCGTTCCAGCAGTGCTCGGCTCTGTCGCCGTAATCTACTTCGCCATCATAGTACGGATCTGTTGTGCTCTCCAGGAAGTCTTCCATGAGATAGACGGCATTGTTGAGGTAGTAGTTGTCCATGTCTCCGCAGTAAATGTGAATCTTTCCACGGAGTTTAGGCCCAAGCTTGTCCCAGTCACGCTCCATGATGTGACGCAAATCGTAATTCTCTCTCCAGTATTCCGCGACTTCCGGGTTGATGTCTCCTGTGAATTTGTCCCAGAGTCTTTCGGGGTAGCCGTCTGATCCCTGTGGGGAATACGTGGCCTCCCAAATGTCCCATTGCTGGCCCGACCTCGATTTGTCGCCCAACACGAGTTCGAGGTGATTGTATTCCCGGGATGTTATCGAAACCTGCCCCAGGTAGTCGCGACGTCCGGGAACTTCTGTCTTCTTGAATTCACTGTCGTAGTAATAGGCATTCTTGTCTGAGTAGATGTCGGTCAGGCAATAGGCCCTGAAATCGATCGGATCGGGGCAGGCCGCAAAGCATCCGTTGTATTCATCCGGGTACTTCACCTGAACGGCCAGGGCTTCCCAGCCACCGGTAGAGCCGCCATACAGGAATCGGGACCAGCCCTCTCCGATGCCTCGAAACTTCTCTTCAATATAAGGGATCAACTCATGGGTTATCGCATCGCCATAGGGCCCTTGGCTCGCTGAATTGACCGCATAGGAATCATCGTAGTAGGGGGTTGGATGTTGTATCTCGATGATCAGAAAACGCGGAAAATCGGGTTCGTTCCAACGTTTATAAAAATCATAGGCTTCCTGCTGCTGCATGATGTTGTACCCTTCCACTCCGAAGCGCTCGGCATAATCGGGTTCCAGATCCGAATCAGGTGGGGTCGTGCGGAAACCTCCAAAATCAGAAGGGAAATGACCGTGAAAGACCATCAGTGGATACTTGGCCTCTGGATGCTTTTCGAAATCCTTCGGAAGCAGCACATGCGCTCCCAGGTACATATCCCTGCCCCAAAATTCGGAGAGCTTCTCCGAACGGATTTTGATGTGTTTGACCCACTCGGTGTCTTCAGGTTCTTCAATTTCCGGGATAACTTGATCCATGACCAGATTCAATTCCACTTTTCCTTTTTCAGCTACGGTAATCTTCACCGGTTTGCTGTACAGGTTGCCTGGAGAACGGTTCCATTGCTGTCCTTCACCATTGTCCATCGGAAGCTTTACCTGGTGACCGGTTGACAGGTTGAAGGTCTCGTAGACATGAAGCAGGGCCTGAACGTAGTAATCCCCCGGTTCCAGATCAGCCAGGCTGCTGACAGGAAAGCCAAACACGGAATCATCAAAAGAGATCGATTCGCTTGCTGACATCCCTTCAACGTTGAGCCCAAAAACGGGTTGAGCGTTGAGGCCCGCATTGATTTGAAATCGAGGCTCCGATTTGTCGCTTTTGGCAAACATCAGCAGAAGTCTCCCGTCCAGATTCGCTTTACTTGCATCTTCAGAAAATGAAATATTCACTTTCGATCCGGATGAATCCTTATTCGCGGGTTGGCAGGAGGTCAGGCTGAGGGCCAACAAACTGAGAATGATGGAGAAGCCAAGCATTAGGGGTCGTCCCGCGCGAGAGATGAAGTAGGTCAATGTTCTTTTCATGATGATGGGTCTTTAGTTCTTTTGGGATTTGTTTTTGGTCAGCATTCTTTTGATCTCGTTGAGCTTCATAAGCGCCTCTATGGGCGTCAGGCTGTCGATGTCGGTACTTAGGATTTCGTCTTTGATCTCTTCGAGCAACGGATCATCCAAATTGATAAAGCTGAGCTGAATGTCTTGCTCCGATGCCTTTTTCAACTTTTCCTGTATTTCTTCCGAGGCATGGCTTTTTTCGAGATGCTTCAGCATTTTATTGGCCCGGTGAAGAACGGGTCCGGGCATCCCTGCGAGTTTCGCAACGTGAATTCCGAAACTGTGTTTGCTTCCGCCCGGAACGAGCTTCCTCAGAAAAATCACCTTGTCTTTCAGCTCCCTGACAGAGACGTTGAAATTCTTGATGCGCTCAAAAGACTCGCTCATGTCGTTGAGTTCGTGGTAATGCGTGGCAAAGAGCGTCTTGGCGCGGGTGGGATGCTCGTGAAGGTACTCTGCAATTGCCCAGGCAATCGATATCCCGTCGTAGGTGCTGGTTCCCCTTCCGATTTCATCGAGCAGGATAAGGCTGCGCTCGGAAAGGTTGTTGAGAATGTTGGCGGTTTCGTTCATCTCCACCATGAAAGTGGATTCACCCATGGAAATGTTGTCACTGGCTCCTACCCGAGTGAAGATTCGGTCCACGATTCCAATACGTGCATTTTGGGCAGGGACGTAGGATCCGATCTGGGCCAGAAGCACAATCAGCGCAGTTTGCCTGAGAATGGCCGATTTACCACTCATATTCGGCCCGGTAATCATGATGATCTGCTGCAGATTCTGGTTCAGGATCAGGTCGTTTGCGATGTAGTCCTCACCCGGGGGTAACTGTTTTTCTATTACCGGATGGCGTCCCAGGCTTATCTCGATTTCGGTTGATTCGTCAATGACCGGTCGAACGTAATTGTTGCGCAAGGCGAGGGAGGCAAACGAGCAAAGACAGTCTATTTGGGCAATGACTGCCGCATTTTTCTGAATTCTTCCGATGAAAGGGAGCATAAAGGAAACGAGTTCATTGTAGATCTGCTGCTCCAAAACAGCGATCTTTTCCTGGGCACCCAGGATCTTTGACTCGTATTCTTTGAGTTCTTCCGTGATGTATCGTTCGGCAGAAACCAGGGTCTGCTTCCGTATCCATTCCTCCGGAACCTTGTCTTTATGCGTATTTCGAACTTCTATATAATAGCCAAACACGTTATTGAAAGCGATTTTCAGACTGCTGATTCCCGTGCGATTGATCTCTCTTTCAACAATTTCATCCAGGTACTTTTTACCCGATGACGAAATCATCCTGAGCTCATCCAGCTCTTTGGAAACTCCCGAGCGGATCGCGTTTCCTTTTGCGATGTTAACGGGAGCCTCCTGTTGAAGAGTGAGTGAAACTTTTTCCACCAGCTTCTCGCAGTTGTCCAGTTCGCCCACAACTTCCTTGAAAGAACGGTGCTCCGAAAGGTCTGCCTGTTTCCTGATCCCAGGTATGCGAGCGAGGGAATCCTTGAGCAAAACCACTTCACGGGGCCCAATCCGACCAGTGGCCACTTTTGAGATCAGGCGCTCAAAGTCGCTCATGGCATCCATCTGCTCCTTGAGAAATTCCCGGAGGTCCTGGTTCTGAATAAAAAACTTGACGATCTCGTGCCTGTTTCTAATGCGTTCCGAGCTTTTCAGGGGCAAAGCCAGCCACCTTTTCATCATTCGGCTCCCCATAGGGGATACGGTATTGTCAATAATGTCGAGCAGAGAAACTCCACCAGGAGAACTGGGCTGATGAAGCTCCAGGTTATTCATTGTGAACCGATCCATCCAGACATACTCTTCTTCCATCAGGCGGTGGATCGAGTTGATGTGCTCCAACTTCTTGTGTTCCGTTTCTGCCAGATAGTGCAGGGCAACTCCCGCAGCAATTCGTCCGGCTTTGAGGTCCTGCACACCGAAGCCTTTGAGGGAATTCACTTTGAAATGGGAGTTGAGGATGTCATTGGAAGCATCCTCTCGAAAGATCCAATCGTCGAGATAAAAGGTATAGAAGCCACTTCCAAACCTCTCGAGAAAGGCCTCCTTGTGTTTTTTCTCGATTAGAACCTCACTGGGATTGAAGCTTTGGAGCAATTTTTCGATGTGATCAGCATCCCCCTCACTGCACAGGAATTCACCCGTCGAAACGTCCAAGAGGCTTATGCCGATTCGTTTTCTGTCAAAATGGATGGCAGAAAGGAAATTGTTCCTGTTGGATTGCAGGACCTCGTCGTTCATGGAAACGCCTGGAGTTACGAGTTCCGTCACGCCTCTTTTTACAATTTTTTTTGTCAGCTTCGGGTCCTCGAGCTGGTCGCAAATGGCGACTCTGAGGCCTGCCTTGACCAACTTGGGCAAATAGGTGTTGAGCGAATGATGCGGAAACCCGGCCAGAGCCGTTTCACTTTCGGAGCCTGAGCCTCTTTTGGTGAGGACGATTCCCAGAATTCTTGCTGCGACTTTTGCATCTTCTCCGAATGTCTCATAGAAGTCTCCAACCCGAAAGAGAAGAACGGCATCAGGATACTTGGCCTTGATGGTGTTGTATTGCTTCATCAAGGGGGTCACTTTCTTTGATTTGGTAGTGGCCAATAAATCGAAATTTATGAATTATGAAGAGCCCTTGTCGATCGGGCTGCAGGGTACCAAGACAAAGATAGGATTTTCGACCTAATAGAGAAATTATCAGTGCCGAAGGCGTTGGGGCATCCAAGAGATTTCTTGCTTACCTTTGGCTCATGCGAAAACTGAAGAACAGCGAGCTGGATCGCCTTAGCGTTCAGGAGTTCAAAAAAGCGGATAAGCTGCCTGTGGTTGTTGTCCTGGACAATATTCGGAGCCTGAACAACATCGGCTCGGTATTCAGAACGTCCGACGCCTTCCTGGTTGAGCGAATTTACCTCTGCGGAATTACGGCCACCCCTCCTCAAAAGGAGATTCACAAAACGGCTCTCGGAGCTACCGAATCGGTGGATTGGGTGCACATGGAAAGCACTGAGGAATTGATTCGGGAACTCAAATCTGAAGGGCGAAAAATACTTTCTGTGGAGCAGGCAGACAAGAGTGTTTCGTTGAGTGAGTTCCAACCGGCAGCTGGAGACAAATATGTCGTAGTCTTCGGCAATGAGGTCAAAGGTGTGCAGCAGAGCGTGATCGAACTATCAGACGCATGTCTCGAGATTCCCCAGTACGGCACCAAGCACTCCCTGAATATTTCGGTGAGCTGCGGCATTGTCCTTTGGGACCTGTTCAGCAAGCTGCGACTATGAGCTTTGGAAATTTTGGAATTATTTAACACCTTTCATTTCAAAGTTTGCTATTTTCGCTGAACCGCTTGTATTATCAGCGAAAGCGTGTTATGACAGAAGAGAAACAAAGGAGATATGACCTGGCCTATCTCAAGATGGCAAAGGAATGGTCAAAGCTTTCCCATTGCAAAAGAAAGCAGGTAGGAGCGCTGATCGTCAAAGACAAGATGATCATTTCGGATGGCTATAACGGCACCCCGACGGGTTTCGACAATTGCTGTGAAGATGAGGAGGGAAAAACAAAATGGCACGTTCTGCACGCTGAGGCCAATGCGATTTTAAAAGTTGCTTCATCAACCCAGGGTTGCAGAGGCGCAACGCTTTACATAACGCTGTCTCCGTGCAAGGAATGCAGCAAGTTGATCCACCAGTCAGGCATCACACGCATGGTGTATTCCCAAGCCTACAAAGACAATTCCGGCATCGATTTCCTGGAAAAGGCGCATGTGGATGTTGTTTATTTACAATTAGAAAATGAATAGAAAGACGAAAATATTTCTTCCCCTGATCATTGCAGCCTCGATAGCGCTGGGGATTTTCCTGGGAACTTCTCTGAACTATCAGAAGAAGACCATAACCTTTTTCGGAGGAACGCCCCAGGAGAGAAAGATCAAACGCCTGATCGACTACATCCAGTACGAGTACGTGGATGAAGTGAATACGGACAGCCTGCTTGACGGGACGATAAAAAACATGCTCGACAAGCTGGATCCTCATTCGGTATACATTTCAGCCCGGGAACTGGAACAGGTCTCAGAATCGATGAACGGGAAGTTCGTCGGCATCGGAATTCAGTTTCGTATGTATCGCGATTCGCTAACGGTGATCAAGGTGCTGGAAGACGGACCTAGCAAAAAAGCGGGAATAAAGGCGGGGGACCGCATCCTGATGGCTGACAATGACACGCTTTACGGTCGAGATATCACCAGCAATTACGTCATGAAGGCCTTAAAGGGAAAGCCTGACACCTCTGTGGATCTGACCGTTTACAGGAAGTCGGAGGACCGGACCATTCCGTTTACCATTCAGCGTGGTGAGGTCCCTATCAACAGTGTTGATGCCCATTACATGCTCACGGATGACCTGGGCTATATCAAAATAAACAAGTTTGCTGCCACGACCTTTGACGAGTTCAAGGAATCACTGGACGATCTAATCGACCAGGGAATGAAAAAGCTGGTGCTCGACCTCAGGCACAATCCCGGCGGATACATGCAGGTGGCAACACAGATCATCGATGAATTCCTGGAAGATGGAAAACTCATCGTTTTTACGAAAAACAAAAGAGAACGAATTGACGAGATCTATGCGACAGACAAAGGTGATTTCGAAGAGGGGCATGTATTTGTTCTGATCAATGGAGCCTCTGCATCCGCCAGTGAGATCGTCGCCGGGGCACTGCAGGACAATGACAAAGGCACCATCGTTGGAAGACGTTCTTTTGGCAAAGGCCTGGTTCAGCAGGAAATGCAACTGGGAGACGGATCAGCGGTTCGCCTTACCGTATCGCGCTATTACACCCCTACGGGAAGATCCATACAGAAGCCCTACGAAAACAAGATGGACAATGAGTACTTCAACGATTTTGAAAGGAGATTTGATGATGGGGAGCTAACCAGTGCCGACAGCATCAAAGTCAATGACACTCTGAAATACACAACACCGAAGGGCAAGATTGTCTATGGAGGCGGAGGCATCATTCCGGATGTATTTGTGGCCATTGACACAACGATGTTTTTCGACAATATTCACTATCGCAAGCTCAACGAGTTCGTATTCGATTATTTTGACAATCATTTGGATGAATTCAAGGGCTGGAGCCTGAATCGTTTCGAGGAGGAATTCGATCAGGATGGGAGCATCTATGAGGGCTACATGAATTTTATAGACTACGACGGATCCGAAATGGAAGATGCCGAAAGGGATAATCTCAAACTCTATCTAAAGGCTCTTTTTGCTCAACAAGTGTATGACGTGAATGCCTACTTCAAGGTCATCAATAACCGGGATACCATGTTGGAGCGTGTCATCGAACTCGAAAAAGAGGGATATCCCCTGGAGCCCTGATGTTCCCTGGAGCCCTTATTCTTTTGGGACCGAATCGTGGACCATGGCGGTAGTGCCATCGTTCCACAGGGTGAGAATGTCAGTGGCCACATGAGCTCCACTTCCGGCTGCCATGGCGAATTGACTTCTCCATCCTGCCAAAACCCCTGCCACATACAGATTTTCAATCACCAGGTGGTTCACATTCTTAAGTTGAATCCGCTGTTTTGCGGCCGGAAGATTGGGATGAGGCTCGACAAATTCCATCAAACCTTCTATGTTGAATAAATTGGAAGGCCCCACTGCCACAACAACGATTTTGCTGCTGTAGTTAGTCTTGTTGGTCCGCACCTGGTATCCTGCTTCGGTTTTTACCACGGCATTGACCTTTTCTTTATCAATTTGAACCACGTGGGGGTAGCAGGTCTTAAGTTGGTCCCTGCCGCTTTCGAGCAGTTCTTTTCCGGTAGTTCCGGGATCAAGACCCAACACATTGTTGAACAGGGCTCTTTCGAGAGCCGAGCTCCTTTGGTGCATGATGATTCCAATTTTCTTATCCGCCGCGAAAGCCTTGCTCTGAGCCGAACCCAGGACGAGGGCACAGGACATTCCTGCTGCTCCTCCTCCAATGATCAATACGTCAAAATCCATGAGTCAAAAATACGAAAATCTATACGAAAAGCCCCTGTATGTTTGAGGCGAAAAGCTTCACTGCTATGGCAAGAAGAACGACACCAAAGATTTTTCGGATCACGCCGATTCCTCCGGATCCCAGCTTTCTTTCGATTTTGTTCGAAGACTTGAGAACGATGTAAACAAAGATGGTATTCAATATAATGGCGATGATGATATTGATATTGTGGAACTCAGCTTTTAGCGATAGAATCGTCGTCATCGTTCCTGCCCCAGCGATAAGGGGAAAGGCCAGAGGCACCACACTCGCCGTGCTTGGGGTTTCTTCCTTGTAGAGTTTGACGCCAAGGATCATTTCCAGGGCCAGGAATAGCAGGACAAAAGATCCGGCAACGGCAAAAGAATAAACGTCAATTCCGACAAGATTGAGAATCTGTGCTCCTACGAACAGAAAAAGAATCATAAGAAGCATCGCTACTACAGAGGCTTTCTCGGATTGAATATGCCCTACCTTTTGCCTGAGATCAATGATAATTGGTATGCTGCCAATAATGTCAATTACGGCGAAAAGAACCATTCCTGCAGTTGCTATTTCTTTGAAATCCAGTTCCATTGGGAAAATTTTGGCGGCAAAAGTAATGAATTTACCGGATTCTTTCAGGCTTTTTAAAAAAACTCTAAGGGAATACACTTAACAGATTCTCAAAGTCTTCAAAAAGAATGTATTTTTGCCTGATTAACAACCGAAAAGAGATTTACACGGGCCATGTTTCAGCTGGGAAAGACCATAGTGTCAGAGGAAATACTTGAGAAAGAATTTGTGTGTAATTTGAGCGCCTGTAAAGGGGCCTGTTGCGTGGAAGGGGAGGCAGGTGCACCCCTGGAGGAACAAGAGCTGGATGAGCTTCGCGACAATTTTGAAAAAATCAGGCCCTTTCTCGAGGATAATGGATTGCAAGCGATCAAAGAGCAGGGACTTTTCACCACGAATGAATTGGGAGAGCATGAAACCCCTTTAATCGATAGTAAGGATTGTGCGTATGTGATTCATGATGAGCAAAATCATGCGCTTTGTGGCATCGAGGAAGCCTACAATCAGGGAGCCATTCCATTCAAAAAGCCCATTTCCTGCCATTTGTATCCGGTTCGCATCAGGCAATACAGTGAATTTGCTGCCGTAAACTATCACAAATGGGAAATTTGCGATGATGCATGCACCCTGGGCAAGGAGCTGCAGGTACCCATTTATCAGTTTGTCAAGCAGGCGCTCATTAGGAAATTTGGTGATAAGTGGTACCAGGAACTTGAGGGAGTCGCTCTCAAAATGAAGCAAAAAAAGTAGACTAGTTGAGAAGCTTGATTCGATACCTTTTACATATTTGTCTATTCTTTGTTCCCTTACTGGTCGTGGCTCAGGAATTGGATGCAGAGAAGGTAAAGGCAATCAATCGACAGGCCCTTGAACTGAATCGAGAAGGGAAATTTGACGAAGCTGAGAACTTACTTGAGGACCTTTTGGGCACCCTGGAGAGACAGGATTCTGAATTGGCCTACAAGGCGGTTACCTGGCAGACTTTATCCAAGGTGGTCATGAATCAGGGAGACTACGACAGGTCCTTTGATCTTGCCCGCAGATCGTTGAGTTTTGGCTTGTCCAAACCAGACAGCGCGAACATCGCCGACAATCTGAACACCATTGGAATCAATCACTATTTTCGCTCGGATTACGACAGTACTACCTTCTACTACGAGAAATCCCTGGAGATCAAAAGGAAAATTTCCAGGAACCCTTATTCACTTGCCGTTTCTGAATACAATTTGGGAATCGTTTACGAGGACCTGGGAATGCCCGAAAAGGCTCTGCAATACTATCACGCTGCAGAAGAAAACCTATTGAAAAGCGAGGCAGATAATACTTTTTTGTCGGATGTCTACGTCGGAATAGCACACATACATTTCTACTCGGGAGACACGGAAAGGGCAGAGTTCTATGCGGACAAATCATTACAGGAAGGGCTCGAGAGCTATGGCCCTGACAATCCTAACATTACTTTCATCTATACCTCCTATGCCAATATCCTGGAGTACCAGGAACGATACCAGGAGACCATTGAGCTTTTGGAACGGAGCTTAGATATCAGAAGGCAGAGTTATGGCGAGAACCACCGTTGGACCTGTGAAACTTATTACGATTTGGCCAATATTTACCGACTCAATGGGCAATTGGAAAAGGCTGAAAAACTCTATAAGAAAGCGATAGAAATAGGAAAGCAAATCGGCAACAGGCAGTATCTGGCGTATGCGAAAACCTATCTGGCGGGATTGTACATCGAAGAAAATAAGAACCTGGAACAAGCGGAGAAGCTCCTTCTCAGCTCCTTGGAAGAGCAACATACGATTTTTGGAGACAAGAATGAAGTAGTTGCTGAAATCTACTCCCGCCTGGCCAATCTATCACGAATAAGAAAAGAGGAAAAACCTTTCTTCGAGTACATGGAAAAAAGTCTTTCTTCGTCCAACTATGACAAGGACAGCCTTCAGCAGGTGATAGCCCCGTATCATGCCCTGGAGACAATCATGCTGCAGAGCAGCTGGTACGAGGATCGTTTTGAAGAAAACAAACAGTATTCCAGCCTGGAAAAGGCTTATGAGCTCCTGGATGAGCAGGTACAGCTGATCTATCATATTCAACGTAATTTCTCAACGGATCGTTCAAAGATCAACCTGGCCAACGAGTATCGCAAAGTTTTTGAGTCCGGCCTTGATCTGTGCTGGAAACTCTACGAGAATTCGGGCAAACCAGAATATCTGGAGAAGGCATTCGATCTGTCTGAAATAAATAGGAACAGCACTTTGCTCAGTGGTCTCCGGGATATTAAAAACAGGATGATTTCCGAATTGGATGAGGCGGAGCTTCAGATTGAAAAAGAGTTCAGGAGCGCGTTGGAAAAAGTCAAAATGGACCTGTACTATGAGCAATCGGCTGAGAACCCGGACAAGGAGTTTCTGAACGAACTCCTGGAGAGGCGAATTCAAATTACAGTGTCTCTTGATAGTCTGGATGCAATTATTGAATCGAAATATCCTCGTTATAAGGACTTAAGGTCTCGTATAACCGATATTGACCTTATGGATGTTCAGGAGAAACTGGGAGGAAACAGTCAGTTGTTGGAGTTTTTTCTCGGTCAAAAGAACCTGTATGCTTTTTCGATTACTCAGGATACGGTTGAGCTCTTTCGATCTGAAAAGGCACAGGAAGTGTTAAGCAAGACGCAGCAGTTCAAAGAGAGCATTATTCAAAGGAGCGAAGTGGTTGAGGTATCGAAAGAATTGTACCGGCTATTGGTGGAAGATCAGATACATCCCGATAAAGAAGAACTCATCCTGGTGCCCGACAATGTTTTGAATTACATTCCATTTGAAATTCTAACGGATAGTGAGGAGAATCATTTAATTGAGGATTACGCTATCAGTTATTCGGCCGGGGTGAGCATATATTTGGAGCTGAGCAATGATTTCTTTCAATATGACAAAGGGGGCAACTGGGCCGGATTTGCACCTTCTTATGAGGATGATCTCCGATTGTTCTCCAATCAGCAGGAAGTTCAATCTATTGCAGATCAAATCGGTGGGGATAGTTTCCTGGGTGAATTCGCAACCCGAGACAACTACTTGAAGTACAACCGAAGCTATAAAGTTCTGCACCTGGCAACCCATGCCGAAATTGACAATAACAACCCCTTGTACAACAAGTTGATTTTTGCCGATGGCGACCTGACAGCCTCTGACATCTATCTTTCAGACACACGGGCCAAAATGGCCGTACTCAGTGCCTGCAACACGGGATTTGGCAAATTGGAGAAGGGCGAAGGAGTCATGAGCATGGCCAGGGCCTTTCATTTCAGTGGAGTTCCTTCGGTGGTGATGAGCCTGTGGAAGGTGCCTGATGGATCTACCAAGCAAATCATGCTTCATTTTTACGAGTATCTTGAAGAGGGAAACTCGAAAAGTGTAGCTCTTCAAAAAGCCAAACTGGACTATTTATCGAGAACTGACGATCCAGCTCTTAGACACCCCTATTATTGGGCCGGATTTGTTATCAACGGAAATACTGAGGCAATGGACTTGAAGAGATCAAACCTCTCTCTCCTTCTGGGCATGAGCGGATTACTCGTGATGCTCATGATTGTCTGGTTCTTATCCAGTAATACGCGGAAAAGAAGAAACTCTCCAGAAAAAATGGGATAAAACTACTTTAACAGCTCGTAGATCTCTTCTGCCTCATTCTTTTTGAATCGAAGCTCCTCACTCTGTTTTCGCAAGATGTCCATGTAATACATGGCCTCCTGTTCCTTTCCCTGCTTTAGATATGCGAGACCCACGTACCACGTGGCTTTTTGTCTGCAATCCATGTTCTGCAAGGTGCCGGAGGAAGATTCGGTAAGGGGCCTGAGAGTCTGAATGGCCTCTTCCGTTTTGTCTACGGAGAGCAGGCATAGCGCCTGGTAAAATTGGATGTATTTGTCTTCGGAATTCTCAACAGAATTAAAGAGGTTGATCGCTTTGTGGTATTCTCCGGCCTCATAGGCTAAAAAGGCCCTGTACTCTATAGTATGAATCTCATCTCCCCTGACAATCGGAAGCACAGTATTCGGGTAGGGCTCATAGAAGGTTTCAAAGATTCTCTCGTTGGAAGGAAAGACATAATTTTTTACCGTCCAGGAACCGACCGACAAAAGAATAGCAAGACTCGCCGCGGCAAGCCACTTGACGGGAATGACCGAAAACCTGGAATTCCGGTTTAAATTCGACTCAAATTTTCCCAGCGTTTCTTTCAACTCTTCATTTTGATGCTTTGAAATGGCCTTTTTCAGGTCCTTGTGAAATAGAAATTCCTTCCTGAAGCTCTCATCATTTTGCAACAAGTCGTTGAATTCAAGCCTTTCTTTTGGGCTCAGAGCATTCTCAAAATACCGATCTATAAGTTCAATTCTTTCCTCCATATTTTTGAACCAGGTCCTTTAGTTGTCGTATGCAACGTGATTTTTGACTTTTCAATACCTTCTTATTGCTGTATTCCAAAATCTCCTGAATTTCATCCAGGTTGTACCCCTGATAATAAAACAGTTTTAAAATGCTCTTACAACGCTCTCCGAGCTCTTCAAAGCATTTTTGCAATACCTTCTGCTCATTAGTTAAAACATCTTCATCAAGGTTAACATCAAAATCCACATTTTCCTGCAGGAGGTCAACGTCGTCTTTCAGGTCCTCTCGTGAACGAATTCTAAAGTTATGATAAATTTTGTATTTCCCAATAGCGAAAAGGTAGGTCGAAATGTTGCTTTGCAAGGCATCCATTTTCCCGTTTACCGCATTCTCTCTCAAGACAATGATCGCATCCTGGTAAATATCGACGGCATCCTGTTCCTCGATGTTGTACTTTCTGCTGAAGTTGATAAAACCTTCCCGGTTCTCCAAATAGATTTTTTCAAGGGTCTTCTGATCTCCCTTTTTCAACTGATCGATGATATGTTTCAACTTCTTCTCCGACATTGCCGCAAATTACACAAACCCTGATAAATATTTGAGTTTAACTTCCTTGGGGTTGCTGTCACATGTCAAAAGTATCACCTATGCTCCAGAAAAAAACCAGAACTACCTTTCTACAAGTAAGGCTAATTCCAAAGGTATCCCATTGATCAGAATCAATGAGGTCTTTGACCTGCATCATCCTATGGAGAAGAAGAGCGTCGTATCTTACGAAGTGTCAATTTTAAATTCGATAGATATGTCAGTATTGAAAGTAGTAGAGATTCTGGGAAATTCGACAGTGAGCTGGGAGGATGCTGTGCAACAAGTTGTAAACGAGGCCTCAAAGACCATTCAAAACATCAAATCTGTTTACGTGCAAGACATGCAGGCCATGATTGAGGACAATAAAATTGTCCAGTACAGGGTCAATGCAAAGGTGACTTTCGCGATCATGGATCATTAGTATTCCAGATCTTCATTGTCCTGATGTTCTCAAAGAAGAGCGAAAGACGAGCCGCTTCAGGAATTGAGTCAGTGCTAAGGTAGCAAGGCCGAAAATCAGGACCCATCGGAACTGGTCCCAGCCCATGGGAACCAGAGACAGTGCCTTTTGCATAAACGGAAGGTAATATGCTCCGACCATGATCAGCGTGCAAGTGAGAATGGCCAACCATACCCAAGGATTCGAAGTAACCTGATTTCGAAAGAAAGAACCGTTCCGAAGTGGCATGTTGAAGACGTTCAAGATTTGCACGAATACCAGGGTGTAGAATCCGAGATTGTTGATTTGATCCGGTTCGAGTTGCAGTTGTGTTTGACTGAAAAAGCTGATCCCAAGTACTCCTGCAGTCATTGTGATTCCATACAAGGCGGTCATGGACCAGTGCCTGGCTGTCATGATGGGCTCATTGGATTTCCGGGGAGGATCATTCATGATGTCTCGTTCTGCCTTGCCAACACCGAGAGCCAAAGCCGGAAAAACATCTGTGACCAGGTTCAGGAAAAGGATTTGCAACGGAAGCAGGGGCAAAGGAAGGAACAAAAAGAATGAGATGGCCACGGCGAGTATCTCCGCCAGATTGCACGACAGGAGATAGACTGTAAATTGTCGAATGTTCTCAAAAATCGCCCTTCCCTGACGGATGGCCATTTCTATTGAAGTGAAACGATCATCCTTCAGGACAACATCCGCGCACTCCCTTGCGGCTTCGGTCCCCCGTATACCCATTGCAATTCCAACGTCTGCCTTTTTCAGAGCGGGAATGTCATTGATGCCATCACCAGTCATGCCCACCACATGATTGTTCTTCTGGTAGAATTTGACCAGGTCAAGCTTCTGGTGGGGAGTGACGCGGGCAAACACGAGCGAGTTGAGAAGTTGTGGGTCTTCCTCTTGTCTCATGCCTGAATCCAGATCTTTTCCGTGCAAGGCAAGTTCAGAGCCATCAGCGATGTCAAAAATTCCAACCTCCTCAGCGATCTTCTTTGCTGTTTCAAGATGATCTCCAGTGACCATGACCACGCGTATGCCAGCTTTGTGGTAGATTTTGATTACATCCGACACGTCTCTTCTCGGGGGATCGATAAAACCGACAATCCCTGAAAAGTACAATTCTTCGCAGATCTCGTCGATTTTGAGTTCCGTACCTGTTTCCTTGAAAGCGAAAGCGAGAATGCGCAGCCCCTGGGAGGCCATGGTTGAGACAGCAGCAGACCATTTCGCCTTATCCAGGGTTTTCAGGGCTCCATCTGAAAGTGTTCCAATGCACTTTTCAATCACGTTTTCAAAGGCACCTTTCACACAGATCAAATGTCCCGGTGTGGTTTGGTGTGCGGTTGCCATCATCTTTGTTTCAGAGTCAAAAGGCACTTCCAGCTTTTCGGGGAACCGGGATCGGAGCTCCAGAGGGTCTATGCCGGCGGATCTCGCAAAATCAATAAGGGCCAGCTCGATAGGATCTCCGAAGACCTCCCCATTTTCGATTCTGACGTTGCTGCAGAGAACCCCGTGTTCAATCATACGTCTCAGCTCAGTTCCTTTGCCACTTTCCCGAACCAATTCTTCTCCTTTCCACTGTCCGTTGGACCAAAGAGCCTGAGACACACTCATCTTGTTCTCCGTCAGGGTCCCGGTCTTATCCGTACACAGAATCCCCATTTCACCCAGGCTCTGGACGGCTTCGAGCTTTTTGATGAGCACATTTTTCCGGGCCAGTCTGAGCATTCCATGCGCAAGGGCTATCGTGGCCACAATGGGCAGCCCTTCAGGAATGGCTGCGACAGCAAGGGCTATGCCGGTTTTGATCATGAGGACCGTGTCCCTTCCCTGAAGAACGCCCAGCGTGCCGATTAGCAGCGCGAGAAAGAGCGTGAGCCAGATGAGTATGCCGCTCAGCCTGGAGAGTTTCTTTTCTAGGGGAGTTCTTTCCTTTTTCTCCAGCGCAGCACTCCTCTGAATCTGTCCCATTTGGGTCTCATCACCGATGCTCGTCACAACCGCCTTGCTATATCCGGAGTTGACCAGTGTGCCGTTGAACACCATATTCTTCTGGTCTGCGAGCTGGGTTTTGATGGGAAGCGCCAGGGTGTCTTTCTCCACTTCAAAGCTCTCCCCGGTGAGGATCGATTCGTCAATTCTGAGGTTGTCGCATTCGAGCAGCCTTGCGTCTGCCGTGATGAGATCACCTTCTTGAAGAATCAGTATATCGCCAGGAACGATTCGGTCGGCGGTGATCAGCTCATGCTTTCCGCCGCGAAGCACCCGCGAGACTACCTGTGACATCTTGCGCAAAGACTCCATGGAGCGAAGTGCCTGATATTCCATAGAGAAGCCGATCGCGACCGTAACAAGGATGACCACCAGGACGGCAAGTCCCTCCATGAACTCCCCGAAAATGAGGGCCAGTAGAATGGCTATGCCCAGGACATAGATCACAGGGTCTGCAAATTGCTCCAACAAGATTCTCCAGGCTGGCTTTTGCTTGTGCTCGGCCAACCGGTTGGGCCCGTATTTGGCTCTCAGCTTTCTGATGCGGCCCTTTGACAGACCCTTTTTAGGATCTACGCCCAGGGTTTTGCTGACAGCTTCACCGGGTATTGTATGCGGGTTAAGAACCATTTGAAGGGATCATTGGGTCAGAGATGCGGATACAGATCACTTTTTCTTGTCTTGAGCTGGCGCCTAAGATCTTTGATGGTCTCATCCGTGGCCTTTTCAAAACTCTCCTCGTCTGAGGATGCAAAAATGCGGGGTCCGGGAACACTCAGTCGAATTTCACAGATTTTTCCCTTTCCGACGGAAGCCTTTTCAATTTTATAGAAGACATGGGCCCTTTGTATCCATTCGTATCGTTTGAAGAGCTTGTTGAGTTTTTTACTGAGAAGCTCCTCCACATAAGGACTCTTTTCCATATCGATGAACTGGACAGTTGCTTTCATAGATCTATCAGATTGAAGGGTGAAAAAAAGTAAGATACATTGAAATCCGACAGGAAAGAATGACCGTGGTCAATCGTTTTTTCTAATAGGTCTATATTTTCTAAATTGTATCCGTTAAATCAACTATGAAAATTCCGAGGCACAACTGACCCGAAGAAGAGCGAATGAAGAGAATCACCCTAAAACATATTGCCCAGGAATTCAATGTGTCAATAGCTACGGTATCGAAGTCCCTTCATGACAGTCATGAAATCAGTACAGCTACGAAGAACAAGATTCAGGCTTTCGCAAGAAAACATCACTATAGACCGAACAACCTAGCCCGCAGTCTTGTGAACAAGCGGACGAAGACCTTAGGGGTGATTATTCCGAATATCATGAACAACTTTTTTGCCAAGGTATTTGTCGGCATTGAAGAAGTCGCAGCATCCAGAGGATACAATCTGATTTCCTGTATCTCCAATGAGTCTTACTCCAAGGAGGTTAAGACCATGGAGCTTCTGAAGAACGGGACGCTTGATGGTTTTGTCTTGTCTCTTTCCGAAGAAACCCAGATCAGGCAGAGCTATGATCATCTGAAGCATGCCATAGAGCAAGGGGTGTCCATCGTTCTGTTTGATCGAGTGACTGAGGAGGTCCAGTGCGACAAAGTGACCGTTGATGACCTTGAGGGCGCGCACAGAGCGACTTCTCATTTGATAAAATCCGGATGCAAGAGAATCGCCGTGATTTCCATACTCGATAACATCAGCGTGGGAAAGTTGCGTGTTGAAGGATACAAAAAAGCATTACTCGAGTCGGGGCGGGAGGTTGAAGAGAAGCTCATTGTGAGAATAGGCAAGGAGGAAGATTTTGAGACAGCCATGAAGTTCGTGCTGTCCGATAAAAACATAGACGCGCTCTTGTGTCTTGAAGAGAGTTCGGCGATCAGATCTCTTGTGTTGTTGAAGCAGATGAATTACAGGATCCCAGAGGAAATGTCAATGATATGCTTTACAAACGGCGAGTTGCCAAAATATGTCTCACCATCCATCACCACCATAAGTCAGCATGGGAAATCCGTTGGAGAAATATCGGCGAGACTCCTCATTGATCGTATTGAAGAGGACAAAGAAGAAGCCCCATATCAGACGAAGACGATAAAGACAAGCCTCATTGAACGGGAGAGCACTCGGCCTTTATCCTGAATAAGTGCAAAACGCAACACTTATTTTTTCCAGACCTTTTCCATTTCTTCCAGGGTCTTTCCTTTCGTCTCAGGAACGAACTTCCAGATGATCAACATGGCCAGAATTGCCATGACCCCATAGATCCAATAGGCAAAACCATGGTTGAACTTCTCAATCAGGAAACTGTTCTTGTCCATCATCGGAAAGGTCCAGGAAACCAAATAATTCGATATCCATTGCGCGGCAACGGCGAGGGCCATGGCCCTACCTCGTATTCTGTTCGGGAAAATTTCAGAAAGGAGAACCCAGGTAACCGGTCCCCAGCTCATGGCAAAACTTGCGACATAGAACAACATGCAAATCAGAGCGAATATGCCGATTGCAGAGCTGAAGAAGCTGAATCCAAGAGCGAACATGGAAATACCCATTCCAAGGGCGCCGACGATCATCAAGGGTTTTCGTCCGAACCTGTCAACGGTCATAATGGCCAGAACCGTGAAAATGAGATTCACCGATCCGACGATAATCGTTTGCAGCAGCGCTATGTCGGTATTGGCTCCCATGCTTTTGAAAATTTCCGGGGCGTAATACAGTACCACGTTGATTCCTACAAATTGCTGAAACACTGAGAGAAGGATGCCAATGAGGATTACCTTGAACCCGAACGAAAACAGCTTCCCTGAATGATGCACAACCGTGCCTTGAATCTCTTTCAGAATGACTTTGGCCTGATCGATACCATTGATGCGTGTGAGCACATCAAGCGCCTTTTCAGGTTTTGATTTGAGCACCAGGGACCGCGGCGTGTCAGGAACAAAAAGCAGCAACAGGAGGAAGATTCCTGCAGGGATGGTCTCAGAAGCGAACATCCATCTCCACCCGGTCTGGTTCAACCAGGTTTCATCCCCCTGAGATGCGATGAAATAGTTGACGAAATAGACTACCAGCATGCCGAAAATGATCGCGAATTGATTCAGTGACACGAGCTTGCCGCGTATGTCTGCCGGTGCAATTTCGGCGATGTAAAGCGGAGAGAGCATGGAAGCCAGACCCACTCCGATCCCACCAATGATGCGATATCCGATAAAAGAATAGATGAAGGTATGATCCGCAGTGCCGATAGGGGATACCAGCATTTCGGGCATGGCGGACCCGATTGCTGAGATAAGAAACAGAAGAGCGGCCAATACAAGTCCGTTTCTCCGTCCGAGGGTTTTGCTGACCCAACCGCCTAAAATTCCGCCTAAAATACAACCGATAAGGGCACTGGACACAACGATTCCCAGCTTGGAATTCGAAGCCATTTCGGATAGTCCAAAGGGCTCGACAAAGAATTTTTCAAGGGATCCAACCGTTCCGGAAATAACGGCTGTATCGTACCCGAACAGGAGCCCTCCCAGGGTTGCTACCAGGGTAATGGAGATCAGATATCTTGTTTTCGAAGGTGGGTTTGTGCTCAAATCTTGGATTTAAATGTGCTGATTAATTATGTTTTCAAACATTTCCTGTTTGCCGCTGAGCAATTCGAGCTCTCCATTTTCAAGGGCGATTTGATAGAGGTCTGTCAGATCGAGTTTGCCCTCTTCAAACTCCTTGCCTTTTCCGGTGTCGAAGGAACTGTATCTCCTCTGTCTCAAGGATTCATAGGCAGATGAGGTAATGATCTTGTCGGCCGTTAAAAGGGCTCGCGCAAATGTGTCGGCACCGCCGATATGTGCGTGGAACAGGTCATCCATATCCGTGGAGTTCCGTCTGATTTTTGCATCAAAATTGACTCCTCCACCCTGAAGTCCGCCCGCTTTTAAAAAAACCAGCATGGCTTCTGTTGTTTCCTGGATGTTCGTTGGAAACTGATCGGTATCCCAGCCGTTCTGATAATCACCCCGATTTGCATCGATACTGCCCAACATCCCGGCCTTGGCCGCTACTTCCAGCTCGTGCTGAAAGGTATGTTGAGCCAGAGTGGCGTGATTCACTTCAATATTGAGTTTAAAATCGTTCTCCAGCCCGTATTCGCGCAAGAAGCCTATTGAGGTGGCAGCATCAAAGTCATATTGGTGCTTCGACGGCTCCATCGGTTTGGGCTCGATAAAGAAATTACCCGTAAAGCCCTGGCTTCTGGCGTAATCACGCGCCAATCCCAGAAATCTTCCAAGGTGATCCAGCTCTCTGCCCATATCTGTATTGAGCAATGACATATAGCCTTCACGTCCTCCCCAAAATACGTAATTCTCTCCACCGAGAGCA
>JAHEHE010000001.1:89356-90678 GCA_024644725.1 Flavobacteriaceae bacterium | reverse complement strand
CATCTGCCCTTTACCATGAAGGGGGAGGAACAACGTTTGATAATTCAAACATGATCGGAAACCCATATCCTTCTGCTATTGACATTGACCGTTGGTTTAATAACAACCCTATTGTGAACCAGGTCCTTTTCTGGACGCATGCGAATGCATTTGATGGTGATGAATACCCCGTGGTGGATTATGTAACATATAACTCTGTTGGTGGAAGTGAAGATGGAGTGGAATCTAATATTGGTTCCGGACAAGGATTTATGGTTGAATCGCTCTTTGCCGGAAATATTCAATTTTTCAATGAGCATCGACTGACAGATCAGAACACTCAGTTTTTTAAATCTGATGGAAGAATAAAAGGTGTAGTTGCAAAATCGGAAGCCTCCTCAAAAGTGCAGGAAAGAGATCGTATCTGGTTGAAGGTTACAGATCAGTACGCTGTGTCTGATCAGATCCTTGTTGGATTCATTGAGGATGCCACTGATGGACTTGAACCGAGGTATGACGCTCAATATTACAATTACCATAAAGGAGTCAACCTGTATACAGTTGTTGAAGATTCTAAATTGGTAATTCAGGGTCTTGGAGCTTTTGACTCGAATAAAACGGTTGATATGGGATTAGATGCTCAATATCCTGCTGATTTGTCAATCAGTATTTCTAAAACGGAAGGAGCCTTGTCGGATGCTCAGATTTTCTTGGTTGACAATTACTTGAATATCAGACATGATCTGAAAGCTTCAGATTATTATGTCAACAATGTTGAGGTAGGGCAGTACAGTGATCGATTTACAATTGAGTTTGTGTCTTCGATTGCCGATGACCTAGCGCAAGTTGAAGAAGGTGAATTCTTCAAGGTTGCTACCGAATATGAACTGTTGAAAATCAATTCAAGTAAAAACGTTCAGGACATCAAGGTCTATGATATGCTGGGTAGAATGATTATCCACAAAGCACCTATGCAGAGTTCTTTCCAGTTAAGTTCAGAAGGAGTGAAGAAGGGTTCGATAATGTTTATCGAAGCCCGACTTGAAGATGGTAGTATGGTGAATAAAAAATCCATCAAATACTAGAATAATTTTACCAAAATAAACTAACCCTCAAAGCCGCCTTCGGGCGGCTTTCTTTTTTTTCGGTGGATCGTAGATATCTAGAAATCTTTTGGCAATTCTTAATCCCTTTGGAGCCGGAATACCAACCTGTCGTAGACGAATACTGACCTGTCGAGACGAATACCAAACTGTTGTAGGGGAATACCGACCTCTATTAGAGTTATAGATGGTATTTTCATCATATCTGCTTCTACTGAACTTTAGCGGTATCGGCATAGT
>JAHEHE010000001.1:0-89256 GCA_024644725.1 Flavobacteriaceae bacterium | reverse complement strand
GAATACTGACCTGTCGAGACGAATACCAAACTGTTGTAGGGGAATACCGACCTCTATTAGAGTTATAGATGGTATTTTCATCATATCTGCTTCTACTGAACTTTAGCGGTATCGGCATAGTCAAACGTTCAGTTATTTCCCCGTATTGTAACCCAAAAATTAAACATTTCGTGCTTTTTTGCTATATTAGTACAACAATCACGTTGTCAATCAATTAAAATCAACTGACCATGCCTATTTTTATGGATCGCCATGACCTTCCCGAATCGGTCACAGCTGAGGAAGTAGCAAGACTTCATCAGGAGGATTTGAAGATTGAACATAAATTCGGGTGCAAGGGAATGACCTATTGGTTCGATGAGGTCCGAAATACGGCCTTTTGCCTGATCCAGGCCCCAAACAAACAAGCTTTGCAGGACATGCACAACGAGGCTCATGGAGCCGTTGCCAACCGAATCATTGAGGTAGAACCGAGTATAGTCGAATCTTTTCTTGGGCGCATCGAAGATCCGGCGAAGGCCCGAAACACCGACCTGAACATCATTAATGACCCGGCATTTCGGATTTTGATGGTGATCCGAATTAATAAATGTGTTTCCGCTCAGAACCTTGCCGCCTGCGACGAAGCAATGACTCAAATAATAAAAGAGTTTGATGGTACGGAGGTACAGTCTGAAAGATACAGGGTGCTCATTTCATTCCGATCGGTGTCTGCCGCATTGAATTGCGCCCAGAAACTGAAGGATTATTTCAGGGACAGAGATTTCGAATTAACCCAAATCAGGGAATTGTCTAAAGACAAGATGCAGCCCACGGATATCCGGCCCAAGGATGATCTGGTAATTAAAATTGGATTGAGCTCCGGTCTACCGTTTGAACATGAGGAAGGATTGTTCAAACAAACTATAGAACAAGCAGAAAGGCTTTGTCATGCTGTCCAGGGGAAGATCATCATCTCTTCTGACCTCAGGGACCTATACGATAGCGAAAATCAGAATACGGGTTTGCCACAGCGGGATATACGCACTTTGAACCCAGAGGAAGAGCGTTTCCTTAATGCCCTTATGGACTTTCTGGATATTTCCTATACCCGGGCTGATCTCAAAGTTGAACACTTCAGCTCCAATCTGGGGCTCAGCAAGGCTCAACTCTATAGAAAGGTGAAAGGATTGACGGGAAAGTCACTGAACACGTTTGTAAAAGAATACCGTCTCGAAAAAGCCCTGCATCTGCTTTTGAAAAAAAGAGGGAATATCTCTGAAGTTGCCTTTGATACAGGTTTTAACAGTCCGGCGTATTTTTCAAAGTGTTTTTCCGGAGCCTACCATATTCTTCCCTCAGAACTGGTGAGATAGGAAATGAATCATTTTTACAGGTTTTTGATGCTATTCTTATAATCGATTCCAAAATTCAGTTCTATTTTAGTGAGCATATAAGGACCTGGTTATTTCGGTGTTTCAAGAGTGCAACCGTCTCATTTGGGAGTGATCTTTGAATTTAGTCCTTCAAGAAACCAAAGTCCTTTGAAAATATCGAATTCCAAAAATCAAATTAATAACTTAAACCCTAGAACTATGAAAACCTTACAATCTTTTCAAAAACTGGCGTCCCTATTCACTCTTTTGACGCTTTTGCTGGTAACTACAGCGATGGCTCAGAAAGGTGATGGCTCAGAAATGGAAAACTCTGTACTCAAGTCAATCGATGATAAATCGATACAATGGGGTCCATGCCCTCCTTTTATACCTGAAGGATGCAAGGCAGCGGTTTTGCATGGAGACATGGCGGTCCCAAACACAGACGTAGTTTTTAAATTTGAGGGAGGACTGGACCTTCCGAATCACTGGCACAATTCAGCCGAAAGAATGATACTCCTGTCGGGGGAGTTGGAAGTCACTTACAAGGGAGAGCCAAAAAGAATCATGAAAACGGGGAACTATGCCTTTGGGCCTGCCAAAAAGGAGCACACTGCAAAATGCATTAGCAAGGAGCCATGCGTTTTATTTGTAGGTTTTGTGGAGCCTGTCGATGCCTTTGCAGTTGAGGAATAGACCGATTAAGCGACTAAATAGTCGCTTTTTTTAGCCTACGGAACGACAAATTCCCATTTGAGTTTTCCGAGGAGTTCGATGACGCGATCTTTCTCGTCCAATCGGCACACCAGGTAGTCAAAATGGTAATTGTAAATCAGAATGACCAGGTTTTTTTTGGCAAGCAGTGAATTGTTGCGATGCAAATAATCATAGGCGTATTCGTCGGTTCGCGGCGCATAGAAATTCAAGTGCTTTATCAGGATCAGATCGTGAATGGCCTTTTGAGCGACCTTGGCTTTCTCGCTGTAGGCCATGAGTCCTTCATAGGTCAAAATTTGGGTTATCGCCCATTGGAAATACAAGAATTCATCACCAGTGACCGTCCATTTGGCCAGGTAGGGGTTGGGCTCAAAATTGGGATCCTCAAATTTGATCTTGACCCCCCAATTCTTGATGGTGTTGAGTGAATAATCTTTGTAAACGAAGTCGAATTTCTGGGGATCGGAGACTGCCAACCACAACTTGTTGGCCAGCACGGCCTTCTCCTTGTCGTTGAAGGCGTCCATGGTGAGTTTGTCGGCCAATTCATCAAAGAGCGCTTTATCAATGCCAAATTCTCTCGTTTTGGGCTTTACCTTTGTGTAATGCCGCAACTTGCTCTTGAACTTGATCTCGGTATAATCCTTTTGTTGAGAAAAAGCGCCAATTCCACAGAGCATGAAGAAAATCAGAAAAGCGACCTTTTTCACCATTGATAGTGTTTAACGTTCAAAATCGTCTGGGTTTTTAACGAAATGAACCCCCTTTTATTGGCTAATTTAATAAAAAAAAATCTGCTTTTATTTCTAAAAGCAGATATCAATGAGGGGAACTTCAGCAGGAATTAGGGTTGAACCAATTCCCACTTGAATTTTTCAAATAAATCTGTGAGCTTTTCCTTGCTCTCCAGGTCACAAACAACAATGTTGTAATACCCTTTCGTCACGAGAGCCACCAGACCCTGTTGTGCCAGATCCTGGTTTATAGTTTCCAGGTAGGAGTACGCCCAGTCATCATCTCTGGGTTCTGTCAGCTCAAATTCTCTGGTAATCAACAAGTTGTTAAAAGAGCTGGCTACACTCTCTGCATCATCTCCATAGGTCATGAGTTGGAAGTGCTCCAGAATCTTGTTAAGGGCCAATTGGAAATAAGGGTACTCGTCGTCGCTTACTGTCCAGTCGGTCAGATAGGGGTTGGGCTCAAGTACAATTTCACCATTCGCATTCTCGCTTCCCCAGTTCTTGTTCGACGAAACGGAAAAATCCTTGTAGACATAATCAAATACCTTAGGGTTTTCCATGGCCAACCAGGTCTTGTATACGATTTCTTCCAGTTCCTGACGGGTATAGATATCCTTGCCCAACAGGTAGATGATCTCTTCGAGAAACTCTTTTTCAATACCGATCTCTGAGGTGCGTGGCTGTTCTTCTTTATATTTATAGATAAAACTTCTGAATTGTACTTCAGAATAATCCATTTGTCCATAGGACAGAGAAAATGCAACCAATAAAATTAGTAGGAGGAGTAATCTTTTTTTCATAGGCATTTATTTTCGTTCCACTTCCGTGTATAAAACACAAGAGACTGAAAACCAGTATTTAATCCGGTAAAAAGTCCTAAAGTTTCACTAAAAAATAAATTGAATACTAGGGGGATTCAACTATTTTCTGGGGTGCAATATAAGCATATGCTCCCAAAAATCCAAATTTAAGTGATTTCTAAGGTCAAGAAAAAGAAGAATTTAGCTCAATTCACCTGATCAATTACTGAGCATAACGGGCATGACAAGCATGGTGATTTCCTCACCTTCCTCCAGGCCATCTACAGGTGTTAGAATCCCCGCTCGGTTCGGCAGAGACATCTCCAAAAGGATCTCGTTAGAGTTCAAATGGTTGAGCATTTCCATCAAAAAACGAGAGTTGAAGCCAATTTGCATGTCATCCCCCTCATAGCTGCATTGCAGCCTTTCGTCAGCTTTGTTTGAAAAGTCCAGATCCTCAGCCGAGATCTTGAGCTCAGTTCCTGCCATTTTCAGTCGGATCTGGTGTGTGGTTTTACTCGAAAAGATCGACACCCTGCGAACTGAATTGTAAAAAGAGCTCCTGTCAAGCGTGAGTTTGTTCGGGTTTTCCCTGGGAATTACTGCTTCGTAATTCGGATACTTGCCATCGATGAGTCTGCAAATGAGCACGCTGTTGCCGAAAGCGAAACGGGCATTCGTGTCATTGTATTCGATTTTGACTTCATCATCGCTTCCTGCAAGAATGTTTTTAAGCAGGTTCAAAGGCTTTTTAGGCATGATGAATTCGGCAGCCTCGTTGGCCTTTATGTCTTTCCTTTCGTATTTGACCAATTTGTGGGCATCCGTTGCAACGAAAATCAGGCTTTCCGGATTCAATTGAAAGAACACGCCACTCATAACCGGTCTCAGGTCGTCATTGCCCGAGGCAAAGATGGTCTTTGAGATTCCGGTAGCAAGGATATCTCCCTGCAAGATGGCGCTGCTGGGCGAGTCCAATTCAACGGCTTTCGGAAATTCCTCTCCATCTGCGTAGGCCAGGGCGTACTTACCACTGTCCGAACTGATTTCAATTGTATGATTGTCCTCCACTTTGAAGGTCAGCGGCTGTTCTGCAAAGGTCTTTAATATGTCAAGCAAAAGGCGTGCAGGCACCGCAATGGCACCCGTCTCGTCAGCTTCCACTTCGAGCGAAGTACTCATGGTCGTCTCCAGGTCAGAGGCTGAGATTCTAAGTTCGTTATTGGTAAGCTCGAATAAAAAATTATCGAGAATAGGAAGGGTATTGTTCGAGTTGATAACACCCCCTAGGATCTGCAGTTGCTTCAAAAGTTGTGAACTGGAAACTATAAATTTCATTCTTTACAATTGTGAGTTTGTATTGACCTGCGTCATAGTTGGGTCCGGCGACCTGATCGCAGCGTTACAAATATATTATATTATACCCTAACCGTGAAAATTTATTTGCTTAGGATATCAACACGAATGGTGTTAAGATTTTCATAAATAATCGGGCGCTAGACGATATTTTTTTAGCTTTGCTCGTATTCGTTCGGCCACCGTTTTACGGGTCGGCAATAAGAAAACCATCCCATATGAAAATACGCTTACTATTCTTGTTTGTCGCTTTGACTCTCTGCGCTCCCGGAAACGCACAGGCCCCTGAAAAATTGAGTTCAAGTGATATCTATCACGAAATTGAAAAATTGAATTTTTTAGGAACGGTGCTGTACCTGGCAGCACATCCTGATGATGAGAATACGCGCATGATCTCCTATTTTTCGAACGAGGTTCATGCTCGTACAGCTTATCTGTCCATTACGCGAGGGGATGGGGGGCAGAATCTTATAGGTCCCGAAATCAGGGAGCTTCTCGGTGTCATCCGGACCAATGAGCTTCTCAGGGCACGTCAGACTGATGGGGGAGAGCAGTTTTTTACCCGGGCGAATGACTTCGGATACTCCAAACACCCCGACGAGACTTTGGAGATTTGGAAAAAGGAGAAAGTCCTCAATGATGTGGTTCGGGTCATGCGTGAGTTTCAGCCGGATATTATAATCAACCGATTCGATGCCGAATCCGCAGGACGTACCCACGGGCATCACACCTCCTCGGCTATGTTGAGCCTGGAGGCCTTTGATCTGGCCCCTGACAAGGATTACGACACCCCGGGTTTTTCGGCCTGGGAACCCAAACGGATTTTCTTCAATACCCATTGGTGGTTTTACGGCAGCCGCGAGAAATTCGAAGAGGTGGACAAGTCGAAAATGCTTTCGGTGGATATTGGCACCTATTACAATGGTCAGGGGCTTTCCAATTCCGAAATTGCCTCCTTGAGTCGCAGCATGCACAAATCCCAAGGGTTTGGCAGCACCGGAACCCGGGGATCCGAAATGGAATACCTGCAATTGCTCAAAGGAACGATGCCCAAGGAGAAATCCGACATTTTTGAGGGCATCAATACGACCTGGTCACGAGTGAAGGGAGGTCAGGAGATTCAGAAGATTCTGGAGCAGGTCCAGGAAGACTATGATTTTGAAAATCCTTCGAAAAGTGTTCCCGCACTCATGCAGGCTTATGAACTGATCGTCCAGCTCGAAAATAAGCACTGGAGAGAGTTCAAAACGCAACAGATCAAAGACATTATCGCAGCCTGTCTCGGCCTTTACCTGGAAGGTGTCTCGGGTGAACCGCATTCCACGGTAGGTGAAAAGCTCGATATCGAGGTGGAGGCCATCAATCGAAGCCCCGTGAATGTTGAGTTGAAATCGGTTTGGGTCTTGCCCATGCAGAAGGAACAGAAAATGGGCAAAGATCTTCCCTTCAACACAGGTTTTAAAGAAAAGATGACGGTTCAACTCCCTGATAATCTGGGACTGACCTCGGCCTACTGGTTGGATAAACCCTGGAGTTTGGGCATGTATGATGTGGATGACCTGGAAATGATCGGAGAGCCTGTCACGCCTCGATCACTGCGGCTTCAATTCAATATGGAGATCGACGGTCAGGATGTTTCGTTTGAAAGAGATGTAGTCTACAAATACAACGATCCGGTGCGAGGTGAGGTCTATCAGCCCTTTGAAATCGTTCCTGAAGTTTCCTCATCGATTCGCTCGAAAGTGGTTCTTTTCGACGACAATTCGCCCCGTGAGATTCCGGTTGTTGTCAATCCGCACAAAGACGGGCTCTCGGGAACAGTTCGCCTTGAAGCGCCCGAAGGATGGGGAGTAGAGCCGGAAAGCGCTGATTTCAGCACAAAGAACAAAGAAGAGGAAGTTGTAGTTCGCTTTATGGTGACTCCGCCTCAGAAACAGAGTGAAGGAATCCTGAAACCGATTGTAGAGACTTCAAATGGTGCGTATGACAAATCCCTGGTTGAGATCGATTATGAGCATATCCCGAAACAGATGGTATTCCTGCCCTCGGGATCAAAAGTCGTGCGTCTCGACCTGAACAAGAAAATGGGCCGCATTGGATACATCAACGGCGCGGGAGACGAAGTAGCCAAATACCTGAAGCAGATAGGCTATGAGGTTCGCGAGATTGACCCGAAGCTGATCTCCGAAAGGTCACTCTCCCAATACGATGCGGTCATCGTGGGAATAAGGGCCTATAACACCGTGGACGAATTGGTGGTGAAGCAGGCTGCCCTGTTGAACTACGTCAGAAAAGGAGGAACAATGATTGTGCAGTACAATACAAACAGGAGGCTGAAAGTCGAGGAGAACCTGGCTCCCTTCGAACTCAAGCTTTCAAGACAGAGAATTACCGACGAGAACGCCGAGGTCACTTTTTTGGCTCCGGACCATGAGCTTATGAACTATCCGAACAAGATAGAAAAATCAGATTTTGACGGATGGGTGCAGGAGCGTGGCTTGTACTTCCCGGGTGAATGGTCCGATGAATTCACACCGCTTTTCTCCTTCGAGGAAAACGGAGAAGACCCGATGAAAGGAAGCCTGTTAGTTGCAAAGTATGGAGAAGGTCACTATATTTATACAGGGCTGTCTTTTTTCAGAGAGCTCCCGGCCGGCGTTCCCGGTGCATACAAGCTGTTTGCCAACATGCTGTCCATCGGGAGAAACGAACTGGAAACCGAACTTAAAAAGTAGATTTTGGAAGACAACAAGAATGCAGTTTCAGGAAAATGGGAAAGATCCTATACCTGGGTGCTCGTGGCCAATGCGATCTACCTGGTGGTCTTTTACTTCATAATGACTTATTTTTCCTGATTCATGGCTTCACTTGATTGGTTGGTTCTCATAGCCACGTTGCTCTTTATTGTTATCTACGGATCCTGGAAAACGCGCGGTAGCAAGAATGTAAAAGATTTTATCAAGGGTGGGAGTGAAGCCCAATGGTGGACCATCGGTTTGTCTGTCATGGCTACTCAGGCCAGCGCCATCACTTTTCTGTCGACGCCCGGTCAGGCATTTCACAGCGGCATGGGTTTTGTCCAGTTCTATTTCGGTCTGCCCATCGCCATGATCATTATCTGTTTGGTTTTCATTCCCATATACCACCGACTCAATGTTTATACGGCCTATGAGTATTTGGAGAGCCGCTTTGACCTGAAGACAAGAACACTTACAGCCATACTTTTTCTCATTCAGCGGGGTTTGGCCGCCGGGATCACCATTTTTGCCCCGGCCATCATACTTTCTGCCGTTTTGGGCTGGAATCTGCTGACCCTTAACATCCTGATCGGGGTCCTGGTGATCATCTATACGGTTAGCGGGGGAACGAAAGCTGTGAGTGTAACACAAAAGCAGCAGATGGCGGTCATTTTCATAGGGATGTTCGCAGCATTCTTCTTGATTGTCAGCTATCTGCCTGAAGATATCTCGTTCACCAATGCATTGCAAATAGCAGGTGCGAGTGACAAGATGAAGGTCCTGGATTTTTCTTTCGACCTGAACAACAGATACACCGTTTGGACGGGATTTTTAGGCGGAACCTTCCTGATGCTGTCCTACTTTGGGACGGATCAGTCTCAGGTGCAGCGTTACCTGTCGGGGAAATCGGTACGGGAAAGCCAGTTGGGGCTCATCTTCAACGGCTTCTTAAAAGTGCCTATGCAGTTTTTCATACTGCTCGTTGGGGTTATGGTATTTGTTTTTTACCAGTTTAATGCGTCCCCTGTGAATTTCAATCCGGCGGCCACCAAAGCGGTCATGGAATCTACATATGCGGAAGAGTACGCGGAGGTTCAGAAAACGCACAGAGGTCTTGAAGAAGAGAAGAAAACCCTCCAGATGCAGCTGGGCACCGGTTCAGGAGATAAGATCACAAGAGATCGCATCAAGGAGCTGAATGCCGAGGAATACAAGAACAGGGAGCGTGCCAAGGAAATCATATTGAAGGCGGATGACACGGTTGAGACCAATGACAAGGACTATGTTTTCATTCATTTTATCCTCAACAATCTACCCCGGGGACTCATCGGCTTGCTTCTGGCAGTGATCCTCTCGGCGGCGATGTCCTCGACCGCTTCTGAATTGAACGCCCTTGCGGCGACGACCATGATCGATCTGTATCAACGCAACGAAAAGACCAAGAAGGATCCGGGTCACTATGTGAAGGCAACCAAATGGTTTACCCTGGGTTGGGGAATACTGGCGATCCTGGTGGCAAGTGTGGCCAATTTGTTCGACAACCTCATACAGCTGGTCAACATCATCGGATCCATCTTTTACGGAAATATTTTGGGAATTTTCCTGCTTGCATTCTTTTTCAAGCAGGTTAAAGCGAATTCAGTCTTCCGGGCAGCCCTGGTCACTCAACTGATCATTATCGGAGTCTGGTTTGCAGACATTCTTCCTTATCTCTGGTTGAATCTTCTCGGGTGCACGATCGTTATCGTCCTGGCTCTGATCTTGAATGGATTTACAGGCAAAGAGGGAATCCAAAAGGCATAAAAAAACCCCGGTAGACCGGGGTTCAATTTCATTTTCCTATTGTGAAATCCTGTGATTTCGCAACATGGTTATTCCACGGGGATATTCAGACGCGCCTTTTCCCAACCGAACAAAATTCCTTCATTGGTCACAGCATACATCAACTCTTCCTGGTTGTCGTCCACCATCTGAGGTGCTACGGAGACACGAAGTGCATCATCTGACTCAGCGTATGAATAGGCTCCCCAGCCATCGTTCTTCTTGTTGAAGATAACGATCCAATCTCCGGTTTCATTGGGGATGATAAAGAAGCCGTATTTTCCGGCCGGCAGGTCCTGTCCAGCTACTTTGACATCTTTGTCAAAAGACACTGTCGTGTTCTCGTTGGCCCCGGCTCTCCAGACGGCACCGTACTTTTCAAGACCACCCCAAATTTTTCTTCCTTTGACGCTTGGAGCGCCGTAGTCGATTTCAATTGTCGTTCCACCTATTATGCCTTTAGCATTTTTTCGCGGGCTTTTCTGTGCACAACTGATCGACGTGATCATGACCAGTGCCAAAAATATACTTAAAATTCTCATCGTTTGTTATTTTTATCAACTTGATAAAGCAAGCTTTACTTGCTCCATTCCGCTATGGATTCCTTGTTCATTTTCATGTAATCGGCATTTCCTGCTTTTTCGGCAGCAGCCAGAGATACCTTGGCCGTTTCAACAGCACCTTTCTTGTCTCCCATGTCTGCCTGGATCAAAGATTTGCGTCGCGACATCCAGAAGGCATCCGGGTTCATCTCCACGGCTTTGCTCACCCACGCCAGGGCCTTGTCCATGTCTTCACCCGCTTCGTGATAAAAGGCAGCTGCCTGGAAATAATCATTGGCAGTGGGTTCTCCAGCCATAACATCTTCAATGCTCTTCATGGCTATTTCTTTGGCAGGTGTTCCTATTTTCAGGGGCACACGCGTTTTTTCCCACATGATGTACATCATTCCTGTCGAACCATCTGCGAGATCTCCAAAAGCGATAGTGAAGTTCTCCATGTCGTATCCGGTGTTTTCCGGTTTGGCTTGAACGGTCAGGGCAACTTTGCTCTTGTCGAGCTCTTTTGGCGCTCCACCTCCTTCGGCTTCTGTGTAAAAGATGATGTCCCAGGAGTCTTTATTGGGAACAGAAAGGATTCCGTAGGTTCCCTCCTTAAGTTCTTTTCCCTGTACCGTGATGTCGGTGCTTGTCGAGAATTTGGTCCTGGTATTGGCACCTGTTCTCCATAATTTGCCGTAAGGAACCAGATCTCCATAGATAGTTCTGCCTCGCATCGCGGGTCTGGAGTAGTCCACCTCAATCTCGGTGAGTCCGATTACCTGCTCAATTTCAGCACCAGGACTTGGTTGGGGGGTTTGGATCTGCGCCTGAACGGTAAATGCCACAAGCGCCATAAATAGTGTAATGATTTTAGATTGCATAGAATTTAGTTTTTGTTAAAGTTTGTTTAAAATTAAGTCAATTCTCAGGATGGTTAAAAAATCCGCATTTTTTTAACAAAACTTTATGAGCCTAACGGGCATAACGTTTGACACGGATCATTTTGAAGAGTATGCTCAGTGCAAATAAAAGGACAAGAGGCAGAACCAGGTTGATGATTTGCCAGCGCCCACGTTCGCTATATGCTTTTTCCTTGTCCAGGAACTGAAGCTCCAGGCTTTTGGCCCTCAGCCGGATGATTCCATTTTCATCGAGCAGGTAGTGAGTGGCATTGAGCAAAAAGCTCAGGTTGCCATAGGGCTGTTGTGTCCATTTGTCTTTGTCCAACGGCAGAGGTTCTCCCCGGTATACCTCATTCGCCGCGATGTCCCCGTCACTGATCACCATCATTTTGGTCATCGGGCTGTTTTCAGCGGATTCACTGTATTGAAAAGGCTTGATCCTAGCGGCGTAAGCCGATTTGAAGCTGCCTTCCAGCAGGACCCCGAAGGGAATCGCGGCATCATTGAATTCATTCCGATTGATCTCCTGTGCAATTTCGTCCAATGCGACTGGAGTGGGTGTGCCAATGATGCGTCCGTTCGCCGAGGAGCTCAACAGAATTCTTTTTTTCAATCCATTCTGAAGCGTATCCATACTGCTCGGAAACTTGAGAAGAACAGGATCGATGTTTTTTGTTATCGGATGCTGGTCATCCGTAAAAATCAAGGGAAAATAAGGCCAAACAAAATCCTGGTATTGCACCTGATTGCCGGTATTCCCAGATGCGAGCCGAATCGTCGAGCTGTAAAGATCTTTGGACACATTGTAGTTGATCCGCACCCCATAGCTGAAAAACAAATCCGTAAGACCGAGGTCCCGATTGTAGGCCAGGGATTTGCCTGTGGTCAAGAGACTGTCCATCTCGGCGTGAACATTGTCGATCAGCCACATCGTCTTGCCTCCTCCGATCAGGTACTGGTCCATAAGGTATTTCTCTTGATCTGTAAAGGGGATGGTGGGTTTGGCGATCACTGCCAGGTCATAGTCCCGCAGCTGTCTCAAAGTAGACACAGGGTCCGTTTCTGCGGAATCCAACGTAAAGGCCGCCAGGTGATAGTATTCCCCTAATTTCTTCAGGAAGCTATAGAGATAGAGGTCATCGAGCTCCCCATTTCCTTTGAGCACTGCAATTCTCTTGCTCTTGTCCTCTTTTATCTTGGCAAAGGCATGTGCGAACTCGTATTCCAGGTTCTCAATCGAATTCTGCAATTGCTTTTCCTGGCTTTCGGCCACAGAATTGACCAGTAATGACACATTTTCTTCTTTGCCCTTGTAGGAGACGATGGCCCATGGGAAAATCACGGCTTCTGACACTTTTCCCCCTTCCTGAACCGTGAGTCTGCTGGGTTGCAGCCCCTTGTCGATCAATTCTTTCGGGTTGCTCAATGGGTCGATGAAACGATAGACGATCTGATCGTTGATCGCACTGAGCTCTTCCAGAAGCTGGTCGGTTTCGGCCTGCAGTCTTTTGAACTCCGAAGGGAAATCTCCCTGCAGATAGACTTTGACAATGATGGGCTCCTTCAAACTCTCGACCAGGGAAATGGTTTCGTCCGAAAGGGTATATCGGTTGTCACGGGTCAGGTCAAATCTCTTGTAGAGCGAATTCCCTAAAAAGTTAACCACGATAACCAGGCCAAGGACGATAAGGATTTGAATGGGAGCTTTTTTCATTTTCGCACTACGTTGATCCGGCATTTATTTTTGTTCAAATTTCAGTTTGGTCAGATATAGAAAGACAAAGGCAACACTCAAAAAATAGAGCACATCCCGAGTGTCGATCACACCGCGTCCCATACTTCGGTACCTGGCGCTCATGCCCCAATTCTCCAGGGACAGACCGGGAAACACATCCAGGTCCCCAAGGGCCTGAAACCCGTAATACATGGCAAAAGAAAGGGTTACTCCGATGATGAAAGACACGATCTGGTTGCTCGATAAAACAGAGGCCAGAAGTCCAATCGCCGTAAACCCACCTGCCAGGAACATAAGCCCGATATAGGATCCTATAATGCTCGCAAAATCAATATCGGAAGGAGTTGCAGCCAATTGGATGACGGTATAGACATAGGATACGGTTGGAATTAGCGCGATAAGAATCAGGAGCAGCGATCCCAAATATTTGCCCAATATGATCTCCCAGCTGCTAATGGGGCTCGTTTTCAAAATCTCGATGGTGCCCAGTCGAATCTCATCCGAGAAGCTCCGCATGGTCATGGCCGGAATGATAAAGACAAAGAACCAGGGTGCGAGGAAAAAGAAATTGTTCAGGTCGGCAAAACCTGCGTTGAGAATGTTGAAGTCACCATTGAAGACCCAGAGAAAAAGACCATTGACCAGCAGAAACACGGCAATGACCAAATATCCGATGGGGGTCGAGAAAAAGACGTCGATTTCCTTTTTTAAGATTGCGATCATGGTTTAGCTGATTCTGATTTTATCGAGGCTCCAGGCCTGTGCTCGCTCTGAGAACATCGATTTGGTTTTCTTCCAGACTGTTTCAAACATGGGCGATTTCCTGTACGTATTGAGATCCTGTTCCGAATCCCAGTAGCTGTAGGTGAAAAATCGCGTCGGATCCTCCTGGTCTCTGTAGAGTTCGAGCTTTTGGCATCCTTTGAATGAGCGTATTTTCGATTTGACGGAATCGAAATTCTCCAGGAAGGCATCGATCTCTTCCGCTTTGAATTTCATATGTACGATTCTGACGAGCATTTTTCTATACCTGCTTGGTTCTTAAAAAAACTTAACCGTTATCGGATCCCTGTACTTCAGCCCCAGGAGCACCGAGGCTCCACCTACGGTCTTTAAATTGCTGCGATACAGGGCAATTTCCAGGAAGCTGGCCGAGTTGAACAGAGCCAGCCGCTTCCCGTCATCTTGTCTTTTGTCGGTAGGGATCGTATAATCCACGACTTCATTATATCTCTTGTAGACCTTTGTAAACCTGTAATTTCTCGCAACGATTTCAAAGTCCCTGCCTTTTCCAATTTCCGAAAATACGCTTTTTGAAATATTGCTGACCACATTGCCAAAATTGTCGATGTAGATGACGCTTCCCAGGATCTGGTTCTTTTCAGAGTTTATGAAAGGCTGAATCTCCACGATTTCCTTGATGCTGTCTATTTGCATCCCAATCACTTCCAACATTCCTCCTCGTGCAATATGACAGGCTACTTTGATGAATTTGCCCAGGATGGCGAATTGATATTCCTCCGGATCCGGTATGGTGATTTCCACCATTTTCTCCGGCCTGATTTCATTGGTGATCAGTGAGAGGATGCCATTGTCACATCCTATAAAATACTGTCCGTCGAGCAAAATAGCAATGGGTTTGTTCTCGACACTGATCTCAGAGTCGACCCCGATGATATGAATCGTTCCCTTGGGGAAGTTTTTGTAGGCATTCTTGAGCACGTAGGCCGTCTGGGTGATGCTGAACGGAGTGATCTGGTGGGAAATGTCAATCACCTTGGCCTCTTCCAACTCGTTGTAAATAGATCCTTTTACTGCACCTACAAAGTGGTCCTTGGTACCAAAGTCGGTTGTAAGTGTTATGATTGACATAGGCTGATCGCAGGTTCGGAAAGACGGTTTACAATAATTTCAAGGATTGGTGAATTGCTTGTAAAATGTGCTATTTTTGCAGTACAAATCTAATCAAATAATAGTATTTTAAAAGCCCGCCACGCTTAATTTTTAAACGAGACAAGAAAGCTTGAACGAAAGAATAATTGAACTGGAAGATATTGCCGCCAACGACTTTTTTGGGCCGCACAACCGAAACATGGATCAGGTGAAAAAACACTTTCCCAAGGTCAAGGTCGTCACTAGGGGCAACAAGGTGAGAATTTACGGGGAACCCGCTCTGCTCGACGATTTCGAAAAGAGGTTTGGAGAGCTGGTCAAATACTTTCACAGGTATAACAAACTGGACGACAACAGCATCGAAAGGCTTCTCAGTGACGATAAGGTGAAATCGGCCACGGGCGGATCCGATGAGGTTCTCGTTCACGGCGTTTCGGGTAGGCTGATCAAGGCCATTTCAGTCAATCAGAGAAAGATGGTCGAAGAGATCCGTCGCAATGACATGATTTTTGCAGTGGGTCCGGCCGGAACCGGAAAAACCTACACGGCTGTGGCACTTGCGGTAAGAGCGCTGAAAGACAAGCAGGTCCGTAGGATCGTCCTGACCCGACCGGCGGTCGAATCCGGTGAAAACCTGGGCTTCCTGCCCGGCGACCTCAAGGAAAAGCTCGACCCCTACATGCAGCCGCTCTATGACGCTTTACGCGATATGATTCCATATGAGAGGCTTCAGGCTTATTTGGAGAAGGGGGTGATTCAAATTGCTCCGTTGGCCTTCATGCGAGGAAGAACGCTGGACAGTGCCTTTGTCATCCTGGATGAGGCGCAGAACACGACCCATAACCAGATGAAAATGTTTCTCACGCGCATGGGCAAGCATGCCAAATTCATCATCACGGGTGACCCGGGCCAGATCGACCTGCCCCGCAGACAGGTGTCCGGTCTGAAGGAGTCCCTACTGGCCCTAAAGGGAATCAAAGGCATTGGAGTCGTCCACCTGGATGAACAAGATGTCATCCGGCACAAACTGGTCAAAAAGATCATCGATGCCTACACGAGCATAGAAACCGATTAATCCATCCATATTCGATTCAATTGTATGAATACCATTAACAACACCAACTTTGATTTTCCTGGTCAGAAGAGCGTTTACAAGGGAAAAGTGAGAGAAGTATACAACATAGATGATAAGTACCTGGTAATGATTGCGAGTGATCGTTTGTCGGCATTTGACGTGATCATGCCCAGGCAGATTCCATACAAGGGACAGATTTTGAATCAGATTGCCTCTTATATGCTGGAGGCGACAAGTGATCTGGTGCCCAACTGGCTCATTGCCTGCCCGGATCCCAATGTGGCTGTAGGCTACCTGGCAAAACCCTTCAAGGTGGAAATGGTCATCCGGGGTTATCTTTCAGGACATGCCTGGCGCGAATATCGAGATGGCAAGAGGACGCTTTGCGGGGTTCCGATGCCTGAGGGAATGAAGGAGAATGACAAGTTTCCTGAACCCATAATCACGCCCTCGACCAAAGCAGATGACGGTCTTCATGATGAGGACATCTCAAGGGAGGAGATCATCGCTCAGGGCCTCGTTTCTGAAAAGGACTACGAAACCCTTGAAGATTACACGCGAAAGCTGTTTCAAAGGGGTACCGAGCTGGCTGCTGAGCGTGACCTGATTCTGGTGGATACCAAATACGAATTCGGAAAGACTTCAGAGGGTAAGATCGTTTTGATCGATGAGATACACACGCCCGATTCCTCTCGGTATTTCTATGCCGACGGATACCAGGAAAGACAGGACAAAGGAGAACCTCAAAAGCAGCTCTCCAAGGAATTCGTGCGCCGCTGGCTCATCGAGAATGGATTCCAAGGCAAAGAAGGGCAGGTGATTCCGAACATGAGTGACGAAAAGATCAGAGAGATCTCCGACCGCTATATTGAGCTCTACGAGAATATCACAGGAAAGACCTTTGAAAAATCCGATACTTCAAACCTGGAAGGGCGAATCCAAAAAAATGTGACCGAATACCTGGCTAACCTGTAATCAGATTGGTCCAAGTCAGACTCGTACTTTCTGAATCACATCAAGTTCCACGAGGCAGCGTTTCATCTCCTCATAGGTGCGCTCTATGTTGTTGTCGAGGCCGATTGAGAAGCGGATCAACCCATCAGTGAGTCCCATTTCAGCTTGTTCATCAGCAGGAATCTCTGAAGAGGTGGCTGTTCCCGGGGCATTGAACAGGGTTTTGTAAAATCCGAGACTGACCGCCAGGTATCCCAGGTTTCTCTTCTGCATAAGCTCCATCAGGTCATCTGCTTTTTCCAGCGAACCGGCGTCCAGGGTAAGCATGCCGCCAAATCCGTATTCCGGATTGCTCATAGTCTTGTACAATTCGTGCTGAGGATGATTCTCGAGGCCCGGATAGATGACTTTGTATCCGTCTTCCTGAAATCTTTTGGCCAGGTACATGGCATTTTCGCTGTGCTTTTTCATGCGGATGTGAAGTGTGCGCAAATTTTTCAGGATGCTCGCAGCCCTCAGGCTGTCCATGACCGGGCCGAGCAGCATGGCGGCACCGTCGTTGACGCTTCGCATCGAATCGATGAAGTCATTGGATCCGCAAATCACGCCTCCCACGGTATCACTGGTTCCGTTGATGAATTTGGTCAGGCTGTGAATCACAAGGTCAGCCCCGAGTTGGGCGGGTGAGATTTGCAAGGGTGAAAAAGTATTGTCGACCATCAGGGTCAAATCGTATTTTTTAGCGAGTTCTGCCAAGCTCCGGATATCAGCTATCTCAAGCAAAGGGTTGCTTATGCTTTCACAGTAGAGTACTTTGGTGTCTTCTTTGATTTCAGCTTCTATTTTATCCAGATTGGTTATGTCGACAAACGAGGTTTCTATTCCGAATTTGGGCATGAAGTTTTTGAGTAGGGCATAGGTGCCCCCGTATATGGTTCGTGAGGAAACAATGTGATCTCCCTGATTGCAAACCTGCAACAATGCCGTTGAGATGGATCCCATGCCTGAAGAGGACACATTAGCTGTTTCAGTGCCTTCCATGGCCGCGAGCGCCTGACTCAGGTACAGTGTAGAAGGGCTCATGTGCCTGGAATAAAGATAGCAACCGGCTAAATTTCCTTCGAAGGTGTCGATCATCGACTTGGCCGCAAGAAAAGTGTAGGTAGAAGAATCTGAAATTGAAGGGTTTACCCCGCCAAATTCTCCAAAATATTGTAAGTCCTGAATTTGATCTGCTGGATTGAATGCCATAATGATACGATTTACTTAATTTCAAGTAAAAGTACATCAGAATAGTTATAAAATCAATAATATTAAATATAATAAGAAAATAAATCTATAATAAAAGAAAAATATAGATATATTGTCCAATATTTGTTGTTAGTAAGACGGTTTACAGAAATTTTTTCACCCTGGGCGTGCAAAATTCTTAGGAAATAATTCAAAAATAACCCCAAACAAGTTTTGAAAATGAGACTTGACACTACAGATCGACGCATACTTTCCTTTCTTCAAAAGGATAGCAAAATAACAACCAAAGAGCTCTCGGTGCATCTCGATTTGTCACCTACAGCGGTCTATGAGCGCATCAAGAAAATGGAGAAGGAAGGCGTCATAAAAGGATACTCCGCTTTGATTGACAGGGTAAAAGCCGGTCGCGGATTCGTCGTATTCTGCCAGATCAAGCTTCTCCAGCACCGTCACGAATACGTCGTAAAATTCGAACGGGAAGTCATACGGTTTGATGAGGTGCTTGAATGCTACAACGTCAGCGGAGACTATGACTATTTGCTGAAGGTGATGGTCAACGACATGAAAGCCTATCACGACTTTATCAATGACAAACTAACGCGGATGGATCATATCGGAAGCGCGCATTCCACTTTCATTATCCATGAGGTTAAAAACAGTCATGTCGTCCCGGTACAAGAAGGGCCAGAGTCATAGCCAAATCATTTTGCGATCTCCTTTTTGAAGGCCTCGAACTTGCTTTCCTCTTTTTCACGGGGCCAGCTGTTGTTTTCCAGATTCACATCCGCTGTTAGCTTCTTCGGATCGATCGCGATGGAAGCAATCGGTTTTTCAGAGGCAAAGACTTTCTTGATTTCCTTGTCGTTAAAACGCCAGATCTCGGCAGGATAGTACTTGTTCTCCTTCGTCCCATCTTCATAAGTAATCTCTGCCAGTATGGGCATCACCAGGCCTCCCGGCTTTTCAAACACAATTTCATAGAAGTATTTCGTATCCTTCAAGGATTCTCGTTCTTTCTCAGAAAAATTGTCCGCCAGGTACTCATTGAGCAAGGTGATATTCTGCACAGGTGTTTGTGCCCCCATTTCATCGATCGACTCAATCTTTTCCAGGTACAGATTGCCCGCATAATCCTCCATGTTTAGGTCGTACCGGCTCACAAGTTCCTTCATTTGCTCCGTTGGTTCATCCGATACACGGTATTGGTTGATTCCCTTTATCCCAATGTCGTTGTAATCTGTAGTGAAGAACCATCCTCTCCAAAACCAGTCCAGATCCGTTCCGGAAGCATCCTCCATCGTGCGAAAGAAGTCAGCAGGGGTTGGATGCTTGAATCTCCATCTTTGCGCATAGGTTTTAAAGGCTTTGTCAAAAAGCTCATGCCCGAGAATGACTTCCCGAAGCATGTACAAACCTGCCGCCGGTTTGGAATAGGCATTTGGCCCGCTTTGATATACGTTGTCGTGCTGGGTCATAATGGGTGAGATGCGACTTTGATCGCCTCCCATGTAGTCCACTACTTTGTCCGGGAAGCTCCGTGATGGGAAGCCGGGCTCGAAATCCTGCTCCGCCAATAACTGCGCGAAACTGTTCAGGCCTTCATCCATCCAGCCCCATTGTCTCTCGTCTGAATTCACAATCATCGGGAACCAGTTGTGACCCACCTCGTGTATGATGACTCCAATCATTCCGGTTCGGGTTCTCTCCGAATACGTACCATCGGGTTTTGGACGACCGAAATTGAAACAGATCATCGGGTACTCCATGCCAATCTGCTTGGCGTGAACCGAAATTGCTTTGTGGTAAGGATAGTCAAACATCTGTCGGGAATAGGATTCCAGCGTGCTGGCGACGACCCGGGTTGAGTACTCCTCCCACAGCGGGTTTCCTTCTTTGGGATACAGTGAAATCGCCATCACTGTGCTGTCACCGATCTTCACGGCCTGCCCGTCCAGTATGTATTTTCTTGAGGTCGCAAAGGCAAAGTCACGCACATTTTCAGCCTTCAATCTCCAGGTCTTGGTTTTGTTGGAGGCTTGTTTCTCGTTTTCGACGGCCTCTTCCTGGGTTACGATAACAACAGGCTCGTCATAAGAGGTCAGGGCTTCCTGATACCTTTTCCACTGCTTTTTCGTAAGCATCTCTTTTCGGTTCAGGATGTGACCCGTACCATCCAATACATGATCAGCCGGGGTGGTGATGTTCACCTCGTAGTCACCGAAAACCAGGGCGAATTCACCGCGACCGAGAAACTGGAGGTTCTGCCATCCTTCCACGTCATTGTAAACCGCCATTCTCGGAAAGAACTGGGCGATGATGTAGGTGTTGTTTCCGTCTTTTTCAAAATGCTCAAACCCTGATCGGGCCCGATCTACCACATGGTTCGGGATATTGTACCACCATTTGATGTTGAATGAGGTTTTTTCTCCGGATTTCAGCTCAGAAGGCAAATCAATTCGCATCATGGTGCCGTTGATGGTATACGTCATATCTTCGCCCTTGAGATCCTTGACAAAATCGATCTTGAAACCACCATCAAAGGGCTTGCCGAGGAATTCCTCGGTAAATTTTTTGGGATTGTAATAGTTGGATGGGCCTCCTGCTTTGACATCATTTGTCTTGGCATCCGCGGCCCGAACGTTCTGATCCAGTTGAACCCACAGATAATCCAGATCATCCGGAGAGTTGTTATAGTAGGTAATGGTTTCCTCTCCATAGATACGCTGGTTCTCATCGTCCAGCACGATATCCATCTTGTAGTCGGCTTTTTGCTGATAGTACTCATGTCCAGGCGCACCTGAGGCCGTTCTGTAGCTGTTGGGAGTTGCAAGTTCCTGCTTCAACTGCCTGAATTTACTTAAGTTATAGTGCCCTTGCTGCTGTTCAACCGCTGTGTTCGTTTCATTCTGGGCATTTCCGATGGCGAAGACCGACAAGGCGACGATCCAAAGTGTAATTTTCTTCATAAGGGTATGTGATGCAATTTTAATCGGCCGAATTTATATCCTTTTTTTACGAATCATCTGGTCGTGGCCATTTTTAACATTTCTTTATCATTCGCTTTGATCAGGATGAAGGTCTTGTCCACTTCCCCTATGCGCAATTTGATGTAGTTCTGCTGTTCTTCGTAAACTTCCATCAACATGCTGTTCTGCACTTCGATGATTTCAATATCCTCAACGTTGTCCACCTCCAGGAAAAAGAAAACCTGGTCATCCTCATATTGCTTTCCGAGGTAATTTGGAGTGAGCTCGGTTCCGTTCACCCACACTTTGAATTTGTTCTCGAGGTACCTTTCGATGTAAACATCGGCGTTCTTCATTTCATCTGCGGTGGCGAGCGCCAATTTCTTGTCAAAACGGCTGCCAACAGCCTTCTCGAGATCGTCAATGAAGAAGCGCATGGTGATCTGCATTGATTTCTCAGCCGGTTTGTACTCGATCTGCGTCAGACTGATGTAGTGTTTGTGAGGCCCGAACGAAGACAGCGTGAAACCGAATAGAACGAGGAAGGTGAGAAGGATTTTAATCTTCATGAAATACGTATTTTTGTTGTGCTTTTGAGCGGTTCAAAAGATTTCGCAAAGGTAAGAATCAAAGTGATTTGAAAAAAGGATTAGCATGATACCTTATCAGGACATCATAGAACACTACCGAAGGGACCCTGTTTTGCATCGGGCCATCTCCGACCTCGACCTGGAGATAAAACCTGAACTTGACATTGACATCTATGTTTCACTGCTAAATTCGATAGTTTCCCAGCAGATTTCAATCAAGGTGGTACGAATCATCTGGAGGCGATTCACGGATATCTTTCCGGGTGGTTACCCCGATGCCAATCAATTGTTGCTCACTGACCACAGTCTTTTGAGGAGAGTCGGGCTTTCAAAAAGTAAGGCAAACTACCTCAAAAATGTGGCTGAGTTCAAATTGAAGAATGACATGAGCTTTGAATTTCTTCAGTCGATGTCTGATGAGGAGGTGATTCGCTACCTGACACAGATCAAAGGCGTCGGCAAATGGACGGTTCAAATGATCCTGATGTTTCCCATGGACCGCCCCAACGTTTTTCCTATCGATGACCTCGGGATAAGAAATGTAATGAAGGATCTTTACGGATTGCAATTGGAAGAAAAAGAGTTGCGGAGCAAGTTGATCGAAATCGCTGACAACTGGCATCCTTATAAATCACTGGCCAGCAAATACATCTGGGAGATCGGAGGTATCTGAGCCTACTCCGGAAAGTCCTCAGCATTCCATTTCAAGAACTCTTCTTTGCTCTTCAATAGAATATCGATCACTTCGATCAACCTTTGCTCGCGGTAGAGACGAGGAAGTCCTTTGGGCATGCAATATCGGATGTAGGGTTCGATCAGTTCTTCGGGAATCTCAACTTCTTTAATAAAAAAGTCATCCTTTAGATAGGCCCGGATCTGAGCCCCAATGGTGTTGTTTTGCTCCTGACGGAAGTCTTGATCCATGAGCTGCTTCAGTTTCCGGTCGCGTTTTCGGTTGCCTGAGACGATGTTGTAGATGTCATCGATCCCACCCGGCTTGAAGAGAAGGGCCTGTAGAATCACCATGGGTGTGCTTTTCTGGCTGTAAGCGTTCAGATTGCGTTCCACTTTGCTCAGTGGTTTCTTTCCTGCATTGGGCAAACCCAGTTCTTCCGCCATATTACCGTATTGTTTCAGGACAATTTCTTCCAGTTCGTTGGTGAGCACTTCGAGCTGAATGTCCAGGTATCCAACTCGCACTTGTTGGGCACTGAGCACAATAATTTCCCCTTGGTACTGTATGTCAGAAACGATCAGGGTATCTCCTTTTTTTGCCGAAATTTTGAATTGACCGAGCTTATTGGTGATGCTCCCCTTGTTCGAGGTCTTGTTGATCACATGGGCATTTTCGATGTGGAGCGTGTCACTGCGCACCGTACCTGAGATCAGGGTGCGATTTTCCTGTGAAAAGATGAGAACAGGCAGGCAGATGATGATCCAGAAGCTGAGCGCTTTCATGCTTCAAAGTAACAACACTGGAGCCAAATATCACAGAAATCTCTTGATAAACTTTTGTTAAAGAGAGAATTGCTTACTTTTGAGAAAAGTAAAACCGCATGAAAATGATCGTGGCGAGCACCTCTACTTTATACGGTGGAGGATACCTGGAATACTTGCTTCCCGAATTGTCAAAATTCTTTGAAAATGTATCGAGTCTCCTTTTTATTCCCTATGCCAGGCCCGGCGGGATGAGTCACGACGACTACACCCAAAGAGTCCGAACGGCCTTTCAACCCCTGGCTATTGAAGTCAAGGGAATCCACGAGTTGGATAGCGCCCGTGATGCGGTAAAAAAAGCGGAAGCCATATTCGTCGGAGGAGGTAACACATTTGTTCTGCTCGATCGATTGTACCAGGAAGACCTACTGCCGGTGATACGAGAAGTGGTGCGCAGTGGGACCCCCTATTTGGGAACCAGCGCTGGCAGCAACATTACAGGGCCAAACGTCATGACCACCAATGACATGCCGATTGTTGATCCGCCCAGTCTAAAGGCCCTCGATTTGTTGCCATTTAATCTCAATCCACACTATTTGGATCCGGATCCGGATTCAAAGCACCAGGGAGAAACCCGCGAAACCCGGATTGCCGAGTTTCACACGTACAATGAACAGGTTGTGATCGGGCTGCGCGAAGGCAGCTGGATCGAAGTCAGGGACGAGCAAATGCTTCTAAAAGGGTCTCTTTCCGCCCGGATTTTTAAACCGGGGTTCAAAGCCTATGAACTGGAAACCGGACAGGATCTGGCTCCCTTAGCTGGCCAGCAATAATCCGAAGGCTCCCAAAAGGATTAAAAAGAAGTAGAGAATCACGGCTATGATGAAAAGGATGCCGATGAATTTGTAATGGGAGCGAAGCTTCTTGAGCCCAAAAGTCAGCATGCCGATGTCGTCGTCTTCAAAGGCCTTTTTTGTTTTGATCCCGAATTGGAAAAGGTAGTACACCGGGATGAAGTAGATTCCCGCCACTATGAGGTAGAAAAAACTGAAAAAGCGCGGAGGAATCCCACCGAGATAGCCTTCCGGAAGACTTGAAAGGATGCTGCCAATCGAAAAAGAGAGTATTACTAAAAGTCCAATCATGATAAAGCCTGCTATGCCGAGGAATGTCGCCCAGCGCGCTGCTTCTAAAAGGTATTTTTTTCCCTGATCACTAATTTGCATGGTATCTGCGTTTACCAACAAATTTAGGATTTTTTATTGATCCGGTTCCTTATTTATGCCTCAGAGCAAAGTATTGTCGAACATGAAGGGTAGCAGGTCGCGCACGGAGGCCGCCTTCAAAATGATCCCGGTTTCACCTGTAAAGTAGACCTCCATAGGTTGCTTCTGCCGAGTCTCGTATTCGGCCAGGGTCTGTCTGCATGATCCGCAAGGCGAAACAGGTCTTTTCACTTCTTTTTTTTCAGAGCGTGCTGTGATAAACAACTTTTTGATTTTTACATCCGGGTATTGAGAAAGTGCGCTCCAAACCGCAACTCGCTCGGCACACATGCCTGATGGATAGGCAGCATTTTCCTGATTGTTACCTGAGACGATCAGACCATTCTCCAAACGCAGAGCCGCCCCTACGCTGAATTCTGAGTACGGGGCGTAAGCCTTGTCTCGAGCTTCGACAGCGTTTCTATAAAGTTCCTGGTCATCTTTCGAGAGCTCGCTAATGTCCTGGTATTCTTCAAAATGTGATCGGATATTGAGATTTCTCATATTCTAGAAATACGCATAGCTGTCACCCAGGTTGATGGTCAATGAAAATCTCAGTGTGCTTTCCAACGGATTGTTGACGTCCGAGGAGTTGATCAGATAAGAAATGTCAAGAGAAGTACTCCTGAATTTAAACCCGGCTCCCAGCGTGAAGTACTGTCGGTTACCCTTGTTCGGGCTCTCATGGAAATACCCGGCTCTCAACGCGAATACATCGTTGTACAGATATTCTCCACTCAACTGCCAGATGAATTCTTCCATTTCTTCCTCGAATCCCCGCGGTGCATCGTACCAGGACTGGAACATACCCTGCAGGAAGCCCACATTGTCATCCATCCCAGCAATGATCTCCCCGGTAGCGTTGTCTCGTATCGGAGGAGTAGGCACCAGGAGCTTATTCAGTTCGAGGCCTGCAGTAATCGTATTGGAATTGTCGAGGATGAAATCGAAACCACCCCCGATCTTGAAGTTCGTCGGAATGAAGCTCTCCTGACCTCCAACGACCAGTTCCACCTTGGGACCCATATTAGATATGTTGACACCTGCGCGCCATCTTCCGTTGAAGTCGCCATAATTTTTTTCCAGGCTCTGGTAGTACATGGCAACATCCACGGCAAAGGTGTTCACGGTCTGGATTTCTGAATTGTCGACGCGTACCGCAAGGTTCGAATGAATGTATCGAAGGCCGACGGCCATGGATATCACTTCGCTAAGTTTCAGGGAATAGGTCCCGTCAATGGCGAACTCGTTGGGGTTCTCTGTTCCCAGGCTTATGCCGGAGCCGTCTGTCAGCTCGATGGATCCCAAAGAAAAATAGGTCAGACTGGTTGCCCAGGCACTTCTCTCGTTGATCTTGTTGGACACAAAAAGGCTGGTCAGGCTCACGTCATTGGTCAGGTTTCTCAACCAGGGTGTGTAATTCAGTCCGATTTGCCATTGCGATTCGGAAAATGCGTATTTGGCCGGGTTGTAATGAAGTGAGCTTGCATCCGGAGAGGTGGCTACCCCCATATCCGCGAGACCTCCCGCGCGTGCGTCAGGAGCGATGAGCAGAAAAGGTGCGGCTGTTGTAATCGGGTTGACTTCGTCATCCTGGGCATATGCCTTTGAAAGACCCAGGAGCAAAACTAGGACAACGACGCTTAATTTTTTCATTTAAAAAACCATTTTAGGGTTGAGAACTTGTTGTTATTGCTATTGCAGAATGACGAGTTTTTCAAATTTTTCTGCCGAGGCATTTGAAAGCATCGATCTAACATGAAGTCTGTATACATAAACGCCCTTACCAATTTTGTTCCCAAAATCATCGAGTCCGTTCCAGGTTATTTCCCTGGAGAGCAAACCGTCAGATTGAACGGATTGGTTAAGGGTCTTTATCAGCTTACCCGAGATCGTGAAAATCTGCACCTGTACTTCCAGGGCCTCATTCGGTTTGTTGTGATTGAACCAAAATTCGGTATAATTCACGAACGGATTTGGGTAATTCAATACATTACTTAATATTAAGTCGTTGTCATTGACTACAATAAAAGTTAACGTTGTTTCAGATGGATTATTGTACGTATCCCAACATTTAAATTTAACCGTGTGCAAACCAGGCTCAAGTTCCCTGAAAGGGAACTTGACTTTGCCCTTCTTAAAGTCATCAAGCTCAGTTTCATAATAGTCGTTCAGGACATAAGGGTTGGCATTGTCGTCATCCAAAATGGCAATGATGTCATGGTCGACAGAGGTGATGGATGTGTTGATTCCGGATTCGTCTTCCAGTATCGCGTATAGCAGGGGTGAAGAGCTGGTATTTCCCCCGTCTACAAATGACTCGTCATTCATGAATAATTGAATTGTCGGGCCCTGGGTGTCCTCTGGTGCATTCGGATCCACGCCCCCGACGACCACTGACCGGTCGGCTCCGGCCTTGTCGATCTGCTGGTTGTCGGCATAGAGACTTATTTTCGCCTGGCCATAGGCAATCCGAATGTCTCTTGGCACGATGAACTCAAAGGCGAATTTACCAGCTGTAACTGACGCTCGTCCCCTGAAAATCTTGCTCTCAATAGAGGTGAACTCCATTTTTCTTCCAAAATTGTCGTTGTCGAGGGTGCTCTTGTCCAACGCCTTGTCAAAAATAGTTGCGCTCAAGGTGCCGTTGAAGTTGCTCGCCGGATTGCCTGCAGCGTCCGTCACGACTCCTTCGAGGTTTATCCTTGAGAGTGCCTTGAGGGTATCGGCCTGCTGATCAATATCCTTGCCGTTGATTCGGGTGAGTTTGATATCCGGTTTACCCAGGGCCAGTCTCATCGCAGGATCTCCGAAAAAGTAGACGAACAAACGTTGAGGCGATCCGAATTCGTGTTTGGAGTACATCAGCGCCTCAGAAATGCTATACGATTCATTTTCAGGGTCAAAAAGCTGCTCAAACAAAGTTCTGTTGAAGACCTGTCCGACGCTTATGAAGATCTCACGTGTAGTGGAGATCAGCGATACGGGTCCACCATTTCTGTTGAGCAGGGCGAATTCTCCAGCGGTTGGCCTTAGCGGATTGTCATAACGCGCGAACTCGCAGGTTACGGTTATAAACAAGGGCAGCGTATTGAAATTGGACCAGTTTTGAACCTGGGGAACCTCAAGGATGCGCTCATTCGCCCAGCCGTTGACGCCGCCATGCCCAAAATAGTCGAGAACCAGGGATCCGGATTCCACCGCGTTATCAATGGCTTGATTCACTGCAGGGTAGCGTTCTCCGCCCGCTGTCGATTCCTGGGGATATGCATCCGAATAGATCTTTTTCAAATTGAATTCGGGTCGGGTCGATTCGACTTCCTGAGCGATGAGGTCAACCGTTTGCTGGAGAATGAATTCGTTCGGTTCATCCGGATCATCGGCGACGAAGGTCACTGTGTTTCTCCAGTCTCCAAATGAACTCTCAGCATAATATTTAAGGGTTTTATTGACCACGTCCTGCGCTTCTGAAAGGGTGGTGACAGCGAACCTGCCTGTAGCCACATCCTGTTTGTCTGAACTCACCAGATCGCCTTCCGTTTCATCCATCATACCGAAATAATCGTCCGTCACATAAGAAGTGGCCAGGTTGAAGCTCTCGAAGCTTTGAAATGCGGGAACAAGATTGTTGTTGTCGGAAATTCGGTCCTTGAAATCGAAAGAAGCATCACCGAAGAGGCAGAGATAACGAATTCTCCTTTCGGGGCTCGAATTCATATACAAGTGCCTGATGAAGTCTCGAATGGCCGTGAGGTCAGGGGATCCAGAGGAGAACTCGTTGTAAACCTGTTCAAGATCGATTACAGCGACGTTCAGGCCCGATTGCTCCCGGTGATAATCTGCTATTCTCTCCGCTTCGCCGATAAGAAAATCACGTGTGATGATCAGATAATCCAGATCCTTCAAAGCGTGCAGGTTTTGGTTTTCAATGGGGGAATCCTCTGTCGTCTCAGGCACGAGAAAATCGTCGCCGGTGCTCAACACATATTCGCGAAGCTCTCCTCCCCTGAAGCGAAAGCGAAATTCCGAACCTCCTGACAGATTCATGACAGCTCCCGGGCTCAAAGGGTTGGTCACATCCCAAAGATGCATGACATTCGCAGAGTTTTGTATGCTGTATTCATAGATAGTACCCGCAGATGTGGCATCCACATTGCGAAATCCAAACTGGCGATCCCTCGCGATCAGGTTCTTCGAGCCCAGAATTTCTATGTAATCCAGGTAGGCCCTTGAAGAGGGATTTCCACCATTGTCATAATTGATTTGGATCTGCAGGCGCTCCGAATTCGAGCTGAAAGCCGAGGACTCCTCGCTGGTCGAGGCCAGGGTGAGAGAATTCGGGTTCTGAGCCCTGAAAGAAAGGGTGACAATGGGTGCGCCGTTCAAGGAGGCGCTCATGCTCGTATTCGAAAACGAGACCGCCGCCCCACGCAGACGGATGCTCAGTTCCCTGGAGCTATCCAGGTCCCGGAATTCGAAATTGAAGCTTCTCGTGTCCTGGAAGCTGAAGTCTTCCCCAAGCCATTGTTGGCCGTTGGAGAACAAATTGATCTCCTCAATTTCGTGCAGGGCAAAATCGTGATAGGTATCCAAAACAACAGCAGCCGATTCTTCGATAGGCGCCCGGGTTTCAATACGTCGCCCAGGTCCCTGGTCCACAGTGACAAAATAGTAAGCGTGATCGCTGTAGAGATTCGTCGTGTGACGGGTTTCAAAGAAGTCGGACGTATCCAGAATCCAGCTTTCAGGCCCCTGACCATAGAACAATATGTAGTCCGAATCATCAAAAACACCATCCTCTTCGCCTTCTACATACAAGGCATTCTCTTCGAGGTCATCATATCGAAATGCGTCGTTGCGCTGAGGAAGCATCGCTCCGCCGTTGCCGTAGATCCTGATGTTCCTCGGGTCCAACCCGGCTGTGTTGACTCCAATTTCTCCGAGTAGCTCTTTGTCGATCTTGAATATTCCGGTGGTGTCGATCCTGAATTTGTGCCAGGTTCCTGTTCTCAGGACCGAATTTTCTTTCATAGCGATGGTGGCAGACCGATTTGAAGAACCCAATGCCCCATCGGCCCCAAGGTTGTAATTCAAGGTAAATGAAGTAACTTTCTTCACTTGTCCACCCTGTCGAATCATTGGATTGATATCGATCGTGCCCAGGGTTTTGCCCCTGACCGAGGAAAGGGAAAATTTCGGATTCAGCGCGTTGGGGATGTCCGCTTGACGGATACCCGACATCTCCTGGTCTGAAATTGAGGAAAATTTAACATTAATAATTTGGTAGTCGAGCACGATTCCTTTGTTTTGCACGTTGAAGGAAGTAGAGTAGGTGGGCAGGGCGTTGGCGTCAAATCCCTGATTCCGAACTATGGGCACCTGAAGATTGATGCCATGCCTGGAGGATCGCAGCTGTGATTGTTCCCATTCCAGTTCGAAGGATCGGGAATCCGAAACCTGACCGTGACTCCAAAGCGTAAACAGTAAAAACGAGAGAATTGAAAGTACCCTGACGCGCATGACTGGGAATAAAGTCTTAAATATTGAGAATTTACAACAATACACATAATAAAGGTAAAAAACAATCGTTATACAAGCATTGAAAGCGAGATTGAAGTTGATATTCACAGGATGTCAAACCTTTCGTTAGTTTTAGTATATCTAAATAAAGTCAACAATAATTATGAAAAAGTTTAGCAGTAACAGACTAATTCTCCTCGGGCTCTTGGCCGTGCTTATGGCGAGTTGCAGCAAAAGCAACAAGGCCGTGTCTACCCTGACCGGCTGGGAGTACAATAATCCGAAATACGGCGGGTTCCAGGCGAATGCCAACTATAGAGAAACAGGGCCACCTCCGGGTATGGTTCTGATCGAAGGTGGTACCTTTACTATGGGGAGTGTGCAGGATGACGTTATGTTTGACTGGAACACCACGCCTGTGAAGCAACAGGTGCGTTCCTTTTATATGGACGAGGCAGAGGTGACCAACATCGAGTACTTGCTTTATCTGCAATATCTCGAAAAAGTATTTCCTCCATCCGATGATACCTATCGCAAAATCTATCAGGCCGCATTGCCGGATACACTTGTTTGGAGAAATACCTTGGGATACAATGAATTGTTGACTGAGAATTACCTGAGGCATCCTGCTTATGCGGAATACCCGGTTGTGGGCGTTTCCTGGAGACAGGCAACGGAATACTGCAAGTGGAGAACCGACAGGGTGAACGAGAAGATTCTCATTGAAAAAGGCGTGTTGCACACCCTTTTCGATCTGGACTCTCTTGAAGTGGAAGGTGCAAACCGTTTTGACACAGAGACCTACCTGACCAATCCGAACTTGTTGTTCGACGGTGATTCGACCATTTACTACAAAGGGATCAAAGACTTCTCAAAGAAAGAAAAACCATCCAGTGGCTCTTTCACAGGTCGTCATGTGAAGACTTCAGACGGTATTCTGGCACAACGCTTCCGTTTGCCAACAGAGGCAGAGTGGGAGTACGCAGCCAAAGCTGAGGTGGAGAACAGAGAGTATAACTCGATTCGAGGAAGAAAGAAATATGCCTGGGATGGTAATTCGACCCGGGAGACTTCAAGACGTTACCGAGGTGACCAAATGGCCAACTTCAAACAAGGCAAGGGAGACTACAGTGGTTTGGCTGGATGGAGCAATGACGGAGCAGACATCACTATGAAAATCAAATCGTATAAGCCCAATGCATTTGGATTGTACGACATGAGCGGAAACGTCGCAGAATGGGTGGCTGATGTATACAGGCCTATTATTGACAATGATGCCAATGACTTCAGTTACTTCCGTGGAAACGTATTCACCAAGAAAAAGATAGACAAGGAAGGCAATGTAGTGATCGTTGACTACAACAGTGTGGAATTCGATACGCTTGACAACGGAAAGATTGTTCCCAGGGACCTTCCGGGTAGCGTGAAATACGTGCCGGTGACGAAAAGAGATGCCTTCATGAGAAGAAACTATGAAAAGGCGTACAACATCGACAGTAGAGATGGAGACCTGGCCTCGACCAAGCAATTTTTCCGCGACGAGGATGAGGTAGACAGCAAACCGAGAATGTACAACTCACCTCAGATTCCGCGTCAGATCGGTGAGAGTGGTTTGATCATCCAGCAGTATGATACCAAAACAAGAAATACGTTGATCAGCGACCAGACCCGAGTATTTAAGGGAGGATCCTGGAAGGATAGAGCCTACTGGTTGGATCCGTCTCAGAGAAGATACCTGCCTGAGTACATGGCAACCAACTACATCGGTTTCCGATGCGCCACTGACAAACTCGGACAGATGTCTTTTTCAAGAAGACGTAAGGAAATGAGAAAATAAATCTCTCAGAGTCAAAATAAATTGAGCTCCGTATCCAAACGATACGGAGCTTTTTTTTACATTTATCCCATGAGAATAGAAGACCTTTACTCCTTGTTTTGCGCGCATCCCAAAGTGGTCAAAGACACAAGACTCAATGTCGAGGATTCCATTTACTTTTCGCTCAAGGGCGGTAATTTCAATGGTAATGTTTACGCCAGTGATGCCCTTGACAAAGGAGCCGCTTATGCCGTGATTGACGATGAGAAGTTCAAAACAGATGACCGAATGATCCTGGTCGATGATGCGCTCAAGACGCTTCAGAATCTCGCAACGTATCACCGCCGAAAGCTGGGGGTTCCTATCCTGGCACTGACCGGCAGCAACGGGAAAACCACAACAAAAGAATTGATCTATGGCGTGTTGAGCCAAAAATACAGATGCTGGGCCACGCAAGGAAATTACAACAATCACATCGGGGTACCCCTGACACTTCTTCAGATGGATGAGTCAACTGAGATCGGTGTGGTGGAGATGGGGGCCAATAATCCCGGTGAGATAGCCGCGCTGTGCGATATCGCCTATCCGGATTACGGTTACATAACGAATTTTGGCAGGGTTCACCTGGAAGGGTTCGGCAGCCTGCAGGGTGTCATCGAAGGAAAAACGGAAATGTACAGGCACCTGGCCGCACATGATAAAACTGTTTTTGTCAATGCTCCTGACCCGGTTCAGATGGAACGGACAGCATCCATGAAACGTTATGTCATTGGCAATGTGAAAGAGTCAGGAGCCGATGACCCGGGTTGTAATGTTCGATTCATCGACGCAGATCCTTTTGTTAGGATGGGGTTCGAAGGCCGAGAGATCAGGAGCGATTTGATCGGAGCCTACAATTATCAGAATATGGCGGCGGCAGCCTGCGTTGGAAAGTACTTTGAGGTTAACATGGAGGATATAGCGAAAGGAATCGAATCGTATCGACCTTCAAACAACCGATCCCAGGTGATTCAAAGGGGTTCGAGTACGATTATCCTGGACGCTTACAATGCGAACCCCAACAGCATGGAGGCGGCCATTGCGAATTTAAAAGGACTGGAAGCCAAGAAAAAAGTCGCTGTCCTGGGCGATATGTTCGAGGTGGGTGCAGACAGCGCCATGGAGCATCAAAAAATAGCCGAGCTCATCGATTCCACAAACGTGGATGCGATCTATTTAATAGGTGAGAATTTCGCTGAAGTGGCCCTTGAAAGCGATCGTGTAAAGTTTTTTCCAAAATACGAGGACTTTGCGGATCACTTTGCCGCTCTTGATTTTGAAAACACTACGTTTTTGATAAAAGCTTCGCGGGGTATGGCCCTGGAACGGGTTCTGGAACTTCTCTAACAATTAACTACCAGTCTTCTTCCGGTTTTTCCATCGCCCCATGGGTGACAAAGTATTTCAAGCTGTTGATGGCCTTGGTAATCTCACTGTCGATAGGTTCTTCAATTCCAATGTGGTAGGCTTGAGGAAATCTTTCGATGTAAGTCTTCAGGCTCATGCTCTGCAATTCGCCTCTCACCATTTTACCCTCTCTGAAATCAGAGAACGCGTATTTGTATTTGCCGTCTTTGAATTTGATGTCGACATCGAAAAAGACTTCAATGTCAATTCCTTTTTTGATCAGGATCCATTTGATTTTGTTCGAGCAAAGCCTGTTGATGCCTGCAGAGTCTACATGAACCGAATCTTCGGAGACGTAGTATTCGCTCAACCAACGTTTCGCTCTTTCCTGAATTTCACCCTTCGACATGCCGGCTGTCTGGACGACCTCTTCGTATTTGAACTCACCGGTCTCACCATCAATCATGATCAGCTGGGCCTGACTCATATAAAATGATAAAAGTAAGAAGAGGGGGATAATTACTTTTCTTTTCATCATAACATAAACTTAAAAAAACGCACTTGTAAGGCGTGTATTTTAGAGAATTGAGCCTACTAAGGTATCGAATTCCCGCCATTTGACAAAAGAGTCTCCCTTTGAACCTCTGACAATTGGGTTACATACGGGATGGAACTTCGATGCCCAGAAGGGAACAGGCCGACTGGATGGCAAAGCCAATCGCCTCAGAAAGCTGCACCCGGAACCTCTTCTCCAGATCATTTGTTACCCCGAGAATCGGAACCGTTTGGTAAAAGGAATTATAGGCTTTCACAAGGTCATAGGTATAATTGGCGATCAGTGCAGGACTCAGGCTTTTGGCGGCTGTTTGAAGCAATGTAGGGAACCCTTCCAAAAGCTTGATCAGGTCCTTTTCTTTCGGATCGAGACTCAGGTTCTCTGCGGGCGCACTGTAGTCAAAGTCAGCCTTTCTCAAAATGGACTGGATCCGGGCATAGGTGTACTGAATGAAAGGGCCTGTGTTGCCGTTAAAATCTATCGACTCCTTCGGATCAAAAAGAATCCTCTTTTTCGGATCCACCTTCAAAATGTAATATTTGAGTGCGCCGAGACCAATGATGCGATACAGCTCCTCTTTCTCCACTTCCGAGTAGCCATCGAGCTTGCCCAGTTCACGAGAAATGTCTCTGGCCGTGTTGGTCATCTCTGTCATCAGGTCATCAGCGTCAACAACCGTTCCTTCCCTTGATTTCATCTTTCCTTCAGGCAGATCCACCATGCCATAAGAAAGGTGATGCAGGTTTTGTGCCCATTCAAAGCCCATTTTCTTCAAAATCAGAAAGAGCACTTTGAAATGATAGTCCTGTTCGTTTCCAACCGTGTATACCAGTCCGTTGATGTCGGGAAAGTCAGCGATCCTTTGAATGGCCGTTCCGATATCCTGGGTCATGTAAACAGCTGTTCCATCCGCTCTGAGCACGATCTTCTCATCCAGGCCCTCTTCGGTGAGATCGATCCAAACGGATCCGTCCTCTTTCCGGTAGAAAATTCCTTTCTCGAGACCATCGGCGACAAACTCCTTCCCCAAAAGGTAGGTGTCACTTTCGTAATACTTCGTGTCAAAATCGACTCCCAGGGCCTCATAAGTTTCGTCAAAGCCCTCGTAAACCCAATGATTCATCATTTTCCAGAGTGCCACCGTTTCCGGATCTCCCGACTCCCATTTTCTCAGCATTTCCTGGGCTTCAAGCAGAATGGGTGCCTGTTTGGCCGCTTCCTCGGGGTCCAGCCCTTCCTGAATCAATGTCTTTACCTGATTCTTGAATTCCTGGTCGTAACGGACGTAGTAGTTGCCCACCAGTTTATCTCCCTTGAGGCCGGTGCTTTCTGGAGTTTCTCCGTTTCCAAAGTGCTGCCAGGCCACCATGCTTTTGCAGATATGGATCCCTCGATCGTTGATAATCTGAGTCTTGTAGACCTTTTTACCTGAAGCAGCCAGAATTTCAGACACCGAATAGCCGAGAAGGTTATTACGTATATGCCCTAAATGCAATGGTTTGTTCGTATTTGGGGAGGAATATTCGACCATTATGGCATCCCCGTCCGGGGCAGGTTCGATCCTTCCAAAATTTTCATTTTTTTCCAGGGCATTGAAATAATTCAGATAGTACTCGTCTGTAATCACCAGGTTAAGAAACCCCTTAATCACGTTGAACCCTGAAACCAACTCCGAAGTTTCAAGGAGGTAATTTCCGATGGTCTCAGCGATCATGGCAGGATTTCCTTTGATCTGCCGCAACAGAGGAAAAACCACTAAAGTCACATCGCCTTCAAAGTCTTTACGCGTTTCCTGGAATTCCAGGGTCTCGATTTCTACGTCATAGATGCTTTTCAAGCCTTTTTTTACTATCGGATCTAAAATGCTGTGGATCACCTGAAATTGTTTTAATGAGCGGCAAAATTAATTATTTTCCCGTGATTTCTTTCAAGATGTTTTACTTTTGAACGTATGTCTTCATCCATAGAAAATTTATTAAAGGATCTTCCTCAAAAAGCTTTGGAAAAAAGAGCCGAAAGCAAAAAGTATTTCAACAAGCTCAAGAAAAAGCCCAGAAAGCGTCTTGACCTCATTGTACAGGAGCTTCACGAGGAAGAATTCGCCCAGACAGATTGCCTGAGTTGCGGCAACTGCTGCAAAACGACGAGTCCTATTTTCACGGACAAGGACATAAGTCGCATCGCACGGGTTCTCAAGTTGAAAGAGCCCAGCTTTATAAGTCAGTATTTGCGAAGGGATGAGGATGATTTCATGGTTCTCAAACAGGCCCCCTGTCCTTTTCTGGGGAATGACAATGCCTGTTTCATCTACGAATCGCGCCCCAAGGCTTGCAGGGAATACCCACACACCGATCGAAAAAAATTCATTCAAATCACCGATCTGACTTTGAAAAACACAGAAATCTGTCCGGCTGCCTTCAACATCGTCGAAAATCTCAAAAAACGACTTCCGCTTTGATTCACTTTAAATCCGATTAAATATGTATTTTTGGTCGGATTTAGCAGAGAAGAAAGTTGAACTACGAATTGTTTATTGCCAAACGGATCATTGCTTCCAAGCGATACAAAAATAGCGTTTCCTCTCCGATCATCCGTATTTCCATTCTCGCCATTGCCATTGGCATCGCAGTCATGCTCTTCTCGGTTGCCACCGGAGTTGGACTCCAGAAAAAGATCAAGGAGAAGATTTCGGGATTCAACGGGGATATTCAGATCAGTCACTACGATGCGAACAATTCCAAAGTCACGGTTACACCGGTATCGCGGAACCAGGATTTCTATCCCGAATTCGAAGGCGTCCCCAACGTAAAAAAAGTACAGGTTTTTGCCACCAAAGCAGGGATCATAAGGACTCCCAACGAATTTGAAGGGATCGTCCTCAAGGGTGTTGACAAAGACTACGACTGGTCCTTTTTCAAATCCTACTTGAAACGCGGGAGAGTACCCCGGTTTGACGAGGAGCTTTCAAATGAAGTGCTACTCTCGAATAAAACGGCAGGTCGCCTGCGACTTGAGACGGGAGACATTTTTCACATGTTTTTTGTGAAAGACGATCCGAACCTGGCTCCAAATTCTCGAAAATTCGAGGTCGTTGGCATCTTCGATTCCGGATTCGAGGAATTTGACGAGACTTTCATCATCGGAGACATTCGACACATACAGAGAATCAATAAATGGGACAAAGACCAGGTCGGCGGATTTGAAGTCTTCATTCACGATTTTGATCGTCTTCGAAATACAGGCGCCGAGGTCTATCGTTCCATCGATCCGACCCTAAACGCCCTTACCACAGCTGAGAAATACCCGGCCATCTTCGAATGGCTGAGCCTTTTCGATACCAACATTGTTGTGATCATTGGGGTCATGATCCTGATCGCAGGGATCAATATGATTACAGCGCTGCTCGTTCTTATTCTCGAGCGGACCCAGATGATTGGGGTGCTCAAGGCACTTGGAAACCAGAACTGGAGCATTCGCCGGATTTTTCTGTACAACGCCGCTTACCTGATCGGCAAGGGACTGTTCTGGGGGAACCTGGTCGGATTGGGCCTGCTCCTGATCCAGAAGTATTTTGGGGTGATACGCCTGAATCCCGAAACGTACTATGTGAATGAGGCTCCGGTTTATATCAGTGTTCCGGCCTGGGTGCTTATCAATGTGGGAACCCTTTTGCTATGCCTGCTCATGCTGTTGATACCCTCATACATTGTCAGCAAAATAAGTCCGGTAAAAGCAATAAAATTTGATTAAATTTGCAGTCCGAAATCAAGGAGCGATTTTGCTGCAACAAGAAAATAATTCTATAATAAATGAAATACGACATCATCATTATCGGTAGTGGTCCGGGGGGATATGTAACCGCCATCAGGGCCTCGCAATTGGGCTTTAAGACAGCCGTTGTTGAACGAGAAGAATTGGGTGGAATTTGCCTCAACTGGGGATGCATACCGACCAAGGCACTCCTCAAAAGCGCCCAGGTCTATGACTATTTGAAACATGTTGACAGCTACGGGCTCAAAGCGAAGGAAATCGATAAGGACTTCAGCGCCGTGATCAAACGAAGCCGGGGTGTCGCTGAATCCATGAGCAAAGGGGTTCAGTTTCTGATGAAAAAGAATAAAATCGACATCCTCGAAGGCAATGGGAAGGTCAAGGCCGGAAAGAAAGTGGATGTTACCGATGCCGATGGCAAAGTAACCGAATACAGTGCAGATCATGTGATTATTGCTACGGGTGCCCGTTCAAGGGAACTGCCTTTTCTACCCATTGATGGTGAAAAGGTGATTGGATACCGCAAGGCCATGACATTGCCAAAGCAGCCGAAAAGCATGATCGTAGTGGGCTCAGGCGCGATTGGAGTAGAATTCGCTCATTTTTACAATACAATGGGCACCCAGGTGACGATCATTGAATTCCTACCCAATGTGGTTCCACTGGAAGATGAAGAGATCTCGAAGCAATTTGAGCGTTCCCTTAAAAAATCGGGAATCAAGGTAATGACCTCATCCAGCGTAACGAAAGTTGACACCTCGGGCAAAGGGGTGGTAGCCACAGTGGATACGAAGAAAGGAGAAACCACCGTTGAAGCTGATATTGTGCTTTCTGCGGTTGGTATCAAGTCCAATATTGAGAATTTGGGCCTCGAAGATGTGGGTATCGTGACAGACAAAGATAAAATCCTCGTCAATGATTTTTACCAGACGAACCTGCCCGGATATTACGCCATAGGTGATGTCGTTCCCGGACCGGCTCTGGCCCACGTGGCTTCTGCCGAAGGTATTACCTGCGTGGAGAAGATCGCAGGCCTCAACCCGGAGCCCATCGATTACGGGAACATTCCCGGATGTACTTATGCGACTCCGGAAATTGCCAGTGTAGGATTGACCGAAAAGCAGGCCAAGGAAGAAGGATATGATCTGAAGATCGGAAAATTCCCGTTCTCAGCATCCGGAAAGGCCAAAGCTGCCGGGGCTTCCGAAGGATTCGTGAAGGTTATTTTCGATGCGAAATACGGGGAATGGCTCGGCTGCCATATGATTGGAGCAGGTGTGACCGATATGATCGCTGAAGCCGTCCTGGGTCGAAAGCTTGAAACAACGGGCCATGAAGTGCTCAAGGCGATTCACCCTCACCCCACCATGAGTGAGGCTGTCATGGAAGCTGTAGCAGCTGCTTATGACGAGGTGATTCATTTGTAAAGGAAACCAACAACGGACCTCTGCGTAGTTTTTATTTTCCGTAAATTTGAAGGAGTATAATATCAATTAAAGACAAACATGGCAAAAATAACACTCAAAGGCAATCCAATCAAAACCATCGGCAAACTTCCCAAAATAGGAAAGAAGGCTCCCAAGTTCAAATTGGTCAAAACGGATCTCAGCACCGGAAAACTGAAAGATTTCAAAGGCAAGAAGGTTCTTCTGAATATCACTCCCAGCATTGACACTGGTATCTGTGCGGCTTCGATGCGCAAATTCAATGAAGCGGCTGCCGGACTTGACAATACGGTCATTATAAATGTGTCCAAGGATTTGCCCTTTGCCCACTCCCGGTTTTGTGCGGCTGAAGGAATCGAGAACGTCATTACGATGTCCGATTTCATGAAGGGTAAATTTGGCAGACGCTACGGGGTAACCATTAAAAATGGACCTATGAAGGGCTTGCACTCCCGTGCCATCGTCGTTATCGATGAAGAGGGGATCGTGGCCTATACCGAGCAGGTTCCAGAAATTGCACAGGAGCCAAATTATGAGGCCGCACTGGAGGCACTCAAATGATTGGGGTCCGGTAATTTAATGTCTGCAAATCAAGATGGTTTTGTAAAAGGAAGACTCAAGAGTCTTCGCTATTCTTTCAGGGGCATGCTGATCCTGATTCGTTCTGAGCACAGTATTATGGTTCAGCTTGGAATTGGGGTGCTTGTTTCAATTCTTGGCTTTTTAGTCGGCATATCGCCTACGGAGTGGATGCTCCAAACGCTATGTATCGGTATGGTATTGGCGGCGGAGGGTTTGAACACCGCGGTCGAGAAATTATGCGATTTTGTCAATCCCGAATACGATCCGAAGATTGGCAGGATCAAGGACATCTCTGCTGGAGGCGTCGGGTTTGCTGCTGTGCTGGCTGTGGTGGTTGGCATAATCATCTATGCGCCAAGGGTTGCGAACTTACTTTGAACGGGGCTCAGGGACGATGTTTTATGGGATTTCAAAGGCCATTGTAAGCTAAATTATTTGTGTATTTTTGTGGACTATGGCGAAACGGAAAAAACCCAGTTCCAAAGCGAAGAAAGGCAAAGGCAAGGGTAAGTTTTTGAGCTTTTTGAAGAGTCAGCAAACGCATCTGGTTTTTGGAGTGTTTGTTTTCAGTGCCTCTATTTTTCTTCTGATTTCGTTTTACTCTTTTCTTCAAGTTTGGAAAAAGGATCAGAGCATCCTGAATGACCTTTCAGACAAGTCACTGAGCGCCGAAAATATCCTTGGGAAGCTTGGGGCCACACTCGCTGATTTTTTTGTCTATGACGGGTTCGGGGTTGCCACTTTTCTCTTTCCCATCCTGCTCTTTTTCACGGGTCTCTATATCATCCTGAACATTCCCGTAAAACAGTTGTACAGGCCCTGGCGGATCGGGTTGTTGATGATGATCTGGCTCTCCCTTGCCCTGGGCCATTTCAAAAAGGACAATGAGCTGATGGGTGGCAAAGTCGGTTTTGAGATGAATGACTTTTTGGAAATCTACCTGGGTGAAATAGGCGTAGTATTGATCCTGGTTTTTTCATTTCTGATTTTTGTGATTCTGCGTTTTAAGATTACCCCCCAAAGAATAAAGAGTTGGTTGCCAAATCCTCCAAAGAGAAAAGCGAAATCGGAGGCTTTAGAGGACGTGACGGATGACGGATTTGTAAAAGGCACCACTTACGAGAACACCGAACAGGAGATCGAGCTGGAGTTTGACTCATTTGAGACGGTGATTGGGGAGTCTCTGGATACGAAAGGGGAGGAGTTGAATCTGGAGAGCCGTTCAGAGCCTAAAAAACCTGATCCTCCAAAAACTGAAGTAGATCCAATTGAAGCTGGCGAAAAAGAAGAAGAGTTGGAGATAGAGGTTGAGAACCCGATTTTTGAAGAGCACACTGTTGAGAACTTGAGCAACACCCTGGTCAAGGATTTTGGGGAGTTTGATCCGAAGCTTGAGCTTTCCAAGTACAGATTCCCGGAACTCAACTTGTTAAAAGACTATTCCAATGAGAACATCCAGATTAACAAAGCTGAGCTCGAGACCAATAAAGACAGAATTGTAGATACACTCAACAACTACAAAATTGGCATAGCAAGCATTAAGGCAACGATAGGTCCGACCGTTACCCTTTATGAGATAGTGCCGGATGCTGGGGTTCGCATTTCCAAGATCAAGAATCTTGAGGATGATATCGCGTTGTCGCTGTCGGCCCTTGGAATACGAATAATTGCGCCCATTCCGGGAAGAGGGACAATTGGTATTGAGGTTCCAAACAAAAAGCCGTCCGTGGTTTCTATGAAATCCGTTCTTTCATCCCAGAAATTTCAGAATACAAAAATGGACCTTCCCATTGCATTGGGGAAAACAATTTCCAACGAGACCTTTGTGGTTGATCTGGCAAAAATGCCTCACCTGCTGATGGCAGGGGCAACGGGTCAGGGGAAATCAGTCGGTTTGAACGCGGTATTGGCATCACTGCTGTACAAAAAGCACCCGGCCGAGGTAAAATTTGTGCTTGTCGATCCGAAGAAAGTGGAACTTACGCTCTATAACAAGATCGAACGTCATTATCTGGCGAAGCTACCCGATACCGAGGATGCCATTATTACCGATACCACCTTGGTAATCAATACCTTGAATTCACTCTGTATCGAGATGGATCAGCGCTATGATCTGCTAAAGAACGCCTTTGTTCGGAATATCAAGGAGTACAATAAAAAATTCATAGCTCGCAAGCTCAATCCGGAGAACGGACACAGGTATCTTCCTTACATTGTTCTTGTGATAGATGAGTTTGCGGATCTCATCATGACGGCAGGAAAAGAAATCGAGACTCCGATTGCCCGTTTGGCCCAGTTGGCCAGAGCGATAGGAATTCATCTGATCGTTGCGACCCAGAGGCCATCTGTGAATGTAATAACGGGTATTATCAAGGCTAACTTCCCGGTTCGCGTGGCCTTCAGGGTGACCTCCAAAATCGATTCGCGCACCATCCTGGATTTTCAGGGGGCCGATCAGCTGATTGGAAAGGGGGATATGCTCATTTCTACAGGCAATGAATTGACTCGTCTGCAGTGCGCCTTCATCGATACGCCTGAGGTGGAGCGATTGACCGATTTCATTGGATCGCAACGCGCGTATCCACAGGCCCATCAATTACCGGAATACGTCGGAGAGGAAAGTGGCACGGGAATTGACATTGACATTGAAGGAAGGGACAAGCTTTTTGAAGAAGCAGCTGCCCTTGTGGTGACCGCACAGCAGGGTTCGGCTTCTCTTCTGCAGAGAAAACTGAAATTGGGTTATAACCGGGCGGGCCGGATCATCGATCAGCTGGAAGCTGCAAATATCGTGGGCCCTTTTGAAGGAAGCAAAGCGCGTCAGGTGCTTGTGACGGATCTGGCAGCCCTTCAACAATTATTAGAAGATGAAAAGAATTGATTCAAAAGAGAATAGAATGAAGTTGATAAGAGCGAGTATATTTATTGTGATTGCATTCCTGTCCATTGGACTGGGAGCTCAAAATGATCCTGAAGCAGGCAAGTGGCTTGACCAAGCCTCGACCACCATGAGTGGATATAAGACGATTTCCATGGATTTCGACTATGTTCTTGACAACCAGGCCGAGGATGTGAGCCAGGAGCTCACAGGTTCGCTGATGTTGAAAGGCGAAAAATATGTGGTTAACCTTTTTGGATCCACCCAGATTTTTGACGGTTCGAAAACCTATACGATCATTCCCGAAAATGAAGAGGTGAATATCTCAGATGCGGATGTGGATCCCGAGAATACCTTTACGCCATCGAAGTTCTACACATTCTATAAATCGGGCTATACCTACGCCATGGATGAGCTGAAAAATGAAGATGGGAAAAAGATTCAATTCGTGCGTCTGACCCCAATTGATTCGGATTCAGAGGTGGCTTCAATCCTTGTGGGAATCGAAGTGAGTACAAAACACATCTACCAGGTCATTGAGATTGGGAACAATGAAACACGAACCACCCTTACGTCCAGGAACATGCGAACCGATGAGAATATTGGAGACGGTGCCTTCACTTTTGATGAGAAAAAATACACAGACATGAATTACCTGATAAACAGGTAGTTGTGAATCTTAAATCATGAAGATTCTAAATCGGTACATACTTAAGAGCTTCCTGAGCCCGTTTCTCGCAACGTTTTTTGTGATCCTCTTTGTAATGATCATGCAGGCACTTTGGCTTCAATTTGACAAGATCGCAGGTAAGGGTATTGGACTGGTGATTATTCTGAAGTTCCTGGGGTACATGGCGCTTATGATGGTTCCGACCGCATTGCCCGTGGCCATCCTATTGTCCTCCATCATGGCCCTGGGGGCCCTGGCTGAAAATTATGAGTTCGCAGCAATAAAGTCTGCGGGAATATCACTTCAACGTTTCATACGCCCTCTTGTCATACTCATGTTTGTCATGAGCATCGGGAACTTCCTTTTTCTCAATTATGTGTTTCCTTACGCCTCGCTAAAATCCAAGAACCTGATCTACAACATGCGAATGAAAGAACCCGGATTAGCTTTGGTTCCGGGGACATTCAACACAGAAATCCCAAATTACAGCATCAAGTTTGACGAGAAGTTTGGCAAAGACGAAAATTTTCTTCGCAATGTGCTGATTTACGAGCTCAGATCGAATGCGGTGAACAACAAGGTCATAACGGCGAAGCAAGGTGAGATCATTTCCGAAGAGGGCAGCCGGTACCTGACCCTTATCCTGGAGGACGGTTTTTATTATGAAGATATCATCGGGAACAAGTCGACCCAGCTGGTTCGTAAAAAAATGGCCTTTACCAAGGCTCACTTTGACAAGTATGAGGTGAATATCGATGTTTCAAATATTGGGGATTTCGACCCCGATGATGTCAAATACAAAACAGGTAAAGAGATGTTGAGCCTGAGGCAGCTCGAGTTCTATATTGACTCCTTGCAAACACCCTACAAAGAGTTTGTAGGAAACAGGGCCCAGCGCTTGTATTTGTCGCTCAAGGGGGGTAGTTTGACCAAGGATACGGTCATGGATAGCCCTCTCGAGCCTGATATCATGGATAATTTCAATGATAAAAGCCTGAAGGTTCTGGTCGACAACGCTTATATCACGGCTCAGGGAAATGTTGACAATCTCGGCAATTTCAAAGACACCCTGAAAGACAGACAGAAGATCATCAACGGGTACAACACGGAATTTCACAAGAGAATTGCATTTTCAGTAGCTTGCCTGGTTCTCTTCTTCGTGGGCACCCCATTGGGCTCCATCATTCGAAAAGGTGGTTTTGGACTGCCCATGATAATCGCGATCGTAATTTTTGTCGTATATTTCTTCATTTCCACTTTGGGAAAGAACATGGCGGAGTCCAACACGGTCTCACCATTTATCGGCGGTTGGTTGGCTACTTTCGTTTTGCTTCCATTCGGTATTCTCTTGATGATCAGAGCCACAAATGACAAAGGAATTTTCAATATCGATGCATTTTTACAGCCGATTACAAATTTTATGAACAGAGTATTCAAATTGGACAAGAAACAAACCTGACGGATGGATAAGACCACGCGAACTGAAATAAGGCTCGATACGATTGAAGCGGCCATTGAGGACATAAAAAAGGGGAAGCTCATCATCGTTGTTGATGACGAGAGCCGGGAGAATGAAGGAGACTTTATTGCGGCAGCTGAGATGGTATCCCCGGAAATGATCAATTTTATGGCGACACACGGAAGAGGTCTGATTTGCACCCCTTTGACTGAATCCAGGTGTGAAGATCTTGACCTGGACCTGATGGTCGGCAAGAATACGGTTCTCCACAATACGCAGTTCACGGTATCCGTTGATTTGATTGGCCAGGGATGCACCACCGGAATTTCGGCCCATGACAGGGCCAAAACAGTGAAAGCCCTGACAGAAGAAACTACAAAACCTGAGGACCTGGGAAGGCCCGGTCATATTTTTCCGCTAAGGGCCAAAGAGGGAGGCGTGTTGCGCAGAACGGGTCATACCGAGGCCGCGATCGATCTGGCGCGTTTAGCCGGTTTGAAACCAGCCGGGTTGCTGGTTGAAATACTGAATGAAGATGGCAGCATGGCGCGATTGCCCCAATTGGTCAAGGTTGCCGAAAAGTACGACCTGAAGATCATCTCGATTGAGGACCTGGTAGCCTACCGAATGAACCATGATTCTCTGATCGAGAAAGTTGAGGATTTCGGCCTGGAAACTCGATTCGGAAGGTTTTGTTTGAGAGCCTACAGGCAAACCACGAACAATCAGGTTCACCTGGCCCTGACCAAAGGGGAGTGGAAACTGGGTGACGAGGTTTTGGTTCGGATCAATTCCACCCTGATCAACAATGACATTCTGGGAACCTTGATGAGCAACCCCGATGACAAATTGGGAAAAATGTTCGATCTTATTGAAAAAGAGGGCAAGGGTGCCATTGTGTTCATCAACCAGGAGCACCAATCATTTGACCTGCTCAGGCGTTTGAGCAACCTGAAAAATGTTCAGAGTGGCTCCGAGATCGAGTCTCTTATCAAAATGGATGAGAAGGATTTTGGAATCGGCGCGCAAATCCTGCACGATCTGAACATTTCGAGAATCCGATTGATCTCCAATAACAAATATTCCGGAAAACGGGTAGGGATGATCGGCTACGGTTTGGAAATAGTCGATTACGTCCCTTTCTCCTAGTTGACGTGGAGTGAGTATCCTACGAAAAATATTGTTTCCCTTTTCGCTTCTTTACGCAGCGATTACCGGATTGAGAAACTATTTCTACGACAGAGGATGGTTGAAATCCGTCTCTTTTGAGATACCTGTGATCGCGGTAGGCAATCTCAGTGTGGGTGGAACGGGAAAAACCCCGATGATCGAGTATTTGGTCCGCCTGCTAAAAGATGATTTTGACCTTGCCATTCTGAGCAGGGGCTACGGTAGAAAAACCAGTGGGTTTCTTTTGGGAGAAAACGGCACCAATGCTGAAATGATTGGAGATGAACCCTACCAGTTTTTTAAAAAGTTTGATGGCGTGAAGGTGGCTGTGGATGAGAATAGGGTGCGAGGTGTGACAGCTTTGCTGGAAACCACAGGACCTCCGGAGCTGGTGCTTTTGGATGATGCATTTCAGCACAGGAAAATACAAGCGGGCTTTTACGTCTTGATGACGAGTTACGGAAAATTGTATTCTGAGGATCAGGTACTTCCTTCTGGAAACTTGAGAGAGTCGAAAACGGGAGCCCGAAGGGCGGATGTCATTCTGGTTAGTAAATGTCCGAATGATTTGAAGGAAAATGAAAGAAAGTCGATACTTGGCAGTTTGAAGGTCGAGGATAACCAGGAAGTATTCTTTACCGGAATCAGATATGCCGACAAAGCCATAGGTAAAACGGGTGCCTTGACTTTGGAAGAGCTTCGTTCTTGTCAGATCGTACTGGTCACCGGCATTGCAAACCCAGAGCCTCTGCTCGAGTATTTGAGGGAGAAAGATATTGATTTTGAGCATTTGAAATTTCGTGACCATCATCAATTGACCCAAAGCGAGCACACTAGAATTGAATCAGCATTTAATCAGCTCAAGGGTGTCAAGCGAATTGTGCTCACGACGGAAAAGGATTTTGTCAGGAACTTTGAGTTCTCGGAGCTGCCAGTTTTTTACCTGCCGATTCAGACCCGGTTCCTCGACGGAGAGGATCGCTTTAACCAATTAATACACAATTATGTACGAAAGAATCAAGGAAACGGCTAAATTCTTAAAGGAGTTGGGGATCATAAATCCTGAGATTGGCATTATCCTGGGCACAGGACTGGGGGGTGTGGCAAAGACGATCCGGGTCGAAAAGAAGATTCCGTACCACGACATTCCCAATTTCCCGGTCTCCACGGTCAGCGGTCACACCGGTGCACTGATCTATGGGGAACTCTCAGGGAGAAAAGTCGTCGCCATGCAAGGCCGCTTCCATTATTACGAGGGATGGGAAATGGAGGAAGTTACTTTTCCGGTGCGGGTCATGAAGCTTCTCGGAGTTGAGAAATTGATGGTTTCGAATGCCAGTGGGGGGGTGAACCCTGATTTTGAGGTCGGTGACATCATGATTATAACGGACCACATCAATTTTATGCCCGAACATCCGCTAAGGGGTGAAAACGATTCGCGTTTTGGCCCCAGATTTGTCGATATGCATGAGCCTTATGATCTCGAAATGATTCGGATTATGAACGAGGTTGCGGGAGAAAAGAACATACCCGTCAGACAAGGGGTGTACCTGGCACTTCAGGGACCTACCTTCGAGACACCGGCTGAGTATCGAATGGTCAGACTGGTGGGTGCAGATACGGTCGGGATGAGCACGGTTCCTGAGGTGATTGTTGCCAGGCACATGGATATGAAGTGCTTTGGACTTTCGGTGATCACCGACCTCGGTATCGAGGGCAAAATTGAGCCGGTTTCTCACGAAGCAGTGCAGGAGGCCGCAAGAGGATCGGAGGAAAAACTCAATGATCTGGTTCTTGAATTCATTCGGCGTTGCTGACGCAAATCGATTTCACATGCCAAAACCGACTTTTGGAAACGAAAAAAAGCACTTCGAAAGAAGTGCTTTTTAGCTTACTAACTCAAAATTAATCAAATGAAGAACAAAATTTTGTGAGGAACTTTGTTTACGGTTACAAGGTAAGAATATTTTGATAATTCAACAAAATTATAGTGAAAAATATTTGGTTTAACCATTTTTTTGACCACGTCTTGCAATTATTTGCAAGATTTGAATGTTATTGTTAATAAATGCCACTTTTTCCCGGCTGAAAACTTTCAAATATTCTGTTCCAAACAAAAAAGCACTTCGGGATGAAGTGCTTTTTAGCTTACTAACTCAAAATTAATCATAATGAAAACAAAATCTGTGGGGAACTTTGCTTCAATTGAATATTTGCAAATCTCGTGCCAAACTCGTTGTCAAGTGTTACAGATTTGTTAATATTTGTTATGAATTTATTAATTTATTTGCCGGTATCGCATTTTTTGTTGATTTCTTTTTCAGAAACCAGGTGTGCGGAGAGATTCTTCTCAATCGCAATGCATTATTTGATAGGGAGTAAATCGTTTGATCAAATAAAAGGCCCTCCAAAAAATGAAGAGCCTTTTAGCTTACTAACTCAAAATTAATCATAACGAAGTCAAAACTAATGGGGAATTTTGCTTCAGTATAAAGGTAGCAAATTCCATTCCATTTTTGAAAACGCACTGTTAATCCTATGTTAAATCATACCAGGTGTTTTTCTGCCCGGTAAGAAGAACGGACAAGAGCACCGCTTTCAACATACCTGAAACCGAGTTCCAAACCTATGCGTTTGTACTTCTCGAATTGTTCCGGTGGAATGAACTCATGAACCGGCAGGTGTTTTTTGCTCGGTTGAAGATATTGTCCAATAGTGACAATATCCACTTTGGCTTTTTTCAAATCGTGCAAGGTTTCGATCACCTCTTCTTCACGTTCACCCAAGCCTAGCATGATTCCGGATTTTGTTCTGGGCTGCCCTGAATCTTTGATGTATTCCAGGACCTCCAGGCTTCGATCGTATTTGGCCTGAATTCTTACCTCCCGGGTAAGTCGCCTTACCGTTTCCAGGTTGTGGGAGATTACTTCGGGTGCCACGTCAACAATCCGATCGATATTTCTCCGGATGCCCCTGAAGTCAGGGATAAGCGTTTCGAGTGTAGTCTCCGGGTTGCTGCGCCGGATCGCTTCAACGGTCTCCGCCCAAATGATTGACCCTCCATCCCTAAGATCATCCCTATCGACAGACGTGATGACGGCATGCTTGATTTTCATCAGATGTATGGAACGCGCGACTTTTTCCGGTTCATCCCATTCTACACTTTCCGGTTTCCCGGTCTTGACTCCGCAGAAGCCACAGGATCGGGTGCATATATTGCCCAGGATCATGAACGTAGCCGTTCCTTCTCCCCAGCATTCCCCCATGTTTGGGCAACTTCCACTGGTACAGATTGTGTTGAGCTTGTATTTGTCTACAAGCCCCCTCAGGTCCTTATATTTCTTTCCCACAGGGAGTTTTACCCGGAGCCACTCCGGTTTCTTCTGCCTGGGTACAGTTAGATTCTCTGACATAGATAGGATACTTTAGTTTGCAAATTTACGAAGAATTCCCTGATTACTGGTTCCCGCCAAGTCTTAGAAACTTGACGATATAGCCGATTTGTGCCAGGTGGTAGATGTCGTGATGCAACATCCCCTGCAAGAGCCAGGCATAGGTATATTCACCATTGAAGTCACCGTCAAAATAGGTTTTACGCAAAAATTCGTCGCCTTCCCCTTCCAGAAAAGACAAGATTTCCGAGAGACTTTTGTCGTAGTCATCCATTATTTTTGATTGACCGATGGATTTTAATGTAGCCGGGTCTTTCCAGTTTGACGGATCATCGTCTTTGAGGCTTCCAGCACCCTTTTGCAGTTTTATCAAAGTTTCTTCTCTCCAGGTTGTCAGATGTGAGATGATCTCTGCAACGCTGTGCATGTGTTGCATTGGCCGTCTGAAGAAATCTTTTTCGGAGAGAAGTTTCATTTTTTTGCTGAAGTTGCTCCCGATCCACGGCTTCCCATTTTGGATTTCGGTCATCTGGTCGACCCAATCGCTTATCCTGTCGTTCATAAAATTATTCTTCAGGCAGAAATTGACCTCTTATCATTACCCGTTCGATGTGATTGCTTCCGAAGGCATATGGCAGGAACCCATAAGAGGGAATCTCCCGGGTCAATATCAAATTAGCAAGTTTGCCCCTTGTGATGCTTCCCAGGCTTCCGCTGAGATTCATCGCGTAGGCACCATTGATCGTTGCGGCGTTGATCGCTTCCTCCGGGGTAAGCCGCATTTTGATGCATGCCGTTGAAAGCACGAAGTTCATGTTTCCGCTGGGCGTCGAACCCGGGTTGAAATCTGTTGCTATGGCAAGAGGCATCCCGCGATCAATCATTTGCCGGGCGGGCGTATAGGGAATGCTTAAAAAGTAGGAGCAGGAAGGAAGCGCAACGGGCATTACCTCAGACCTCTCCAAGTCTATGAAATCCTGTTCGGTCATCACCTCAAGATGGTCAACCGTAAGAGCCTTTGAATCAATGGCTGCCTGAATCCCGCCGATGCTGTTGAACTGATTCACGTGAATCTTGGCAACAAGACCGAACTCCTGGCCTCTTTCCATTATCCTTTGGGTCTGATCCACTGAAAAATAGCCTTTTTCACAGAAAGCATCGATGAATTCTGCAAGATCGGCTTGAGCCACTTTGGGAATCATCTCGTCACAAATCAGATCTACATATTGATCCCGGGAATCCCGGAAAGGCTCCGGGAAAGCGTGGGCCCCCAGGAAAGTAGCCTTGATGTCAATGGGATAAGCTTCAGCCAGCCGTTTGATCACCCTAAGCATTTTAAGTTCTGACTCGGTGGTCAGGCCATACCCGGATTTGATCTCGACCGCGCCCGTTCCCAGTTGCATGATCTCCTTCAATCGCTTTGAGGATTGTTCGTAAATTTCATCTTCCGAGCTCAACCCAAGCCGGCGAGCTGAGTTTAGTATTCCGCCCCCGCGTGCAGCAATCTCTTCATAACTCAAGCCGCGAATCCTGTCCACGAATTCCTCTTCCCGATTTCCCGCATACACGAGATGCGTGTGTGAGTCACACCAGGTAGGCAGCAGCATTTTGCCCGTAGCATCCACTTCGTGGTCCGCTTTGATGTCCGGGATATGATCCATCGGGCCGAAATCCGCAATCCTATCATTTTCGGTGACCAGAAAGGCATGTTCGAGAACGGGTAATTCACCCATGTCTTTACCTGCTACTTTCTCGACATCTGTATCCCTGACCTGCAGGAGTTGCTTAATATTTTTGAATAGAACTCTCATCCCTTACAAATCTAGCCCAAATATTTCATACCGTTCTGACAGGAGCTGATTTAAGGGTCACAAATGTTACCTGCATGTCATATGATTAATTCATGATATGAGTATCTTTGCACAAACTTTCTACCATGAACAAAGCGATCTACATCGCCACCGGTGAACCGGAAAGTGGTAAGTCCCTGATTACACTGGGTCTTCTGCGAATTATACTGGGACGAACGAAACGAGTGGGCTATTTTCGACCCATCATTGAGAATGTCATCCAAGGTCAAAAGGACAATCACATTGAAACCGTGCTGTCTCATTTTAATCTCGACATGTCATATGAAGATTGCTATGCCCTTACCGTACATGATGTAATCCAAAAGAAGATCGATGATCAGGAAGAGGAAATTGTCGATATCATTTTCAAGAAGTACAAAGAGCTTGAGGAGCGCTTTGATTTTATTCTTTTGGAGGGTACCGATTTTTCCGGGGAAGCCGCCTTTGTCGAACTTGATCTGAATGCAATAATCGCGAAGAATCTAGGTACGCCCGTAATCCTGGTAGGTACAGGGAAAGGAAAAACCGATGAGGAGCTGGTTTCAAATCTGCACCTGGCTTATGACTCTTTTGTTGAAAAAGAGGTTCAGGTACTCGGCGTGATTGCCAACAAGGTGGAATCAAAAGATCTTTTGAAGATGGAGGAGGCAATCTCTGAGAAATTGAGCGATGAGATTTTTGTCGCAGCGATTCCTTTGATAAACAGTCTTTTCAATCCTACCATCAAAGAAATAGTCAACGATATAGGTGCAGAGCTTGTACTTGGGGAAGACCAGGTTAACAATCAGGTAGAGAGCTTTGCAGTAGGGGCGATGCAGCTCCGGAACTTTTTGACTCACCTCACAGAGAATTGTCTCGTTATCACGCCCGGGGACCGTGCGGATGTTATTTTGGCCACTCTACAAGCCAGTATTTCTGACAACTATCCGAAAATAGCCGGAATTGTTCTGACCGGAGGGCTTTCTCCGGAGAAAGCCGTGATCCAATTGATAAAAGGTCTTCGGGAGATTGTTCCTATCCTCACCGTTGAAAGAGGCACCTTTGAGGTAGCCAATGATATCGGGGCTATCCGATCCCACATCTATCCGAACAATGAGCAAAGAATCTACACGTCTTTGATCACCTTTGACAAGTATGTCAATATGGAATCACTAACCAAGAAGTATCTCAAATTCAAGAAACGGGGACTTACTCCCAGAATGTTTCAGTACAATCTGCTTAAAAAAGCGAAGAAGGTGAAAAAGCATATTGTCTTGCCAGAAGGTACGGATGAAAGAATTCTTCTCGCCGTTTCCAGGCTTCAGGCACTGGACGTTGTTGACATCACCTTGTTGGGGTCACCCGATCAGATTAAGAGCAAAATCGCCCAGCTCGGCATTCCTATGAACCTGGACTCGATTCCTATCATCGATCCGGTAAATTCGGATCATTTTGAGGATTATGCCGAGACTCTTTATCAACTTAGAAAACACAGGAGTGTCAACCGCCCTATGGCTCATGATCTGATGGCTGACGTTTCCTTTTTTGGGACCATGATGGTGTATAAGGGGCACGCTGACGGGATGGTTTCCGGAGCTGTCCATACCACACAACACACGATTCGACCGGCTTTGCAATTCATCAAGACCAAACCCGACGTTTCAGTTGTTTCCTCGGTCTTTTTCATGTGTCTTGAAGATCGGGTGTCGGTTTTTGGAGATTGTGCCATAAATCCGAATCCTACCGCAGAGCAGCTAGCTGAGATCGCCATCTCCTCAGCTGAATCGAGTGCCGCCTTTGGAATTGAGCCCAAAGTGGCCATGTTGTCCTATTCCTCTGGGGCCTCTGGCTCCGGAGCGGATGTTGACAAGGTTCGTGAAGCGACGGAAATAGTCAAGAAAAAGCGACCTGAACTCAAGATTGAGGGGCCGATCCAGTATGACGCGGCCGTTGACATGAGCGTGGGAAGTAAGAAAATGCCGGATTCCCAGGTTGCCGGGCAGGCGAGTGTCCTGATCTTCCCTGATCTGAACACAGGCAATAATACCTATAAGGCAGTCCAAAGGGAAACAGGGGCCATTGCCATTGGGCCGATGCTTCAGGGCTTGAACAAGCCGGTCAACGATCTCAGTCGTGGGTGCACGGTCGACGACATTTTCAACACTGTTGTGATAACTGCCATTCAGGCTCAAATGGAACTTGCTGAAGTTTAGTACGATGAAAACAATGAAAATCCTTGTGATCAATTCGGGCAGTTCATCCATCAAGTTTCAATTGATTGGCATGCCCTCGGAAGTGGTGATAGCTTCTGGAGTGGCAGAACGCATTGGCCTGGAAGGATCAAGGATAAAATACCGTTCAGAAAGAGGAGAGTTTGAGCAGGAAAAAGAAATAAGAAACCACGAAGCAGGTCTTCAAATGATTGCCGGTCTTCTCCTCGACCCGGAAAAGGGAGTGATTGAGGACGCCTCTGGAATTGATGCTGTAGGGCACCGCGTGGTTCATGGCGGAAGCAGTTTCTCTGAAACTGTGCGCATTGATGAGAAGGTCAAAGCGAAGATCCAGGAGCTATTCAACCTGGCACCGTTGCACAATCCGCATAATTTCAAAGGGATCGAAGTCGCCGAAAGAATTTTTCCTGAAGCTGCCCAGGTGGCGGTGTTCGATACGGCTTTTCACCAGACGATTCCGGAAATAGCCTATCGATACGCGATTCCCGAAGAGATCTATCGCAAGCATCAGCTTCGAACCTATGGTTTCCATGGTACCAGTCACAAATATGTTTCAGAGAAGGCTGCAGCGTATCTGGAAGGCAAAGCGGCTAAAATGATCACGGTGCATCTGGGTAACGGCTGCAGCATCACAGCGGTCAAAGACGGAAAAAGTGTGGAGCACTCGCTGGGCTTTGGTCCAATGAACGGCTTGATCATGGGAACGCGAAGCGGTGACATCGATCAATCCGTGATTTTTCATATGATTGATGAATTGGGATACTCTGTTGATGAGGTCAAGAGTATCTTGCAGGAAAAAAGCGGCATGCTGGGCCTTACCGGATTCAGCGATTTGAGAGAGATAGAAACTGCAGCTTCACAGGGAGACGAGGCTTGCAACCTTGCCCTGAAGATGAACGCCTATCGGGTGAAGAAATACATTGGAGCATATACAGCTGCGATGAATGGTTTAGATGCCCTGGTGTTCACGGCAGGAATTGGTGAGAATTCCGATCTTTTACGGAGTTTGATCTGTGCAGACATGGGGTTCTTTGGGGTCCATCTTGATGAAGACAAGAACCGGGTCAGGGAACATTCCATCCGGGAGATTCAAACAGATGGTGCCGAGGTGACCCTGCTTGTCGTTCCGACAAATGAGGAATTAGAGATCGCCAAGCAGTCCTTTCGACTTCTTTCTCCCTGACTTTCATCTCAATGAAATTCGTTAAATTAGCGGGTTTTTAATTCAAAAAATTTACGCGGATGCCAAGACCCGGCAGAGAGGAATACGCTGTATTCTATCAACCTTATCTGGATGCGATTCCTGTTGGAGATTCGGATTTGAACGAACTTCTGAAAACAAGTCTCGAAGCCTGTAATTCCTTGTTCAAAGGGCTCGACCCTAAAAAGGAGGACTATCGATATGCTGAAGGGAAGTGGAGCATCAAGGAGTTGCTCCAACACATCATGGATACAGAGCGCATATTTGCCTACAGAGCACTGCGATTTGCGCGCAAGGATTCTACCGAGCTGCCGGGCTTCGATGAGAACCTGTATGCTGAAAACTGCGAGTTAACTGACAGGAGCCTGGCCTCATTGCTGGAGGAATTCAATTGGATCCGAAAATCCAATATCCTGATGTTTGCCTCGATGAATGAGAAAATTCTGAAAAGAATGGGAAAGATCGATGGAAATCAAATTAGCGTTCGTGCCCTGGGTTTTATCATCTGTGGTCATTTGCTGCACCACCTGAAGGTAGTTGAAGAAAGATATCTGTAAGAAACTATGCAAGAAGGAAAAGAAAAAGAACAACCGGTTGAGTACGACGCCATAGTCATTGGCACAGGTATTTCAGGCGGATGGGCGGCCAAGGAGCTGTGCGAGAAAGGGCTCAAGACTCTGGTACTGGAAAGGGGCCGTATGGTGAGGCATGTGGTCGATTATCCCACTATGCATATGGAGGCTTGGGATTTTGAGCACCGCGGTGAGACTGCCGCTGAAGACAGAAAACGACAGGAAAAGCAGGCCAGAACCGGCTATACGACAGATGAGCAGTGGAGACACTGGTTCGTAGATGACATTGATCATCCATACACTGAAACGAAAAGATTTGACTGGATGCGGGGTTATCATGTGGGGGGAAGATCCCTTACGTGGGGCCGGCATTCCTACCGTTTGGGACCTCATGACTTTGAGGCGAACAAGAAAGACGGTCACGGCGTTGACTGGCCCATTCGCTATCAGGATCTGGCACCCTGGTACGACAAGGTGGAAGATTACATTGGTGTATGCGGCAATAATATTGGTAGCGACCAGGTCCCCGACGGGAAGCTCACTGAGCCGATGCCGTTCAATTGCGTTGAGGAAGACTTTGCCAGCAGGGTCCACGAGAACATGGAGGGTAGAATTGTTACTCACGCCAGAGTGGCGCATATCACAGGGGACAAAACCTACCAGGGAAGGGCGAAGTGTCAATACCGGGACCGTTGCATGAGAGGATGCCCTTTTGGGGGTTACTTCAGCAGCAATGCCTCAACCCTTCCTGCGGCGGAGAGGACCGGTAACATGACCCTGCGGCCCAATTCAATAGCCTATGAAATAGTCTATGACGACACTTTGAAAAAAGCGACAGGGGTCAGAATTATCGACACCCTGACCAAGGAAAAATTCTTTTACAAAGCTTCCATTATTTTCTGTTGCGCCTCGGCAATTGCCTCAGCTGCCATCCTCATGCAATCCAGATCCGATCGATTTCCGAATGGTCTTGGGAATGACAGTGGTGAGTTGGGTCACAACATCATGGATCACCATCTTGGAGCCGGAGCGTATGCAGTCGTAGAGGAACACGAGGACAAATACTACAAAGGGCGCAAACCGGCTGGTTTTTACATCCCCCGTTTCAGAAATGTTGAAGGAGAAACAGAACTGACAGATTTCATTCGAGGCTTCGGTTATCAGGGAAGTGCAAGCCGATCCAATTGGAAGCGGGCCATCAAAGAGATGAGCTATGGAGAAGACCTCAAGGAGGAGCTGATGAAGCCCGGGCCCTGGGTCATCGGAATGGGAGGCTTTGGTGAATGCCTGCCCTATCACGAGAACAAGATGAGCCTGAACTATGACAACCTCGACGACTGGGGATTGCCCACGGTGGATTTCGATGTGGAGTACAAGGAAAATGAGAAGAAGATGCGCAAGGACATAGTTGAGCAGGCCGTAAAAATGATGAAAGCTGCGGGATACACCAAAATAATGCCTTATGACAATCAGGAGGAGTTCTATCCCGGCTTGGGCATACATGAGATGGGTACGGCCCGAATGGGAAGGGATCCCAAAACCTCGGTGCTCGGAAAATACAACCAGGTGCATACCGTGCCCAATGTCTATGTCACAGACGGGGCCTGCATGACCTCTTCGGGTTGCCAGAACCCGTCATTGACCTATATGGCGATCACCGCGAGAGCGGCCAATTACGCTGCAGAAAAACTCCTACGGGAAAACAAATCAAAAGCGTCATGAAGAGGAGAGAAGCCATAAAAAACTTGTCGCTTGGAATCGGATATGTGGTGAGTGCACCTGCAGTCCTTGGAATTCTTGAGTCCTGTTCAAAACCGGAGCCGTCCTGGACAGCTGATTTTCTAAGTGACGAACTCAAGCCGATGGTTAACCATCTTGTCGACATTATTTTACCCAGCTCAGACCTTCCAGGCGGAGTGGAGCTGAACCTGCCCCAGTTTGTAGACAAAATGTGTGCCGACATCCTCGTAAAGAAGGATCAGGAGTGGGTCTTGCGTGGCGGGGCATTTTTCGCCGAAGGTGTTGCGAGCCATGCCGGAGGAGAAGCAAACGGTGCGACCCGACAGGAGGTTTTGGATGTCTTTAAAACCTATTTCGATCTTCCGGAAGCAGAAAAGAAGGCCATTCTGCACAAACAGCAAAAAGGAGCCGAAGAGATCACAGACGAAGAAAAAGACAGTTTTGCACTCTACAAATTTTTGTTCACGGTGCGGGAATTTGCACTACTGGGATATTTTACATCCGAAAGAATTGGAAAGGACTTTCTGGTTTTCGATCCGATACCAGGAGGCTATAAACCTTGTATTCCGTTGAGTGACGTGGGCAACGCCTGGACGATCGGCTGACATGATAACAAGTCTCGAATATGAATGATATTTTCGTGGTTTTTGGCGTGAGTGGATGCGGAAAATCGACCATTGGAAAACAGCTCGCTGATCACCTGGGGATTGCTTTTTATGACGCCGATGATTTTCACCCCACGGAGAACGTAGAAAAGATGTCCCGGGGAATAGCTCTGGACGACAATGATCGCAAGGGTTGGTTGGAGGTCCTGTCTCTCAGCTTGGCGAAATGGCAAAAAGCGGGTGGAGCCGTTCTTGCTTGCTCGGCTTTGAAGGAGAAGTACAGGCAAAAGCTGTCGTCCCGGGTCAGAAATCCACATTGGATATTTCTCAAGGGCAGTTATGAATTGATCGAAAACCGTCTGAATGAAAGATCAGGGCACTACATGGGTTCGAGATTGCTCAGGTCCCAGTTTGATGACCTGGAGGAGCCCGCTTATGGCCTGGTGATCGATATCGAAAAGTCCCCAAAACAAATAACCGAACAAATCATCTCAAGAATCAAAATGGATAATAAGAGTGTTTTTGGAGTTTACGGGCTGGGCGTCATGGGTGCCAGCTTGAGTCTCAACATTGCCGATAAGGGTTACGAGCTATCGGTCTTTAACAGGGCAGAGAGAGAGGAAAAAGAAGTTGTAAGCGACTTTCTTCGTGAAAATGTTAGGTATTCCAATCTTCACGGTTTTACGGATCTCAGTGATTTCGTGGAATCCATTGCCCGGCCCAGGCAAATTTTGCTCATGATCAAAGCCGGTAAGGTTGTTGACATCGTGATGGAGCAATTGCTGCCTCTGCTTTCGGAAGGGGATGTGATTATTGACGGGGGGAACTCGCACTTTATTGATACACAGAGAAGATCTGAATATGTTGGAGCCCATGGTATTGGTTTTATTGGTGCCGGGGTTTCCGGGGGAGAAGAAGGAGCCAGAAAGGGACCGTCCATCATGCCTGGCGGCAACAAGGAAGACTATATGAAGGTAGCGCCTGTCCTTGAGGCGATAGCGGCCCGGGATGCTTCCGGGAATTCGTGCTGCTCGTATGTAGGTCCGGATGGTTCAGGACACTTCATAAAAATGGTGCACAATGGCATTGAATATGTGGAAATGCAGCTTTTGGCCGAATTGTATGCCCTGCTGCGACTAGAAAAGAGCAACGAGGAGATCGCACGGATTTTTGAAGCCTGGAACGAAGGCGGCCTGTCGAGCTATCTGCTGGGCATTACTGTGAAGATTTTAAAAAAGAAAGAAGGAGATCACTACTTGTTGGATCGGGTTCTTGACCGTGCGGGCAACAAGGGCACGGGCTCCTGGTCGAGCAAGGTGGCTCTCGATCTTGGCGTGCCCAATGGGATGATGACCGAGGCGGTCTTTGCACGGTATATTTCTTCTTTTAAGGAGAGAAGGGAGTATCTGGCCTCGACGCTTTCCGAGACGGAAGTGAAAAGGGCCACTCTTGACGTGGAGATTCTGAAAAACGCCTATGAATTTGCACGCCTTGTGAATCACCAACAAGGTTTTCAACTGATGGCACAGGCCTCCTCTGAGTTTAATTGGGATCTGGATTTTCAATCGATAGCAAGGATATGGTCCAATGGATGCATCATCAAATCCGAGCTCATGAATGAACTGAAGGCGTACTTTGCGAAAAATGACGATCTCTTTATGATCCAAACTATACGAGAAGCATTGGCAAAAGGGGAAGTTTCGGTTGTCGAGCTACTGCGAGAGGGTTTAAACAGGCGTGTAAGTTTACCCTGTTTTTCGAGCGCTTACCAGTTTTGGATCGATTCAACGACTAGAAATTTACCTGCAAATCTGATCCAGGCCCAGCGCGACTTCTTCGGGGCCCATACCTATCAGAGAACGGATGATCCCGAAGGGGAATCTCATCATTCAAATTGGAACTAATTAAGGTTCAGTAAAATAAACCAGTATAATAAAGGAGCAGTTTCTTGCGTTTATATAGGAAATTGCTAAAAAATGAGCGTTGATAAAGAAAAGTCTGTTCCGGAATCCCTTAAGAAGGCAGGCAAGGTAGGAAAGGCTCTCTTCGAGACGAAGGAACACAAAAAAGCTGAGCGGGAATACGAGGAGTATTACAATCGTATCCGCAATATGAGTCGGGGTCGCGTCTGATCAATTCTCTTTGAAATAACTCTTTACGTAGGCAATCTTCTGATTGTCGGTCATGTTGTCCGAGACCTTGGTTTCCTTAAGTTTCTGAACCAGGTTTTGATCCTCAAACATCATTTTTTCCAATCTTTTTTTCGTCTGGGCCGGTCCGAATAACATGATCTGGTCGGCACTTTTGAGTTCATTGATCACCCTGTTGAGATACCGTGTCGTGTATTCCTCAACACGATTTTTCTTTCCTTTCTCATCCACGAGATACTGATCGCCGAATCTTCCAAACTGCTTCTTTTCACCTTCAATGCGAACACGTGTCTCCACATCCGAATAAATGGTCTTGGTCTTGATTGCCTCCTCATTCACCAGGGTAATGATATTTGCTTCTTTCTGGTCTATCCAAACACCTACATTTTTCATAATCAAGAATTTAATTAATATTCTGTTTTGTCTTCTTTTTCATCCCAACGTTTGAAGGCCAATTGTGCCTCCTTTCTGTCCATCTGCAGGAATTCAATGCTCCTTCCCTCGGGAGGGAGCCCGATCTGCTCGTAAATGAACGCATCGTCGAAACCACTTTTGGCTGCGTCCTCCCGGGTTCCTGCATAGAAAACCTGATCGGGCCTGGCCCAGTATATGGCTCCAAGACACATGGGGCAGGGCTCGCAACTCGTATAAATGACGCATCCTTCGAGTTGATGACTGCCCAGATGAGCACAGGCTTCACGTATGGCCAGAATCTCAGCATGCGCCGTTGGATCGTGCTCCGAGGTGACCCGGTTGTTGCCTCTCCCTATGATCTTGCCATCTTTGACGATTACGCATCCGAAAGGGCCACCGTCATTGTTGTCCAGACCTCTCAGGGCGAGTTGGATTGCTTCTTTCATGAAACCATTCGCGCGTCCATCACTCTGATCTTCAGAACCGCTCCAGTGCTTTGCAGCCTCGTCGAGGAACTTTTTATTGAAGCTGTTGCACATGTCAGACTTTTAAGCTTCCAACCATGTCTTCCGGTTTTACCCATTCGTCGAATTCCTCAGCCGTGAGCAATCCCAGGTTGACGGCCTCTTCCTTCAAGGTTGTTCCATTCTTGTGCGCAGTCTTGGCTATTTTAGCCGCATTCTCATAACCGATCTTGGTATTGAGAGCCGTTACGAGCATAAGGGAATTGTCCACCAGATACTTGATTCTGTCCAGGTTGGGTTCGATTCCGATCGCACAATTGTCATTGAATGATACGCATGCATCACCCAGTAGTTGTGCGCTTTGAAGCGTATTGGAAGCCATCACCGGCTTGAATACATTCAACTCATAGTGCCCGTTGAGTCCACCAACGGTGACGGCAACGTCATTTCCTATTACCTGGGCGCAAACCATGGTCATTGCTTCCGCCTGGGTCGGGTTGACCTTACCCGGCATAATCGATGAGCCCGGTTCGTTTGCCGGGATAATGATCTCTCCGATACCACTTCTAGGTCCGGAAGCCAGAAGACGAATGTCATTCGCAATTTTCATCAGAGAAACCGCCAGCTGTTTGAGCGCACCGTGGGTCTCCACGATGGCATCGTGAGCCGCAAGGGCCTCAAATTTGTTTTTTGCAGTAACAAATGGTAGACCGGTGAAATCCGCAATGTACTGCGCAACCAGGGTGTCATAGCCTTCCGGGGTATTGATTCCGGTACCCACTGCGGTGCCTCCCAGGGCAAGTTCAGACAGGTGATCCAGGGTATTGGTGAGTGCCTTCATTCCGTGATCCAGTTGCGAGACATAACCTGAAAATTCCTGCCCCAGGGTAAGAGGGGTGGCATCCATCAGGTGGGTTCGCCCGATTTTCACAACATCTGTGAAGGCTTTCGACTTGGCCTCCAAAGTGTCACGTAGCTTTTGTACGCCCGGCAGGGTGACTTCGACGATCTTTTTGTATGCCGCAATGTGCATTCCGGTCGGGAATGTGTCGTTTGAAGACTGAGACTTGTTCACGTCATCATTGGGATGAATGAATCGATCCTGGCCTTCCAGGCTTCCGCCACTGTTCAAATGAGCCTTGTTGGCGATCACCTCATTACAGTTCATATTGCTCTGGGTTCCGGAGCCGGTTTGCCAAATCACCAAAGGAAACTGATCATAGAGCTCTCCGCGAAGAATCTCGTCACATACCTCTCCGATTGCATCTCTTTTTTCCAGACTGAGCACGCCCAGGTCATGATTGGCATATGCAGCCGCTTTTTTCAAATAGGCAAAACCCTCTATGATCTCTCTGGGCATCGAAGCCTCAGGACCTATTTTGAAATTGTTTCTAGATCGTTCGGTTTGGGCTCCCCAATACTTGTCCACAGGCACTTTAACCTCTCCTATGGTATCGTGCTCAATTCTGTATTTCATGTGATAAAATTTAGTGGTAAACGTATTAAACAAAGATACGAAAACCCCTCAAAAAATGTCTGAATTTCACTGTTAATTGGTCTATTTTAAGAGCCGAATTTGACATCATTGTAACCGTTGCATGAATCCCGAAACAGCTATTTTCATTCTATAAATCAAGATCATAAAATCTTCTTCAAATGGTTGATAATCTCAAAATATGTCTTATTTTTGAGGCGAATTTTAAACAGCACGAAGGATGGAAATTGATGTTTTTTTAGGATTTTTGGTATTTCTCACGGTTTTTACCATGGGATTCTGGATGTTGATCTTCTTGTTGACCTTCGTGGTTCCTTACTGGCTGTTTGGAAATTTGATGGAGAATTGGAAACTGAAAAGGGCTGAAAAGAAAGCCAAATCAAAATAAATCCTTGACGGATTAGAAAGGAAAGCTTGTTGTGACAAGCTTTTTTTTATGCCCTATTTTACCTGATCGGACCTATTTTATCTGATCTTCGATTTCAAATACGTTTTTATCCAGATCCTTCGAGCGATTGTGCGCATTGCGACGTCCCGCTTTGTTGAATCTGTAAGAAAAGGAAAGCAGATATTGGGTGTCGTAGATGAAATTTCGATTTGTGATCGTGTTGGCCTCCAGAGAGTTGAAACGAGCTTCCCGGGTATAAAACACATCGTTGACTCGAAATGTCAGGGTGGATCTTCCCGAAAACAAGTCTTTGCTCAAACTCAAGTTCACATATTGAAAGTCTTCGAGTTCGGTGATTGCCGTTTTTTGGGCTGATTGATAGGTGTAGTCAACGTTGAAGCGAAACGTATTCGTAAACTGGTACAGGAATCTGAAATTGCCATAGAATACCCAGTTTGTAAAATCGTAAGCACCGTCGAGGGTATCGAACAAATCTGCATAATAGGGGCTGATGATACCGTAGAGCCTGATCTTTCCGGTGGGATTGTACGTCGCCTCGAATTCGAGTCCTGTATAATTGAGCGTTCCGTTGTTGATGGGTTGACGGGTATATACATCAAATCCATCAGGAGTTTGAAGGCCGGTGTTTCTGAGGACATTCATGATTCGATCTGTTGAATTCGAATAGAACAAAGCCGTATTCAATGAAAGTCTTTCGAACTGATGGTAATACTCCAGGTAGAAATAGTTGGTGTAATAGGGTTGCAGAAAAGGGTTGCCCAGGAGGATGAATCGTTCATCCGCAAATGAATTGAAGGGATTTAACTGTGAAACTGTAGGGCGGTCAATGAAGCGCGCATATCCGATCGAGAAAAAGTTCTGATCCTTCATATTGTAGGTAACCAATGCAGAAGGGAAAAGGTCGTTGTAGTCGTTTTCAAAATCCTCCTCAACATTCTGTTCCTCGATCAGGGTTTGGGTAAGTTCAGCCCTTAGTCCGACAGAAAAACTGAACTGATCGACTTCGTGTGCAAAATTGACATAAAAGGCGTTTATTCTCTCGTCGTAGACGATCTCACTAGAAAAATCGGGATTGATGTCGAACCGCCGTGTGCTCGGATTCAAGTTACTCGACAAGAAATCATTGTTGTACATTCGAAAGTTGGATTTAAGCCCGGCTTCAAATTTTGAAGCTTCGCCCAAAGGAAGACTGTAATCGACCTTTACATAGAAGTTGTCCACCCCCTCGTCTTTGACATATTTCTGCTCGCTGAGCCCATCGCCCGGAAAGGTCTCTGTATTGAGTATGTCGGTATCGTTTTCACCTACATTGTTGTCGTATTTCAAGTCCGCGGAAAGCTGATGCCCTTCTTTTTCGAATTTTCTGCTGTACTGCACAAAAGCCTCGAGAAAGGTCTCGTCTGAATTCTCATCCACATCCCGGAGTGAGGAACGTACCAACTCATTTACGGGCTGGTAGTCATCCAGGGCCAGCTCGGAGTCATAGTTTTTGTTGTTGGTGGTATACATGATGCTGGTGGTCACGGTGTTTTTATCATCGATAAAGAAATCACTGCCGATGTTGAAAAGAAAGCTGTTGCGCTGTTTGTAGTCGGTTCTGAGTTCCTCAAAGTTTCCTGTCGGATTCTGGTCATCGTCCAAAAACACCTGCTCTATCTCGGTCTTTTTTATTGGAACCTGATGATTGAAGCTGGCTGTTGAGAAGATATTGACCTTGTCTGTGCGGTAGTTGATAAACGTGGATACCCCGTGATTGGCAGGATTTCCTGCATGCGCCTCGATTGTGCCATTGTAACCTTCCGAGGATCTTTTTTTCAGGACGATGTTCAGAATTCCGCCTCCTCCTTCTGAGTCGTATTTTGCAGATTGTGCTATGATTTCAACCTTGGCAATGCTGTTGGAGGGTATCATGCTCAAAAGATCCGCATTGCTCCTTTGCCCTCCGTATGGCTTTCCATCGACAAGAACCAGAGCTGTGTTCCCCCGGATCGAAATATTTCCCTGCTCATCGACGCGAACTGAGGGAGTATTCTCCAGGACCGTGATGGCTGTTCCACCTATGTTGGCGATGTCTTTGGAGGCATTGTAAACCTTTTTGGTCAGAGTGTGGTCCATGAGATTGGCCTGTGCCACCAATTCGACCTCCTCCAGTTTTTCGATGTTTTGCTCCAGTTCGATCACTCCCATGTCGATATCCTGCTGAATATTGAAAACATCGATCACAAAGGGCTGAAATGAAAGCGATTCGACGATGCAATAGTATTTCCCCTCAGGAACCGTCAAATCAAAATGACCGGTTTTGTCTGTAACGTCACCGATGAGCTCCCCAGTGCCTATGTCTCTGAAGCTGACCGTGACAAATTGCAGTGGGCTATGGGTTTCTGCGTCCTGAACCAAACCATTGACTGCATGGTACAAACCGCCTTCCTGACCTGTAAGATTCAAGGAGAGGAGACCTATGATCAGGATATGAAGGATTTTCTTTTTCAAAATGATCAACCGATAAATGTAGGGTTTTGATAAATAGCAAAAAATAGCGGAAATGGGGTATTTTTCGTTATTTACAAAAAAGGAAATTAGTTGAGCAGTTGACTGATGTTCTCAGGTGGCCTGCCCACTACTGCCCGGTCTCCTGAAATGACGATCGGTCTCTCAATGAGTTTGGGATGGGCCACCATGGCAGCTACAACCTCCTCCTCGCTCATTTCACGGCCCTTGAAGTTTTCCTTCCACTCTTTTTCATTCTTTCGTACCAGGTCCATGGCACTCATATCGAGCTTGGACAGAACTTCGGAGAGCTGTTCTTTGGTCAGAGGCTCCTTGAGGTATTCCACGATTGTAAAGTCCCTTCCGGAGTCTTCAAGGATCTTTAGTCCCTCACGACTTTTTCTGCATCTCGGGTTGTGAAGTATTTTCATTCGGTCTGTTTCTTGATTGGCAGACGAAATTACTAAAAATTGGCAGCTTTCACCAATTTAAAAGGGGATACCAGTATATTTGGGGCATGAACCTGATCGACACGCATACCCACCTCTATGTTGAGCAATTCGATAACGATCGCAATGAGGTTGTCGAACGCGCTATGAAAGAAGGGGTTAACAAGTTCTATATACCGGCGATTGACTCCACGTATTACAAGCGAATGTTCAATCTTAGAGATAGCTACCCTGAGGCCGTGCGTTTGATGGCTGGATTGCATCCTACTCATGTGAAGGAAGACTTTGAGAAAGAACTGGAATTTGTCAGGACATGGCTTGAGAAGGACCATTTTGTAGCCATCGGTGAGATTGGTATCGATTTGTATTGGGACAAGACCTTCCTGGAGGAGCAGAAGAGAGCATTTCGTACCCAGATTGGCTGGGCCAAAGAGAAATCGTTGCCCATTGTGATTCACGCCAGGGACTCCTTTCAGGAGATTTTTGAAATCATGGACCAGGAACAGGGACCCGAGCTCAAAGGGATTTTTCACTGTTTTACCGGTACCTTGGAACAGGCCAAAAAGATTATTGGCTATGGATTCAAACTGGGTATAGGTGGAGTCGTAACCTTCAAGAATGGGGGCATTGACAAATTTTTGGATCAGATTGAATTGGAAAATCTGGTCCTGGAGACGGATTCACCCTATCTGGCCCCAAAACCTTTTCGCGGAAAGCGAAACGAAAGTTCCTATTTGAAGTATGTTGTTGAAAAGTTGTCTGAAATCTACGACATGGAACCGGATCGGATCGCGGAGATCACAACCCAAAGCGCTCAAGAGATTTTCAATGGATAGAACACATGTCAAGACACCCCTGGGCATTATGGAAATCGCTGGTAGCGTGAAAGGAATCCGTTCGGTGTCTTTCACGAAACTTTCTGAAATTGAGATTGAGGACACACCCGAGACTCTTCTGCGTTGTAAAAAACAGCTTTTAAACTATTTTGACGGGACACTGAAGGAATTTTCCCTGTCGCTCGATCCGGAAGGCACGGAATTTCAGAAAAAGGTTTGGGCCCAACTCCAGAACCTGGGTTACGGAAAGACCTGCTCCTATTCGGAGCAATCCAGAGCACTTGGTGACCTGAAAGCCATACGAGCGGTGGCCGGAGCCAATGCAAAGAACCCTATTGCCATAATCATTCCGTGTCATCGGGTTGTCGGCGCTGATGGCAAACTTACCGGATATGCCGGGGGGCTTTGGAGAAAGAAGTGGTTGCTGGAGCATGAAAACCCGCCGGCCCAGAGAAGTCTGTTCTGATTTTCTCCTATTTTTGTCGAAATCTCCATAGAATGAAAAGGATTCTGGTTTTGGCGGTCTTATGTCTTTCTGCCTGGGCCCAGGCACAGAACGGACCCCGAGAATCAAGGATCATACCCCTTGAGGTTCTCTCAGACACTTTGCACATCGACAGTGTCAGCATAAGTCCCTATTATTTCCAGGCATACGATGAGAGCGGAAATGAAATTGACCCCTCAAGTTACCAGGTGGATCCCGCAAAGGCACTTTTCATTCCCGGTGAGGATTTCCGGTTTAAGGGTGAAATCATTGAAATTCGATATCAGCGTCTGCCTCAATTTATGACGAGGTCTTATCAGCCTTTTGACCCGGATCTTATCGTTCCCAGAGTGACGAGTGATGCACAGGTTTACAGCTCGAGTACCGATCGAAAAAGAACCAGGGAAAAGCCTTTCGAGGGGCTTTCCACCCGGGGTAGCCTGTCCCGGGGAGTCACGATTGGTTCCAACCAGGATGCTGTGGTCAATTCCAATTTCAACCTGCAGATCGAGGGCAGGCTTTCCGAAAAAGTGGGAATTCGCGCCTCGATTACCGACAATGAGATTCCGCTTCAGTCAGGAGGATTCACCCAGAGACTCGACGAATTCGACCAGGTTTTTATTGAGATGTTCAGTGACAAGTGGACTCTTCGTGCGGGAGATCTCGATCTGATCAACAGAGAGAATTACTTCATGCGTTTTCAGAAGAAAGTGTCTGGGATCCTGGTGAACGCTCTTCCCGGCGAGAAAACTGGAGAGGCTGAAGTCTTCGCCTCAGGGGCCATCGTGCGCGGAAAGTTCAACAGCTACAAGTTCGCAGGACAGGACGGCAACCAGGGACCCTACAGAATTGAAGGTCCTGAAAACCAGCAGTTCGTGATTATGATTTCCGGCAGCGAACGTGTTTATGCAAATGGAGTGCTCCTGAAGAGGGGTGAGAATTTCGATTACACCATCGATTACAACACGGCAGAGATCACCTTTACAAGTTTGTATACGGTCACCTCGAATTTGAGATTCACGATAGAATATCAGCTTGCGGAGAGAAATTATACGCGTCTCATGACCTATGACGGAGTGAAGTTCAATAAAAAAGACTGGCACGCGAGCGTGAAATACTACAACGAAAGCGATTTGAAGAACAGTCCCCTGGATCAGGACCTGAGCGATGAGCAGAAGGAGATTCTGGCCGATGCGGGCAATGACACCGATAGAATGATAGCACCTTCGGAGGTGCCGGCAGAGTACGATGAGAATAGGGTGCTCTATAGAAAAGAGAACACGGGAGGACAACAGATTTATGTGTATTCCAATGATCCCGGGGAGGAGCTTTACCAGGTCAGTTTCAGCTTCGTCGGTGAGAACAATGGAGACTATTTTATTGAAACCACACTGGCGGCCGGGAGGGTCTACGCTTATGTGGATCCGGTAAACGGAATCCCCCAGGGTTCCTATATGCCGATCATTCAACTTGTGGCTCCTGAAAAGTATCAGATGATCAATTTCGCCGGAGGCTACCACCCCAGTGACAAGACAGAGGTTGCAGCGGAACTTTCTATCAGTGATCGCGACCTGAACCTGTATTCAGACATAGACAATGATAAAAACCAGGGGTTCGCCGGAAAGCTGGATTACGATCAGCGGATACTCGACCGGGCCTGGAAACTCAACGCTGTGATTGGAGTGGAATACCTGAGCGATAATTTCAGCTCGATTGAACGGATTCGCAATGTGGAGTTTGCCCGCGACTGGAACATTGACTTGCTCGACATCGAACAAGGTCAGAGACAACAGTTGTTAAAGGGAGGCCTCGTTTTCGCCAATGACAGCCTGGGTCTTTTTTCCTACGGCTTTGACGAGCTTCAGATCGGTGAAGAGTACAAGGGGTCCAAGCACAGAGTTTTCGGCACCTTTCACAATAAGGGTACTTCGTTGTATGTAAACGGGAGCCTGATGAGAAGCGAGGAGGGATTCGAGAAGAACAGCTTTGACCGACTTTACACCAATATTACCCAACGCATATCCAAATTCTGGATAGGGGCCAAATTCAACTATGAGAAAAGTTTGGGCGAGAACACATCGACATCGCAGCTCAATGCCCTCAGCCATCGATTTCTCGAAATGGAGGGCTATGGAGGGGTTGGCGACTCCACACAGGTCTTTGCAGAAATCGGATACAATTTCAGGGAGACCGACAGTGTCGTTTCGAATGAACTGGCCGGGGTCAACGGGGCTCATACCTACTTTCTGAAATCGCGCCTTGTCAAAAGTTCGAGAGCCGATCTCTCCGTTTTCTTGAATTATCGCCGGGTCAACAATGAATTTAGAGACGATGAATCCAATGTGAACGGGAGGCTGAACTACAGACAAAAGATGCTTCAGGATTTTGTGCAGCTGCAGACCTTGTTGGAGACCCGCTCAGGAAGCCTTCCCCAGCAGGAGTTCACTTACGTGGAAGTGGAACCCGGCAAAGGTTTTTACGAATGGATCGATTTCAATGAGAACGGCATCCAGGAACTCGATGAATTCGTTGTTGCGCGCTTCCCCGACCAGGCCATCTACGTAAGGGTTCTGCTGCCCACCGTGAATTTCATTCGGACCAATCAGAACAAGTGGAGCCAATCCCTGAGAATCGATGCGAGCGGCTGGAAAAACCGTGAAGGCTTCAGGAAATTCCTCTCGCATTTTTCGAATCAGACGTATTTTTTGATCGATGCGAAAACCACAAGAGAAGGGGAGGGCTTTGCCTGGACTCCCTTTGGATACGAAGAGGAAGACTTGTTGGGCCTGGATCAGAACTTCAAGAACAGTTTTTTCTTCAACCGAGGGATGCAGAGATTCAGTTTTGTGTATACCTATCTGAATTCCAGGAAGAAAACCATCTACACCTTTGGGGATCAAAACAATCAGATCAGCACACACCAGTTTCAGTTCATTCATAAGCTCGGGTCTTTCTGGTTGCTGGAAGCCGAAGCGGGAGCAGGTGTCAACGAAAGCAGCTCCGTGGTTTTCGGCAACAGGAACTACGAGTTGAATACGGCCAGCTTCCGACCCAAAATATCCTACCTCTACAACAAGAATACGAGACTTGAGGCTTTCTATACCTACAAAAACAAGGAAAATCAAATCGAGGAGATGGAAACCCTGGTCCTTCACAACCTGGGAGCCAATTTTCGCTATGCCAACAGCCAGAAGTTCTCACTGAACTCCAGCTTCAATTTCATCTACAATGATTTTCAGGGGGAAACCAATTCTCCAGTCGCTTACCAAATGCTCGAAGGATTGCAGCCGGGAACAAACTATACCTGGGTGTTGGGGTTGCAGAAACGACTTACTTCCTTTCTGGACTTGAACCTGAACTATCTCGGCCGTAAATCAGAAGGTGCCGATGCCATCCACACCGGAACGATGCAGCTTCGGGCTACGTTTTAAATCTTACTTCGATCAGACATTTTTGAGCCAGTTTCCAACCGATACTTCCTCGTGGATGATCGAACGCAAATCTGAAATCTTCACGCGCTTCTGTTCCATGGAGTCCCGATGGCGAATTGTCACTGTACCGTCTTCTTTGGTTTCGTGGTCTACCGTTATGCAAAAGGGGGTTCCAATGGCATCCTGCCTTCTGTATCGTCTTCCTATAGCGTCTTTCTCGTCGTAGTTCACATTGAAGTCGTATTTCAGGCTGTCAAGGATCTCTCTGGCGATTTCAGGCAGACCATCCTTTTTGACCAGAGGCAGCACGCTGGCTTTTACCGGTGCCAGCACAGAAGGCAGTTTCAGGACAACACGCTCAGATCCGTCCTCGAGCTTTTCGTCCTGCAGGGCTGTTGAGAACACGGCCAGAAACATCCTGTCCAGGCCTATGGAGGTCTCAACCACATAAGGTACATAGCTCTTGTTGACCTCGTGGTCGAAGTACTGCAATTTTTTCCCGGAGTGCTCCTCATGTGCTTTTAGGTCAAAATCAGTACGTGAGTGAATGCCCTCGAGTTCCTTGAAGCCAAAAGGAAAATCAAATTCTATGTCTGCGGCTGCATTGGCGTAATGGGCCAGCTTCTCATGGTCGTGGAAGCGGTATTTCTCTTTGCCCAGGCCCAATGAAAGATGCCAATTCAATCGTTTCTCCTTCCAGTGATCGTACCACTTGATCTCCTCGCCGGGTCGCACAAAAAACTGCATTTCCATTTGTTCAAACTCCCTCATTCTGAAAATGAACTGCCGGGCAACGATCTCATTTCTGAAGGCTTTGCCCGTTTGAGCGATTCCAAAAGGAATCTTCATTCTTCCGGTTTTTTGAACGTTGGAAAAATTGACAAATATTCCCTGAGCCGTTTCGGGCCTCAGGTAAAGATCCATGGCCGAATCGGCTGACGCTCCGAGTTTCGTCCCGAACATCAGGTTGAATTGCTTGACATCGGTCCAGTTCTTCGAGCCCGATACCGGGCATGCGATTCCCAGCTCTTCAATCAGGGCTTTCACGTCCGCCAGGTTTTCATTGTCCAGGGCAAGAGCCATTCTTTTCAGGACATCCTCTTTTTCTGCCAGGTATTTGATCACTCGGGGATGGGTGCTCACAAACTGTTCGCGATCAAAGCTGTCTCCAAAACGCTTAGCTGCTTTGGCGATCTCCTTTTCTGCCTTCTGATTGAGTTTCTCGGCATAGTCTTCTATGAGTACATCGGCCCGATATCTCTTTTTAGAGTCTTTATTGTCGATCAGCGGATCATTGAATGCATCCACGTGACCCGAGGCCTTCCAGGTGGTCGGGTGCATGAAGATGGCGGCGTCGATTCCGACGATGTTCTCATTCATCTGCACCATAGCCTTCCACCAGTAGCTGCGAATGTTGTTTTTGAGCTCGGCGCCGTATTGAGCGTAATCGTAAACCGCGCTCAAACCGTCATAGATTTCGCTTGACTGAAAGATGAACCCGTACTCCTTGGCATGCGAGATCACTTTCTTGAAGATATCGTCCTTGTTTTTCATGCGCCAAAAATAATTAATTTAAACAGGGGAATAAAAAAAAGGAAACACAAATGTGTTTCCTTTTTTTATTTGGTTTTGGCTGTGTTTAGAGACCTAAAAAAGAGTCGCTTAACTCAAGATTTGCAGATCCTACCATCTTTCCTTCGACATAAACTTCGATCGGGTAAGTGCCTTTCTCGTATTTCTCTCCTTTTCTCTCAACGAGCATGACCACATCCAGGTCTGCGTTCGAGTAATTAACAATCGTCTGGTCGGTGTATTTCTTCTCACCACCATCTTCGACCTCAAAAGTGCCTTTGGCATTGATTACCAGTCCGGCGGGATTCTTGAGTACGATATACGCCTCTTTATCTCCCGGTTCTGCGATCTCATTTTCGATCAATCTGAATTCAACCTTGATGGCATCGGTCTTCTGTGCCTTGTTGGTCTCTGTGTATTTTCCGTTTGAACGCATTTTCATTGCAGTCACATTGACATTCTCAACATTGATTGCTCCACCGATCTCAACTTTGCGAGCCAGTTCCATGTTTTGAGCAACAAGTGTGTCGTTGTAGCTGGTTTGAATCTCCAACTGACTGTTGATGCTGTCTTTTTCCTCGGTGAGAATGTTGTTGGCAAACATGAGTGAATCTACCTGGTCCAAAAGCCTTTCATTGTTTTTCTCAAGAGTAGCCATTTGGTTCCTGTATCTTCTCAAAACATCAGAATTTACCTTTTTGAGGTTTTGAACCGAATCCTTAAGCAAGGCTATTTTTTCCTTCTCCATCGTCAGCGAATCGGAAAGGCTCGTATTCTCCGCAATCGCAACGTCGTACTTCTCTTCCATGGCGGTGAGGTTTCCAATGATCTGCTCCTTTTCATCCTGCAGGAACTTGATCGCCTCTTTGTGATCATTGTTGTTGTAGAACGTGTAACCGATCAAAGCGAACAGCAAAACGGTAAGTGCGATGATCAGAATTTTGCTGTTTGAAGATTTATTGTTGTCTTCCATAATTCTAGAATTGGGTTTACATTTGAGATTAATCTTAACTTATTAAACGCAAGATTTTAAAAAAATTGTGCACAAATGTAATTTTTTTTTGACAAGAAGAAGGCTATGGAGGTAATAAGATATAAAAGGTTATTAAATTTTCAGAATTTGCATCGGATTGGAGATGATTTGTTGGGGCTTTTCTATCCGAGATGCTGCTTGGAATGCGGACGTCAGCTTCTTCCGGATGCTGAGGTGCTATGTCATGTATGCCTGACCGAGCTGCCCAAATGCGGTTTCACGGACCGCGCAGATAATCGTTTGGAAGAGATGTTTTACGGAAGGGCTCGTATCGAAGCCGCCACAAGTTATCTGTATTTTAAAAAATACGGTATTGTCCAGCGTCTGATGCATCTTTTGAAGTACAGGGGTCGGCAGGACATTGGAACCTGGATCGGAGAAGCTCTTGCCATAGAAATGTCAGATAGCGGCAGGTTTGCATCCATTGACCTGGTGATTCCTGTGCCCCTGCATCCGAAAAAGAAGAGAAAAAGAGGCTACAATCAAGTCACTCGATTTGGACAGGCGCTGGCCGATCAGCTGGAGGTAGCCTTGAAGGAAAATGTGTTGAAAAGAAATCGAAAAGGGAAGTCGCTTACGGGCAAGACCCGAATCGACAGAAATGAGAGCATGAAAGACGCCTTCTCCCTGACCAGCTCAATTGACCTCGAGGGCAAGCATATTCTTCTGGTGGATGACATAATCACTTCGGGAGCTACACTTGAGGCGTGCGCACAGAAGCTTCTCAACTTGCCAGGTACCCGGGTAAGTTTGGCAAGCATGGCATTTACCCTGTAAAATTTGACCTCAGGTTAGTCTTTACAGAAAAAAACCGGTTAATTTGTACTCCTAAACCCGAAGGAATTGAGGCTTTTTCTATCATTGATCGCAATACTTGTTCTTTTCAGCTGCGCGCGCAGGGGAAGGCCTGAAGGCGGCCCGAAAGATTTTGACAAACCCGTGATGGTGCGGGCCGAACCGGAGTTTTTGAGTTTGCAGTTCGACGACGACGAAATCAAGATTTATTTCGATGAGTTTGTCAAACTTCAGAACGTGACTTCCCAATTGATCGTATCCCCTCCACTGAAATATCCTCCCGTGATTACCCCCCAGGGAACTCCCAGCAAACGCATAACCATCAAATTGAGCGACACGTTAAAGGAGAATACGACTTACACGTTCAATTTCGGGCAGAGCATTGAAGACAACACCGAAAGAAATGTGCTTGACAATTTCAAGTATATTTTTTCGACGGGGGATTATATTGATTCTCTAAAAATCGGGGGTCGTATAAGCGACGCTTTTGACCTGGAGATGACAGAGGGTCCGACGGTTATGCTCTTTCCGGTCGATGAGAATTTCAGAGATTCGATCGTATTCAAGGAAAAACCGACTTACGTTGGAAGTACGGTCGACAGCCTGAACTGGAGCATCACCAATATAAAAGCAGGAAAATACCGTTTGATCGCGCTCAATGACAGGAGCAAAAATTACCTGTTTAACCCGTCGGAAGATAAAATTGCCTTTTACGAGGATATCATTGAGGTTCCCGGGGATACCATTTTTGATCTGAGGTTGTTTAGAGAGATCCTTCCCTTTGAGATTGAGGGAAGGCCAAAGGACATCAGCAAAGGGCACCTCATCTTTGGATTCCAGGGGGACGCCTCCCAGACCGTGATCGAGCCGTTGTCTGAAACATCCGATTCTTTCAAATCCTTCATGTACAAGGATCGCGAAAAGGACACCCTGCATTATTACATGTCGGGTTTTGAAAAGGATTCGATTCGGATGCTGGTAGTCAACGGGGAAAGAAAAGACACAGTGCGGATCACCCTCGACGAAGAGGAAATCGACTCGATGAAGATCGGGTTCTCTCATTACGGAGTCATACACCCGAGGGATACCTTGAAAATATTGAGCAATGTTCCCGTGATGGAGATCGACAGTTCAAAGTTTCGATTTTTGGATAAGGATTCCGTTCGAGTTCCCTTCGACTATGGCCTGGCCCCGGAGCGTGGAAGAGTATTCATTCACTTTGAAAAGAAATTTGGAGAGGAATATCAGATGGAGATCGACCCTGGTGGTCTGACCGATATTATGGGCATGTCGAATGATTCCATCCGGGTGAAATTCAAGACGGGTCGTCGATCTGACTATTGCTCCATATTTCTCTCACTGCAGAACATCAAACGCTATCCCATCATTGTCGACCTTATCAATGACCGGGGGATGGTCGTCGCAAAAGCCTTTGCCTCCGAGCCTCGTGAATTCGAATTTCGCAATCTGGAGCCGGCCCGTTTCAAGGTCCGACTCATCTACGATGAGAATGAGAATCAAAAGTGGGATACCGGAAATTTTCTGGAACTCCTGCAGCCCGAGGAGGTTTATTACTTCAAAAATGTCATCGACGCGAAGGCGAATTGGGAGGTCGTGGAGCAATTGATCCTCGAGCCTTGAAAATGACATGTGCGTGCTGCTTAGATCAAGGGTAATTAGTATCTTTGTTGTTTAGAATGATTATACGTAAGAAATGAGTTTCTCAAAAAAAGATATCTATGAAGCCCTGGAGCATGTTACCGCTCCCGGGGAAGGAAAGAGCCTGATGGAGAGCGGATCTGTTGGCAATGTGGTCATTTTTGGCAAAGAAGTGATCGTCGACGTCAAAATCAGTAATCCCTCGCTTCAGGCGAAAAAGAAAACCGAAGTCGAAATCATGAAAGTGATTCACGATCGGGTGGATGAAAAAATCGATGTCAAAGTCAATGTAAAGGTCGAAGCACCGAAACAAGAACCGATCATCCGTGGAAAGGAGATTCCAGGCATAAAAAATATAATCGCGGTCGCTTCCGGTAAAGGAGGCGTTGGCAAGTCTACCATAACTGCCAACCTGGCCGTGACTTTGGCAAAAATGGGCTTTCAGGTGGGTGTTTTGGACGCCGACGTTTACGGGCCATCCATGCCGATTATGTTCGATGTTGCCAAAGAAAGGCCCTTATCGGTGCAAGTAGAGGGGCGTTCCAAGATGCAGCCCATTGAAAATTACGGGGTCAAATTGTTGTCCCTGGGATTTTTCACCGATCCGAATCAGGCGGTTATCTGGCGAGGCGCCATGGCTTCCAAGGCTCTCAACCAAATGATCTTTGATGCGAATTGGGGTGAATTGGACTTTCTGCTGGTGGACCTTCCTCCTGGCACGGGTGACATTCACCTTTCAATGGTTCAGGCCGTTCCGATTACCGGAGCCGTTATTGTGAGTACGCCACAGAACATCGCTTTGGCTGATGCCAAGAGGGGAGTTGCCATGTTTGAGCAGGAGAACATCAAAGTGCCTGTCCTGGGGATCATAGAAAACATGAGTTATTTCACTCCTGCAGAATTGCCGGAGAACAAGTATTACATATTTGGCAAGGACGGAGCCAAGTTCCTTGCGGAGGATCTCGGAACAGAGTTGTTGGGCGAGATACCGCTCGTGCAAAGCATCCGGGAAGCCGGGGATGTCGGACGTCCGGTAGCTATGCAGGAAGACGGACCGCTTCAGTCCGCTTTCAGCGAATCGGCCAAAAATATGCTGACCCAGCTTGTAAAGCGCAATGAGAATTTGCCACCGACAGAAATCGTTCGAATTACAACGATGTCGGGCTGTGGAGCAAAATAACAATTAGAAATCATGACAGATACGGAATTGCTTGAAAATATAGAAAAGGCCCTGGCCGAGATACGCCCCTATTTATTGACCGATGGTGGTGACATCTCGCTGGTCTCGTATGATGAGGAGGTTGTGGAAGTAAAATTTCACGGGGCCTGCACCGGTTGCTCCGTAAACCAGATGACCCTGAAAAACGGAGTGGAGGCCACAATAAAAAAATACGCCCCCCAGGTGCAGAAAGTAGTGGAGGTCAAATAGGCTGTTCGGTTTCAAATCCTCAAATTCTTAAAGATTATTCGTTATATTTGCTAATATCGAAAGAGCAAGTATGATTTAGAAGGCATTTTTGCTGATTTTCTACTTCTAAGTTGTTTGTAGCATCAAAATCTCAGACTATGCCAAGATATCACACCCTGGGTAGCATTCCACCCAAAAGACATACTGTTTTCAAAGATTCCGAGGGCAACTTTTACTACGAGGAGCTTTTTGGGACCATTGGATTTGACGGCATGTCAACCCTGATGTACCATACCCAACGTCCTACGCGAGTTAAAGACCTTCTTGAATCGACCAGTGTCAAACCTGATATCGCCGTAGAAACCAATATGAAATCGCTGAGCTTGAGAGGGTTTGAAGTGAAACCTGCCAAGGATTATCTTGAAAGTCGTGTCCCCGTGCTGGTTAACAGTGATTGTGTGATCAGCTTGGCGGCTCCGGAGGCTTCCCTCCGGGACTATTTCTATAAAAATACGGACGCCGACGAAGTGATCTTCATTCACCGGGGATCGGGTAAGCTTCGAACCATGCTCGGAAGCATTGATTTTGAGTACGGAGACTACCTGGTGGTGCCGAGAGGAACCATTTATCAGATCGATTTTGATTCCAGCGACAACCGCTTGTTCATCGTTGAATCCACGAGTCCGGTGTACACCCCGAAGAGATACAGGAACTGGTTTGGTCAGCACCTGGAGCATTCTCCGTATTGTGAGCGAGACATGCACCCTCCGGGAAAACTAGAGACTTACAAGGAGGAAGGTGACTTTTTGATGAAGGTGAAGAAACAAAACACCCTGCATCAATACATTTACGCAAGCCACCCCTTCAGTGTAGTCGGTTGGGACGGCTACAACTATCCCTACAAGTTTTCGATCCATGATTTTGAACCGATCACGGGACGCGTTCATTTGCCTCCACCCATCCATCAGACCTTTGAGTCTGCCGGATTCGTGATCTGTTCCTTTGTGCCGCGCCTGTACGACTATCATCCCCAGGCGGTGCCGGCTCCCTACAATCACAGCAACATCGATTCGGACGAGGTTTTATATTATGTTGACGGTGACTTCATGAGTCGCAACAACATCGGGGTTGGGCAGATCACCTTGCATCCGGCCGGGATACCTCACGGACCGCATCCTGGGGCCATGGAAAGGAGCATCGGAAAGAAATCGACTGAGGAACTGGCAGTTATGGTGGATACGTTCAAACCTCTGATGGTGACAAAGAAAGCCATGGAGATAGCTGACCCCGATTACTATCGTTCCTGGTTGTAGCAGAGAATGAAAAAAGGCTGAAGAAGCCGTTTACAAAATAAATTGACAGAACCATGAGTGACTTGAAAGATGCACAAAACTTTGACTATGGCCTCGAGAAGATTTTTCCTGAGGCAGATGATTTTCTCCCGCTTTTGGGAACGGATTATGTTGAGCTGTACGTGGGAAACGCAAAGCAGGCGGCACATTTTTACAAAACGGCATTCGGTTTCCAATCTTTGGCTTACGCAGGCCTGGAAACCGGTTTGAAAGATCGCACTTCCTATGTGCTGGTGCAGGACAAAATCAGGCTGGTGCTCACCACACCCATGCCGGGAACCGACAATCAGGAGATATTCGATCACCTGGCCAAACACGGTGACGGTGTCAAGGTAATCGCCCTTTGGGTAGATGACGCGACGCGATCCTGGGAGGAAACCACAAAAAGAGGAGCAAAATCGTATTTTGAACCTAGAAGAGAGTCGGATGAGCATGGAGAAGTGGTTCGTTCGGGTATTCATACCTATGGAGACACCGTGCATGTCTTTGTGGAAAGAAAAAACTACAATGGCGTCTTCATGCCCAACTTCGAGCCCTGGGAATCGCATTACAACCCGGCCCCTGTGGGATTGAAGTACATCGATCACATGGTGGGCAACGTGGATTGGGGGCAGATGAATGTCTGGTCGAAGTTCTACAATGAAGTGATGGGATTTGCCAATCTGATCACCTTCGATGACAAAGACATCTCGACGGAGTATACCGCCCTTATGAGTAAGGTGATGACAAATGGCAACGGTCGGATCAAGTTCCCGATCAATGAACCCGCTGCTGGCAAAAAGAAATCGCAGATCGAAGAGTACATCGACTTCTATCAAGGCGCCGGATGCCAGCACATTGCGGTCGCGACTGATGATATCGTCTTTACGGTAAGTGAAATGAAAAAGCGCGGCGTTGAGTTTCTCTATGTCCCGGGAACCTATTACGATACGGTTGGAGAAAGGGTAGGGGAAATTGCTGAGAGCATGGCAGAGCTCAAAAAAAATGGAATCATGGTGGATCGTGATGACGAGGGCTATCTGCTTCAGATTTTCACGAAACCCGTTGCTGATCGTCCGACCCTGTTTTTCGAGATCATTCAGAGAAAAGGGGCCCAGTCTTTCGGCAAAGGGAATTTCAAAGCGCTTTTTGAGTCCATCGAGGCAGAACAGGAAAGAAGAGGCACACTCTGATACCGTTTTCTCTCGACTGCGGTATATTCTTCTCGATCCAAATGTTGACTTTTCGGGATTAAATCACCCATAGAAAAGCAATTTTCATGTTGGTGATCGTTAACGGGGCCGCTCTTTTGGGTGTTGACGCCTATCTGATTCGCATTGAGGTCAATATTGACAGAGGAATAGCTTATCATCTGATCGGCTTGCCGGACAGTGCCATCCGGGAAAGCGGTTACCGGATTTCTGCGGCTCTCAAAAACTCGGGATTTCGCATGCCGGGCAAAAAGATTACCATTAACCTGGCCCCGGCTGACCTTCGCAAGGAGGGATCTGCATACGACCTCCCTATGGCCATTGGCATTTTGATAGCCTCCGGGCAGATTGACTCAAGTATTTTTGACAAATACCTCATGGTAGGGGAGCTGTCCCTGGACGGTGGGTTGAGGCCTGTTCGTGGGGTTCTCTCCATTGCAATTGCGGCCCGTGACCACGGTTTTAAAGGTCTTATTCTTCCGATTTCGAATTCCTGCGAGGCTTCCGTAGTGAACGAGCTTGCTGTTTTAGGTGCCAACAACCTAACAGAAGTGGTTCACTTTCTCCAATTCGGAGCAGGATTGGAAACGCTAACATCACCGGGACCCAAAGACCGGGAAGACAGTCTTGGGGAAGATTTACCCGATTTTTCGGAGGTAAAAGGACAGGAAACGGTGAAGCGCTGCCTCGAGATTGCAGCTGCAGGCGGGCATAACGTCCTGATGGTAGGCCCTCCGGGATCGGGTAAGAGCATGTTGGCTAAGCGTTTGCCATCCATTTTGCCGTCTATGTCAAATGTTGAGGCATTGGAGGTGACCAAGATTCATTCGGTAGCCGGAAAATTGACTGAAAACGGCGGTGTGCTGAAGCGGCGCCCCTTCAGGTCGCCTCATCACTCCGCAAGTTCCGTGGCCCTTCTTGGCGGCGGGGCATACCCCTTGCCCGGGGAGATCTCGCTGGCACACAACGGTGTTCTTTTCCTGGATGAGTTGCCCGAATTCAAAAAAGGAGTGCTGGAAGTGCTTCGTCAACCCCTTGAGGAAAGGCGGGTCACGATTTCAAGATCCCGGGCCAAAGTGACCTACCCGAGTAGCTTCATGCTGGTGGCCAGCATGAACCCAAGTCCAGGAGGCTCATTTTTGAATGAAAATTCGGATTTGTCCGCCATCCGTTCTGCAAAAAGGTATATTTCGAAAGTATCAGGGCCCCTGCTCGACCGAATTGATCTGCAAATTGAGGTGCAAACGGTTTCCTACGAAAAACTGTCCTCTGATTTTGGAGGCGAATCCAGTCAAGCCATTCGCAAGCGGGTTAGTAGGGCAAGAATTATTCAGGAGAATCGATACCAGGATGCAGGTTGCCGAAATGCTAAATCCTTGCATTGCAATGCGCAGATGGGTGTGCGGGAAATTCGTCGACACTGTCAGATTCAACCCGGGGCCCGAGAATTGTTGAAACAGGCTATGCGAAGTCTTAACCTTTCTGCCCGAGCCTATGACCGTATCCTTAGGGTATCGAGGACGATCGCAGACCTCTCCCAAAGCAATGATATTCAGGCCGACCATATAGCGGAGGCGATCCAGTACAGGAGCATGGATCGATTGTGGATTTAGAATTGAGATTTGAAGTCAGTCTAGCGTGAAGGTGTCTTTCTCGCGAGCAAGTGCCAGTTCGAATCCAAACTCCTTGTTTGCAGTGCACTGTTCAAACATGTTTTCGAGGGTTGTATCCGAATGCAGGGGATCGTGATGGAACAAAATCAATTTCTTGACCCGTGAGAGTTTTGCAAAATCGATAGCATCTTTCATCGAGGAATGTCCCCATCCTATTTTACCCTTATAATCTTGTTGGGTATACTGTCCGTCGTGAAGCAGAAGGTCAGCATTTTCAGCAATATCATACCCACTGCACCATTCGGTGGAATGAGGAAAATCGCTGGAACCCAGCGCGGGTTCGTGATCCGGGATGTAAGATAAAACCGAATCTCCGCATTCAACGCGATATCCAACAGTGGGCCCGGGATGACAAATGTATTCCGAACGAATTCGGAACGAGTCGATCTCAAAATCAGAGTTGTCGATTTCAAAAACATAGATCTCAGCGGGCAGCTCTTTCAGGCGAACTGGAAAGAAGGGAGGTGAGAAGTACCTCCGAAGTCTTTCCACCAGGCTCTCGTTTGAACCGGTCGGCCCCCAAATGTTGACTGTGCACTTCGGATTGTAAAAGGGCCTGAAATAGCCAAGTCCCATGATGTGATCGATATGCAGGTGGGTCAAGAGCAAATTTACGACACGGGTATCGGGGTTCAGGGCATTTCCAAGCTCCTGGATACCTGAGCCTCCATCCAATATAAGGCAGGTATCTCCATGCTCTACCTGCACACAGGAAGTGTTGCCTCCGTATTTGATCATATCCGGACCCGGGGAAGGCATAGATCCGCGACAGCCCCAAATCGTAATTTTCATTTTGTCTTCATTTTCCAAAATATGGCAATTCCACCAAGGAACCGATTCGGTCGGCCCATGATCGGGAAGGAAGTTACCGAGATCTTGTAGTCAATACCCTTGAGACTTCTGATCCAGAATTCTCCATGAGCAGGTCTTTGAAAGCTCAAGGTCTCCACCAGGGGCAAATCCTCTGGAGGCAGAATGTTTCCTTCATCATCTTTTGGCGTAAAAATGGACGACCACTCCTCGACAGGCATTACACCGGTTTCGTCATACCTCATTCCCAACAAGGCTTCCGCACGTTCGTTGTAGAAAATCAGATTGCCTTCCGGGTCTACGATGAACACCGCAGTTGACAACGAATCCGCCCATTGACGACTGAGGATGACCTCTATTTCTCTCGATGACATGATCAGTTATTTGAACCCTAATATCCTTAAAGATAAAAATATTTTTCAACTAAAAGCTATAAAGTCTATATGAGAGGCAGGATAATGAGATTTTTTAGGGGCTGAAAATCAGGTTTAAGAGTTGTTTTTTAATTCTTGGAACGATATTTGTTTTTCATTTACAAGAATTCAAAATTATCCCCTCATGAAGCTTTTTGAAATTCACAAACGCCCCCTGATTTTATTGTGTGCCCTGACACTTTTGTTCTCTTCCTGTGAAGAAATTGTAAACGAAGTGCTTGGAGAAGCGGTCGACTGCGTCTTTCCTCATAAACCCGAACTTAAAGCCGAATTGAGTGAGGGTAAAGTGGGTGAGCCCTATTCGGGTCTTATCACTGCCTGGATCAAGAATTCCCCAAATGAGGATTCCTTTGATTACGGTTTTGAAGTAATGGGTTCTCTTCCGGAAGGCGTTCAATACACGATCTTTGATCGAAACATAAGGCTTTCGGGCAAACCTGAGGAATCCGGAACCTTCAGATTTTCAGTAACGGTAGAGACCTATGACACGCGCGATGAACCGGACGATCGCGATCGAGTCTGCCTCGGAAATAACACGACGACTGAGGAATTTATGATTCGAATCGACCCGTAACAGGGGTCAAAAGTCTCCAGGAAAATCAGTTTTGAACGACTCTTCCATTTTGGTATACTTGTTTTTGCTGGAGCGTGCCATCCTCTAAGTATATCTCAAAGGTACCGTCTCTCCTGTCTTTTTTGAAGTATCCGAAAACCCGCATCTGACCTGTATTGTAGTATTCTTCATAGGGGCCATCCTTCATGTTCTCGTTGTAGGTAATCGAAGTTTTCAATTGACCATCTTCATAAAAATCCTGGACCGTTCCCGTTAGTTTGTTATCATCATAGAACCCTTTTTTATTGATCATACCGTTTTCGTAAAAGGTCTCAAACGCACCGTCACGCTTTCCTTCTGCAAAGGTTCCTTTTACGGCAAGTTGACCGTTCTCAAAGTACTTTTCATAGGCTCCGTGCTTTTTGCCTTCGACCCAGGTTGCCTTTTCATCAATCTGCCCGTTGGTGAAATAGGTGGTGCTTATTCCTTGTTCCCGGCCATCCACAATCTCGTATTCACTGCGCAGGGTCTTGTTTGTATAGGTGTCATAAGCGACCCCTGTGAAGTTCTTTCCTTCGACCATCAATACGCCTTCCACAATGTCGATGTCGGCTCTTTCCACTCGTGAATTCTGATTGCAGCCTACGGTCAATACGAGCAAAAAGGTAGCAAGAATTAAAAAGCAGTATTTCATTATGTCTGTTGTGAAATTTCTTTGTGTCATCTGATCAGAAAATTTGGGTTGAATTTGCGCTCAAATGTAACGAAATCATTTTAGACTGAAAATGAGTTCTGTCAGGACCAGCTCCTCTCGAGGAAACGAATGAAATTGAGGCTCATGATCCCATTTATATCAGGGGATTCGTAACCTTTGGCCTTCAACATATCGGGTAATTTTTGAAGGTCGGCAATCGTATCGATTTCCATGGGGGTCTGCTCCTTTCCGAAGGCACCATCCAAATCGGTTCCTATTCCGACATGATCGGCATTACCGGCTATCTGACAGATATGATCTATGTTGTCGACAGTCTGTCGGAGGCTTGCATGCATAGAGGCAGGCGTTGAAATGCCCCGTTTCCAGTTGGGCACCATCATCCAGGCATCCAGGGCCATACCGATAACCGCCCCGCGGCCTATCAATTCTCGAATTTGATCATCCGAAAATTGTCGGTTGTGATTGACGAATTTTCTGCAGTTGTTGTGGCTGGCCCAAATGGGTCCATTGAATTGATCCATAGCTTCCCAAAAGCTCTCATCGCACAGATGGGTGGCGTCCAGGATGATGTTCAGCTCTTCCATTTTTTTCAGGAGCTCTTTCCCCCGGGATCCGATCCCTCCCTGTGAATCTGTTCCGTGGGCATAGGTTCCGGGTCCATAATGAGCCGGTCCTACAGCCCTGAGACCGCTTTCATAGGCAATTTCCAGATGCTCGAGGGTCACAAGGGAATCGGCTCCCTCAAGACTGAGGACATAGCCAATGGGCTGTTGATCAGGGTCCGTCTCCCAATGCTGCAGGTGATTTCTCAGACCATCGACGTCGGTAATCTGTTTGAGGTGTCCAAGTCTTTCCATTTCTCTATACCAGGATAGCTGGCCCTGGGTCTGTGCCCAGGCCTGTTCCGGTGAATTCCAGCCAGGTAGATCACTTTCAGGTCTCACGTATCTCGCTATCTGTGTAGCAACACACAATCCGATGTTGCCTCTTCTCATCGCATCAAAAGAAACTGTGTTATTTCCCCTGTCGGGTTTGTCGGACATGCCCGATTCGCTTTGTCGAATCTGCGATATGCTCCATCTGAGATCGCGATTCCATTCCAAGGCATTCATGGCCAGATCAAGGTGTGCGTCAAAAATGAACATGGGTCAGGGATTATTTCTTAATTCGTATATACTTTTCCAGAATGTATCGATCGATTCCTGAAGCTTCAATTTTCTCATAGCCCTGCTGGATCAGGGAATCTCCTTTAATTTCGACGTCAAAGGAAAAGGTATGTCCCCTGTAGTCCACAAAGTTTATGAAATCCAGGTGCTCGATGTATTTGGAGCCGTCATACGTATAGGTGCCGGCACCGGCCATGAAGTTGTCCTGGGTCCCGCGATCCTGGTTGAAAAAAGCAAAATGACTTCGATTGATGATTTTGATGAAATCCGTTGAGCTGAGGTCTTTGACCTCGATTGAGTCATTTTCGCGTATTTCGGCGTAAGTCATTTTCCAGGTTCCTTCTATGCGACTGATCTCTGGCTTCGGAGGATCCGTTTCCTGTTCGTTCGGTTTTATTTCCTTGGTACAGCTTGCTGCGACGAGACTGATTCCGATGAACAGGGTCAGCCCCATCTTTGAAATACTTTTGAGTTCAATCATTTGTTTTCTGTTTGCTAATTCTACTTTTTGATTCCTGACGGATCGTGATTCCTCGCCGATATCCACCAGCTCCCATCAACTTCATCCTCGACGACAATCGCAGCCTTGTCGTATTTGGCAACGGTGGGGCATATGTGAAGAGGAAGAGCGAAAATAGGGCTGCCGATGGCCAGATCTTCTGTGTTTTCACACCTCAGAACCAGGTGCTCTTCGCTTTGGGAGATCTGATCACAATTGTCCAGGTTCAGGAAATGAATCCTTGGGAAGCCCATTTCCGAGGCTACCGACTTATGTCCCAAATCTGTGCAGGCCATGCCCGGAGATGGCTTGCTCACCACTCGGCTCAGCAAGGCGGCAGCGGGTTTAAAAGGGAGATCAGGGTAGTTCTTTCCGTATCCTGCATCCCATAATAATGTAGTTCCCGGACTCAAATCCAGACTCTTGTTCTCTGCATGTAATGCAAAAGTGGGGGAGCCACCCGCAATAATTTTTTCGACTTCCAGGCCTCGAGACGCTATTGCATCCAGCATTTCCATGACGGGTTGCATGGCCTTCTGGCACTTCTTCGCTCGAATCTCCAGTTCGGGATCGTGAATATGTCCGTCGTAAACGTGGATCCCCAGGCACTCGATCCATGGATCGGCGTTCATGCTTTCGAAAAGATTGACAGCCTCCGCTCCTGGTATGATCCCGGTTCGGTTCATTCCGTTGTTGATATCCAGCCAAAGCCTTATTTTTCTTCCGCTAGCCCGGGCCTGTTCCCCGATCATGGTTAATGTGTCCTCATTGTCAACCAGGGTTGAAAACCCCGTCCCGGGATAACTTTTTGCCAGTTTGAGATAGGTCTCGAGATGAACGTTTGTAGGTTGCATGGCAAGAAGAGCCTCTTTTGCATCACAACGTCCCAACAATTCAGCCTCGGAAAGGGTGGAGCATTTGAATTTGTCGATTCCTGCCTCGATCTGCATACCGATGATCTCAGCGTTCTTGTGGGTTTTCACATGCGTCCAGAGCCTCCTCGCGTCGCCTGAAATCCGGATCATTTGTTCTATGTTGTACCGGATGCGATCCGGATAGAAGAGCAGGGCCGGGCTAATCAGTTGATCTGTATTTTTAGGAAAGTACCAGTTCTTGTCGCTCATCCTCAATAAGATCAGTGAAGCTCAAACATCGCCTCAACTTCAACCGGAATCCCATCTGGAAGGATCATGCCAACCGCACTTCGAACTCCAATGCCGTATTCTTTTCCAAAGACATCAGCCATAAGCTCGCTGAATCCATTCATCACCAGGGGATGACTTGTGAAGTCAGGTGTGCTGTTTACCATGCCCAACACCTTGACCACGCGCTTCACGCGATCAATGTCGCCAAAATGGGTGACTATGGTCGATAACATCGTGAGTCCTACTTGACGAGCGGCCTGTTTTGCCTCTTCGAGACTCAAATCGTCTCCTGCTCGCCCTTTCATAAGCTGTCCGTCATAATTCATAGGTGATTGGCCGGAAACATATAAGAACTTGTCGATGACCAAAATGGGTCGATAGACTCCTGCAGGCTTTGGAGCCGGAGGGAAAACCAGTCCCAGGTCTTTAATGCGTTGAGAAACTTTGATATCCATATTAAATCGATTTACAAGATTTGATTCATAATCAGTACTCCTGTGATTCCGATGATTCCTACCAGGGTCTCCATGACCGTCCAGGTTCTGAGGGTTTCCCGGATGGAAAGGTTGAAATACTCTTTGAAGAGCCAAAACCCGCCATCATTGACATGCGATAGCATCAGGCTGCCCGAGCCTATGGCAAGAACCATCAGTTCGGGTTGAACTGCCATGTTTGAAACAAGGGGCAGGACAATACCGGCAGCTGTGAGTCCGGCAACGGTTGCCGAACCAATACTTACCCTAAGAATCGTAGCAATCAACCAGCCCAGGATCAGGGGAGGAATATTGGAGCCCTGAAGGATGGTTCCAATGTAATCGCTGACCCCACTGTCAACCAGAATCTGCTTGAGTGCTCCGGCACCGGCTATAATCAAGAGTACCATAGTAATGCTTGAGATGGAGATCGACAAGGTGTCCATCACTTCCTTCATCTTCTTGCCCCGGGAAAGACCGAGTGTAAAAATGGCCACCAGGACCGAGACAAGCATGGCCATTACCGGGTTTCCTATAAAAATCAGCAGTTTCCTGCCGGGAAAATCCACGGGCAGCGCATAATCGAGCAGGGTGGAGAGCCCGATCAGCAAAACAGGCAGCAGGGCTGTGAAAATACTGATCCCCATTTTAGGCATTTCATGGTCCTTGAGAACAACCGGGTTATAAAATTCAGGAAGGGGAGTAGCTTTTATTTTCTTAATCGTTCGGGCAAAAAGGGGACCGGCAATAACAATCGCAGGGATGGCCACCACCGTTCCGTAAAGCAGTGTTTTACCTATGCTCGCACCGAACATGGATGCGATTGCCGTCGGTGCGGGATGCGGGGGCAGGAAACCGTGGGTGACCGACAAGGAAGTCAGCATAGGCAGTCCAACATAGATCAGGGGCAGGTTTGTTGCTGCAGCGACTGTGAAGACGAGCGGAATGAGTATCACAAACCCAACGGTGTAGAACATGGGGATCCCAACGATAAAACCAGCGAGAACCACCGCCCATTGAATGTATTTTCTGCCAAAACGATCCACAAGGCCGGAAGTAATTCGCTGGGCGGCTCCACTTTCGGCGACCAGCTTGCCCAGCATGGCTCCCAATCCCAAAATCAAAACAAGGAATCCGAGAGTGCTGCCGATACCATTCTGGATGGATTGGATTACGGCCTCGAGTTCCATGCCCTGGAGAATCCCGACAAGCAGACAAACGATAATAAAGGACAAAAAAGCATTTAATTTGAAAACGGCGATCAGAAGAAAAAGAAGAATGATTCCGAGGACGACGATTAGAAGAGGCATAGTTGGATTTTGATTCTATAGCTAAAATAGAAATAAAAACTATGTGCGAAAATTTCTGTTGACAAACAGTCAAAATCATTCGACCAACGGTTGAAAACGGGGCTGATTTGAGTGAAAATTGGAAGGTGAGTGAAGGATGATCTCCAAATCCATGAGGTATCAACTAATACTTTATATAATATTCATATTAGCATGAAAAACAATTAAATAAATATGCACTATAAGAAAAATCTATGGGTAATAATATTGGAATTTAAGCAAAATTTCACCGATTTTTTGGCCAGAAATGGAGACCGCATCTCAGTGCAGTATACCCAGGGCTCGAAGGTCGGAACTCAACTGTTCCGGATGTCTGAAATGGATGCCAGTCATGCCCAGATCTTTGGCGGTCTCAACATTTGGAAGGCTGTCATCAATAAAAACCGAAGCGCCTGGATCGAGGCTGTATCTGTCAAATAGAATTTCGTAGATTCTGGGAAAAGGCTTTCGTGTTTTCTCCTCTCCTGAAACCACTATACCCTTGAAATAGCCCAGGAAATCAAAGCGTTCAAGGGCGACCGGAAAAGTTTCGGCACTCCAGTTGGTCAGGGCATACAGGTTGTGATCATCCCGTCTCTTGAGTTCTTCCAGCAGGGTCACTGTGCCTTGTACAGCGCCCCTGATCATTTCTTCCCAGCGATCATAGAAAAGACGAATGTGATCTTCTTGCCCGGGGAATCTGTCAATCAGTATTTGGGTCGCCTCGGCAAGGCTTCTTCCGGCGTCTTGTTCAACATTCCAATCCGGTGTACAGACTTCCGAGAGAAAAGAGTTTATTTGTTTTTCATCATTCTTGAAGACCTTGCTATACAGATATTTAGGATCCCAGTCTACAAGTACTCCTCCAAGGTCAAAAACTATGTTGTCAATCCGGTTTTCTGGCATCTTAAAGCTCTTTGTCGGCGGGTGATTGATCGCTGCCTTCCATCAGATAGGCCTTGATGAAGGCATCGATATCTCCATTGAGGACGGCATCCACATTTCCGGTTTCGTGTTGTGTCCTTACGTCCTTGACAAGCTTGTATGGGTGCATGACATAGTTTCGAATCTGGGAGCCAAAATCTATCTTCATTTTTCCCGCTTCAATGCTGTCCCGTTTTTCTCGCTGCTTTTGCAGTTCGATTTCGTAGAGTTGGGACTTGAGCATTTGCATGGCCTTCTCCCTGTTCTCGAGCTGGGAACGTGTTTCTGAGTTCACAACCATGATTCCCGAGGGTTTGTGCCTGAGAATGGCCTTGGTCTCAACCTTGTTGACGTTCTGACCGCCTGCTCCACCGGAGCGCGCAAAATCCCAGGTGATATCTGCAGGGTTGATTTCAATTTCTATAGACTCGTCAGCCAGGGGATATACGTATACCGAGGCGAATGAGGTATGTCTTTTAGCATTGCTGTCGAAAGGGGAGATGCGTACCAAACGATGCACACCGTTTTCACCCTTCAGGTAACCAAAAGCGTATTCACCGTCTATTTCCAGCGTTACGGTTTTGATACCGGCCACGTCACCTTCCTGGTAGTTGAGTTCCTTGACCTTGAAGCCCTGTTTTTCGCTCCACATGATGTACATGCGCATCAGCATTTGGGCCCAATCACAACTTTCTGTGCCTCCTGCTCCTGCTGTAATCTGGAGAACGGCACTGAGGTCGTCACCCTCCTCGGAAAGCATATTCCGAAACTCAAGGGCCTCAAGTTTGCTCAGGGTCTTGTCGAACACGGCCTGTACCTCCTGTTCGGTTGCTTCCTCTTCTTTGAAAAAGTCATACATGACCAAAAGGTCCTCGCCGTCTGCTTTGAGCTCGTTGTATTCGGTCACCCACTTCTTTTTCCCTCTCAATCGGCGCATAAGGACTTCTG